>JAJZAN010000138.1 GCA_021799435.1 Bacillota bacterium | reverse complement strand
GTCCCCGGGGCCGGCAACAGTCTTGAGTGCTCGACGTGGCCGGAATCCGTCTCCTCTGCGAGCTCGCAGCATCAGAGTGCACCCGATCTCGGTCGAAGGTCTCCTGGATCATAGCACAACTTTTTTTCATGGGCCTGAGTGCCCCACAGCGCGGGGCATGGGCGTCTCCTCTGAAAAAAAGATTGGTGGTACGACATCTAGTAGTCTGGGCGATCGCAACCCCGCATATTGAGGGTGCTCTAGCTGACTTGTCCCTCTTTCGGCTCTAGCGTAACTTTATAGCCCAGGGCCTCTAAACGGCGGCTTTCCCGACGGACCACGGCGCGTTGGTCGCGCTGGTCAAAATAGTTGGATCCCAGATCGTGGTAGATCGCCGTGGAATTCTTCAAGATGGCATAGGCGGCAATGAGAATGTGGCGGCCCGTGGCCATCGCGGCCCGTTTCTTGCCGCGTCGCCCCGCCAGGTGATGGTAAACAGCGCCCAGGTACGTGCGGGTTTTCCCGGCCGCCTGCCCCGCTTCCACCAAGGCTGTCCGTAAGGCTTTGCTGCCTTTGCGGGTGCGAGCGGGATGGCGATGGCCCGCACTCTCGTTTTGCCCCGGGCTAAAGCCCGCCCAGGAAACGAGTTGGGGAGCCGAGGGAAATCGCTCCATATTGGTTCCCACTTCGGCTAAGAGGATCTCCGCCGTGCGCCGTTGCACCCCGGGAATCGTTTCCAACCGCGTGAGAGCCGCCTCAAACTGGGCGAGGCGCTGAGCAATGTCTTCACTGAGGAGGGCGATCTGTTGGTCCAGAAAGTGAACATGTTGGAGTTGCACGGTCAGCATCCGCTGTTGGTGAGCCTGGACAACACCGCGTAAGGCGGCGGCCAAGGTCTCTTCCGAGGCGCGAATGCGTCCATCGGCCAGCCGGGCGAGCACCTGGGGATCGGATTCACCTGCCGCTAACGCCCTCAGAATCCGGTCACCGGAGACGCCGAGCACATCACTAATCACACTGCTGAGTTTGATATTCGCACCTTCCAACACTTTCTGGAGGCGGTTCGTTTCTTGCGCCCGCGTCTGGATCAAACTGGTCCGGTACCGCACTAATTCGCGCAACTCCCGTTGCGGGCGGGGAGGAATGTAGCTGCTCTTCAGGGCCCCGATGCGGAGCAGCGACGCAATCCACTGCGAATCCTGCACATCGGTCTTGCGGCCGGCCATGCCCCGAATCGTCTGGGGATTGACGACCAGAACGGCGTCAAACTCGTACGATTCCAGCACATTCACCACCGGCTTCCAATACACGCCGGTCGCCTCCATGGCGACCTGGGTCACGCCGCAGGCCACCAGCCAATCGGCGAGGGCCAGCAGATCATCCGTCAGCGTGCCAAACGATTGCGTTTCCGTGAGGGTCGGAGTCAACACGGTGGCCACAATGACCTTCTTATGAATATCCAACCCCGCTCCATGCGTCACGACCACGTCTAATGGGTCCATCATTCCGATCACCTTCCGTTTAGAATCCTTCGACGGCCACGGAACCCTGAGAAATCTCCTCTACGTGCTAGCCTCTCCCATGACGCTACCCATCAGAGGACCGCAACAGTCAAGTGTGCTCGACGTGGCCGGAATCCGTCTCTTCTGCGAGCTCGCAGCATCAGAGTGCACTCGATCTCGGTCGAAGGTTAATCTGATCATAGCACCATCCACCCCCTTTTTTCATGCGCGTGTGCGCCTCTCGAGAGGCATGGGGGGTCTCCCTTGGAAAAAGATTGTGCATACAACATATAGTGGTTAAACGTCGTTCTTTGGCCTACATCTAGACAGCCCCTGAACTATCAATGGCCCTCATTTTCATTCGTGTGGGTGCCCCGAACCCGGGGCATGGGCGTCTCCTCTGTATTGTGCAAAATATGGTTGGAATACCGCCTGGGTTGGAGGGGCCTTAATGCACATTCGGGCCGGATAGTCCACCATCCGCATCGTGAAGTACATCGTACACTCCCAGATGGTACCGTTTTGGACGTAGATGGCAGTGCTGGGCTAAGGCGCAACGGGTTTGATTTCCATGGCAAAAGGGCCGAGGGAGCGCGTTGTCGGTCTGAGGAACGGACTGACTCCATTCTCACGAAAGAACTCCCAATTGGTTGCCAATCGGACAAACTCACGCAGGTCCTGTACTTGGTCCAGAAATTGGTTGGCCAGGAACAAATTGATGACTGGAGTGTTGCTGGACCGTTGAAGCAGGCTTCCCGGGTAATCCCGTACCCACGTGACGTATACAAACTCAGGTTGTTGCGTGAACCCTGTGACGCCTAGGGCACGGCAAACCTCTGTCCATGGCGTTTGGCAAATCCAGTCGCGGGTTGCCTCATGTTGGGATTCTGCTTCGTCCAACCGGTCGTCGACCCGACCCCTCTGTACCTTGAGCAGCCTTGGTTCAACTGCGTCTTTGCACTGAATGAGGCCAATAACATTGTGTCCTGGGTCGGCGACTATCACATCAACGTCGGTCCGCGTTCGCCCGTTCCCCCCGATCTTACGGTTTTTTTCCACGGGACCAAACCGGCTAACCCAGTGGGCTACCTCATCAGTGAGGGTCTCGGGAATGCGAACTCCTCCAGACCGAGCGATTTTATCCAAATAGTTGCCGCCAAAATTGTTGTTGGTGATCATGGGTGCTAAGAATGCCAGTCGACCTTGGACGATGGGCACCAACGGTTGAGCCCATAACGACGCAGGTTCTTGCGCCGATACGGGAAATGTCATGCCGTCGACAAACTGGCGACACGCGGTAAATCCTTGATGGGTCAACCTGTCCAGTCCATACGTGAACTCCAAGATTGAGAGGTCTCCTACGGAGTCTCCAAATCGGTGGAGGGCAATGGCGGCAAGTCCACTCCATAGGGAAATGAGTCGGTCGTCAATGACGCCATGGTGTCGTCGCCCTAGAAACTGGTCCAACTGCTGGGGGATGGCGTGACGATAGTGGTCGTAGATTAGCATCTCACGAGCCCTCGATGCTTGCGCCGGTATCTTTAGACCTTGTAGTAAGTCAAAGCTTCGCAGTGCATGCGTTACTTTTAGTGCATGTACGTGGTATGCATTGGTAGGTAGCTCGATTTCCAACCGGTGTTGGCTACCGTCGTCACTGACCTTCATCGAAGGCGGATGCCCGGATGCTGCGAGGACGTGAATGGTGGTAAGGTATTCAGACATCCACTGATAAGTCTCGAACGCCTTGACGTATTCCTGTGCATCACTTGGTGACACCAGTCTTGGGCCAATCCAGTCCCACGTCTCCCGGAACAACCGTGAGGCTGCTTCCACAAGTTCGCCGTGGCTCGGTGAGGAATCGGTTGAAGAGTCGCGAACTGTATGTATGTACGCGAGCACGGATCGGACGAGGGAATCCCAGTCCACATTACGCACTTGAGGAAGAATGGCCTGTCTCCAGTGGTTTTTGGCCGCTTTTTCCCACTTGTCGAGTTCTGGTTGACTTACGTCCACGACAGTCGTCCCTTCTTGGGTGAATAAAGTCAGACCTGAGTCACATTCAGCCTTCTGGAAAATATGTCATGCCGGGATGACTCCAACCCCAATCCCGCACGGTGCGGCGCAAGGGATCCTCATGACCTAGATATGCAGAGTCATCAAGGCACTGTGTTAAAAAATCCTCCTCTAATTGCAAAAATGCCTCTCTGGTGCGTGAGAGTGGGCCATAGTACTGAGCCACACGCGATCCCTCTAAATCCGGTACGTCCGTTCGTGGCACGGCAAAGAGTCCCGCGGGGCTGAGGCCCTCCTTCGGCCAATTCGACAAGGACAGCTGAACATGGATGCCATGGGCTGCTCGAAAAACCTGCGTAAAACGCTCGTCGTCAGTAATCAGGGCAAACAAGCGGGACAGGGCATTTAATATCCACTGGACTCTCACGGGACAGCTTTCGGTGCGCGCCTGAAATAATAAGAGACCCGATGCTTTGATCCACGCCTTAAGCCACGGCGTCCGAGTTTGTGAGGGGATTTCGATGGAAATGGACCCGCCCCGACTTGTAATTCGGTGAGGAGGTCTTTGATAGACATCGGTCGGGGGCACCCAGAACCACTCGGTGAACGTCTCCATTAATCGTCGTTTGACGTTGCTATCAAATGTGGCCGCACCCTGACGGAACTGAAGGACGCATCCTAACCAAGCCCCATCAACGTTGGCATCCGCTACATGCGAGGCTTGGACGTTGAATTCATTAAGTGCGTGAGCGCCAGTTTGCTCTTCGGCAAACAGGCTCCTTAGGGCATCCAAATCGGCTGGCCGACTGGATTCCCCAAGACGTTTGAGTACTCCTTTTTCGGCATGCCACAGAGGTCGAGGAACTGACTCTGGGTCAATTCTGAGGATCAACATCCCCACGTTTGGCTGGCTTGGAAGGGGAATGGCATGCCAATCAGGTACGTACGACGGTCGAATATATTGGTGACAGAGGTTTTGCAACGTATCCACGCAACGATCCAACCTGATCCCCGGAGGCGGCCATTTGACGGTCTTGGGAGCGTTTCCCGAGCGCATCTCGTCGACGCCAATCAAAATGACACCGCCCACATGGTTCCCTAGCGCGACGATCTCAATGGGAACCGATTCCGAAAAGTCCTTTTTAAATTCTAAAAACTCACCTTCGCGAGGGATTGGCTCCCGTGTGGCCCAGTGCTCCAAGTCCTCGAATGTTAGCGATTGCAAGGAATCCGTAAACAAATTTGCCACAATTATGCTCCCTTTCGTATAGATAATATTGGACATGCATTGCCCAAAATCCTGCGCTACACCATAACGAGCGATCGACGGCCACCGAGTCGAAAAGCTCTTCACTATGCTCTGCAAGGTTTGATGAACGAGTGCCCCCCGTTTATCGCTTTGCCGCCCAACGAGCTACTCACTCATCATCTCTGTTGGATGCCGCAAGTTGCTTTGTGTGACTATCATTATACGGAAATTCCAACCAGCGGAGGACAGCAAACCGTCCAGTAGGGGCGCATATTCCAACCTTGACCGGTCTCGTGCTGAGAACGGAAGATGCAGCCAAAAAACGACGAAATCCAACCACATTTTACACATAGCCGTAATTTGGAATGACGTGAGAAGGCGAATTGTTGAATCCGACGTATTTGCCTGTGACCTCACGTACCTAAACGATAATGTTCTATTCGAACTTGGATACGCAATTGCTAACAGAAAGGAAATTTGGATTAGCATGGATCCCGAAGCCAATCCCAGATCACGGCGTACGTACAGATCCTTGGGATTAGGTGCAATCCACTACATAACCCAGACAAACTTTCAAGATCTCGCGCACGGCCTAGAACGTGCAGCGCAGGATACTCACTACCTGTTGGATGACTTTCTTAAAACTGACACAGCAGGGCAACCGTCGCTTCTATACTTAACGGTCCAGCCAGGTACTACGGCCAGTATTAACCTTGCAGAGTATCTCACTGTGAATGCTCCACCCGTTCCTCTTATTGTGGACGACCCTGCGGAAATGAAGCAACCGTTGGCATGGTACATAAATAATCTTCGGCGAGGTTTGGGTACCATTATTCACCTGAAGCGCAACGACATTCAGTCCAATGATGAATTCAATGCCAAGTATGCTCTAATTGCGGGGGTGGCCGTCGGATTGGACGTCCCACATTGATGCTTGCGCATAACCCGTACCGTACGTGCGTGGACTTCGACGAATTGCTTAAGATACATCGCACAGCCGAGGAGGCAATGTTCCATGTTGCCCCTTGGCTGAACACGACAAAAATCCGTTACCATCAGCGAAGCGTACCAACGCCCATCTCTCGAACACCCAACTTTCTTAGGGCCATCGACATGGGAGAATACGTCGCCGAGTATGAAGAGGATCGGTTGGAGAACTACTTTGTTGAGACGGCAGAGTATCTTCAGGCGCTTCAGGGAAACCAAACGTTGTTCGTAGGTAGAAAGGGCACGGGCAAGACGGCAAATCTTATTAGAATTGAAACTGAGTTGCATAAGGATCGGCGAAACTCCAGAATAGAAACCCGATTGGTGGACTTAAACGACTGGCTGTTCTAACGTGGGCTGGCACGCGACAAGATGGCGACAGCAGATCATTCTCATTTTCGCGGACTTGACTGGGGTCACGAAACCGTGATCCTCTCACACGCAAAGTTACGAATCCGTCCGGGAACGGTCTCAATCTAAAGACGTTTGCTGGAGTCTCCTGACCTTGACGCATAGTGTATACGGGGGCTCGCCTCGGACACCGAGCGCCACCCTACGTCGAACACCTAGCTAGTCGCCTGATACCGTGTCAGAAAGTCGTGAACAGGCATTCTGGTATTAACACTCAGTCCGGAGTCGTTGTTCACGACTACCTTCCGCATGCCTGTTAACGGCGACCGAAATACACTGGACCGACTGGTCCTCCGGAGCGATTACCGGAGGGTCGCCGTTGGCTCGGAGGGAGGAACTCTTGCAGACCGACTGATGAGGGGAGATTTTGAGACGAAACGCGAAAAATCACTCTCTTTGGGGAGCATCTTGCCCTTGATGGCGACCTGATACATTCGGTGGGGGAGGATACCATTCCGACCCCTCGATGTCCGGAAGAGGGCTACGTCACGGCGTTGCCAAGTCGTCATCGATAAGACAAGCGACTGGCATTGACAAAGAGGTTGGAGCTTTTTAGTCTCCTCGCTGGCAAAAGGGAGGGCAAGTGATTTTTCCAGAGAAAGAGGAAACTGGAGGGCAATAACAGGGAAGCACGCAGAGGACAAGACGTGATCCGCAAGACCCTTACCGCAATCCATTCAGAGACCGCGTGGCGAGTGAATGTTGAAACGCTGGCGGATCGGATCAGAAAGGCACCATGGGTTTGGCCCGCCAGGCACTCGAAAGACATCGGCAAGCACGGGCATACATGCCGTGAACGAGGGAACCACACCCGGATTATTAGGCGGGAATAGATCGCGTCAGGCTGGACCGTCTCGTCCCTTCAGTGCTTGATAGTATTGCAGGTAGGTTTCAAACAGGGCATCTCCGGTCAATCGCGCCGTACCGGGCAGCACATCTCGGATGCACCCATAATTCCCTAAGGCACTGATTAACGCATTATATCCCACACCGTAGCGCTGCACTAAACGGGTAACGGCCCCGTCTGTGAGCTCCCGCCGAGCCCATTCTTGCAGAGGAAGCGGGCTCTCCGTGATTTGAGCCGTCGTGCTCCGCACATCATCCGAAGGGATCAGGAGCGCTTCCGCAAACGCATTACATTCCCATTCGGCATGGCCCGCCCACAAATACGCATGGCCCAATTCGTGACCGATCGTAAACCGCCGTAGCCAAGGGGCCGCATTCCGGCTCACATAGATCTGTTGATTATGCAGGCATCCGTGGAACGCAACCGGGTCCGGCACGGTCACATAGCGAATCCCAAAGCCGAGGTGATGGGCGATCTGGTCAATGGGACGGGGCAAGGGCCATTGGAGATCCGGAGGCACGTCGTCTAACACAGCGGCCGCCACAAGATGCACTTCATGCCGGCTATTGAGGTCTGAGTTGCCATCGAGGTTACGGAGAATCCGGATCACGCGCCTTTTCTAGTAAACGAATGTAATCGATCACTTTAGCAATTTCTTCTTCAGACAGGCCCCGGGTGCGAAACGACCAGTTTAGCCGATCGCGTTCGGCGTCCTCGGCGTTCTCCTGGGCCGTCTTGTCCAAGTCTTGCAACAAATCGGTTAACGACACATTTAACACATCGGCGATTTGCTTGAGCCGTGGGAGTGTCGTCCCTCCAATGCCCGCTTCCAAGCGGACAATTTGCTGTCGCACGATCCCCACTTGCTGCGCTAACCGATCCACTGACAAGCCTTGACTGCGGCGTACACGTCGCACGCGCGCACCGATCACTTTCCAAAAACGTTTTGCTGTGTCCTCCATGAGCCTATTATGTACCAATACCCTCGCATCTACTAGCACGCATCCATTACGCGCCAGAAAAATTAACCGACCAGTGTGTTATATAGGTTGACATGGTGCCGAATACGTGTCATTATGCTCGTAGGTGGTTTGCACTAGTGCCGCCGGATAGGGTCTGATAAGTAGGTATGCGGGGTGTGTGTGTAAGATTTCATGACCCCCGCACTACACAATGATCAGGCCACGCATGCAATAACAATTATCACAACCTTCTGCCTATGTGACCAGGAGTGTTCTCCTCCCGTTCTTCAACCAAGTGGTGACGATAATAAAAGGGGGTGTTGTCATTGGGGGTAAGGGCCGGGAGTTCGTCGACCCTCTGTTCAAGGCTCTGTCTGGTCAGGGGTGTCCTGTTCC
>JAJZAN010000137.1 GCA_021799435.1 Bacillota bacterium | reverse complement strand
ATGGTTTGAATGGCTTGGGGACCGATAGGACGGGGGTTTGCCGGCAACGTTTCTGTGGTTAGCAGGCCCATGGCCTGCTCGAGTTGGTCACGGGTCAGGCCCAACTGGCTGAGCGCAACAGGAGCTCCGATATCGTGCACCAAGGAATACAGAGATTGAGCCGCATCGTGGTGGCCCAGGGCTGCGGCGATCCGCCCAGCAATCGCTGGCATCGCGGGCTGGTTGTAGGCCATGACTTGGGGCAAGAGTACCGTGTGGGTCTCGGCATGAGGGAGATTAAAGGCGCCTCCCAAGACGTGACAGATCTTGTGGTGCAGGCCCGACCCGGCCTCTGCGAACACCGCGCCTGCCAAGAAGGCGCCATAGAGCAGCATGCTCCGGGTCTCCAGCCGCTGCGGCTCGTCAAGGACAGCTTTCAGATTTTGCCCGATGATTTGTACGGCGGATTCGGCCTTGAGACTCGTAACGGGATTGGCTCCCGGTGCATAGAACCCTTCGACCGCATGCGCCAAGGCGTTCATAGCGGAAGCGGCCGTCATGGCCGGTGACAGGGACACGGTGAGCCCAGGGTCGTACAGGATAACCCGAGGTTTGACAAAGGCGGCGCGGCCGGTTGTCTTTCGGCCGGATTCGGTGAGACCCCAGACCGGGGTCGCTTCGGACCCGGCATAGGTTGTCGGGATGGCGATAATGGGCAGGCGCGTGTCTAAGGCAATGGCCTTAGCCGTGCCCGTCGCCGATCCTCCGCCGACAGAGACCAGACAATCCGCTTGGACCGCACGGGATGCGTCGCGAGCCTGAAGGGCCACTTCGACCGGGACGTGGGGCCGCACGTCGCGAAACGTCCCGGCTAATCGGGGACCGAGACGATCGGTGAGGGCGTCAACTAGCGCGTCATCCCGGTGGCTGGCGATGAGAAGCACGCGGGAGACTCCCAGCCGTTCCAGTTCTTCGACTAGATGCTCACGACTCGACCCGACCCCGAAACGGATGCGGACAGGCATCGTCTCGTATACAAAAGCTTCCAGCATGACCGCCTCCCTTGTGATTTAGCCGCGATAGTGCCTTACTTTTTTTTATTTTCTCTCAGATCGGAGATTCTGTCATGACACTGGGGAGATTTGCCGACTTCAGCAATGAGGAGGAATGCGAATGCCTAACCTCACAATTCGCAATCGTCAAATGCGATCTCGCGACCGTCCGCATGTGAATGGACCTTATGTTCGCAAAGTCCATGAGGCGTGTTCACCATGAGACGCAGAACTTTCGGCTCTAAACAAGACGAAGTCTGCTTGTACCTGTCCGGACGGCCGATCAATCGCATCTGTGCGCCTCCATCACACCCCGCGTCTCCGAAGGACAGAGGACGCAGCCTGCCAGGGAACCATTCCCGATTGACTAACACATCCGCCATGCGTGAAACAGCTTTGCAAGCCAGAGTTAGGGTGAGAGGCATAACCCTTTTGTTGATGTCACCGAATTTCGACGCTTGCACCGCAAAACAAAAAATCCCGCAATCGCTTGCGGGTTAATCTTTAGTGTAATGGTGTCCCCGGCAGGATTTGAACCTGCGACGCCGGGATTAGAAGTCCCGCGCTCTATCCACTGAGCTACGGGGACGCCGCATACGGTAATGGTCGGGGCGGAGGGATTCGAACCCCCGACCCCTTGCTCCCAAAGCAAGTGCGCTACCAAGCTGCGCTACGCCCCGGCCGGACCGTTATAGTATATCAGACCCTCGAAATCCGCGTCAATTACGGCTGGTGCTGTACCACAATGATCCAGCAACCACGAGGAAAATCGCCAACCCGGCGGTTCCCTTCGCGCCCGCCCTAGCTATAACAAAGGCCATGGTCAAGGCCGACAAAGCTAAAATCGACAATTTGGGATCATCCACAAATAGATCGTAGACTTCCTTAAGCCATTTCATGCAGTCGCCACATCCCTTCGTTTGATGGACGAGACGATGAGCCAGCTAGCGGCCAAATATGCCGCGATTAACAGCAAAATGCTTAGGTCCTGCCCGGGCCATCGGACGCCCAGAGACTCGCCGGCCCAAAAACTACCGAAGCTGGTCAGCATGGTTCCGACGACAAACTTCATGACGTTTTCGGGGACCTTGGCCAGAGGTGCCCGGAGGATAATGCCGGCCATGAGGACCAATACTAAACCGACGGCCGACCCAAGGATGGCGCTGGGGTACGCATGAGCGGCCGAACCCATAGTCAGCACGATGACCACGACTTCCAATCCCTCCAAGAATACGCCGTTGAAGGCGGTCGCCTGCGCAGCAACCGTGTTGCCTTTATTAGCCTGCAACTTGCCCAGTTCTTTCTGGTAAGCTTCCGTTTCGTCGTGCAGCGCTTTCTTCCCGGAAAACCGGAGAAGCGCTTTTCGCAGCCATTTCACACCGAATAAGAGCAGTAAGACACCAATAATTCCGCGTAAGATATTGATCGGAACGTAGTGCAGGACGCCGACGCCCAAAATCGCGGTGAGCACCGCCAGGGCCAGAACCGCCAAGAGCGTGCCGCGCATGGCCGGACGCCACCCCTCAACCGTTCCGACCGCGAGGACAATCGTGAGTGCTTCCACAAACTCCACAGAAGAAGCCAGCAAGGCGGCAACAAGAACGTACCAGTTCAAATGAGAGCCCCCTTCTGATAATCCTCATCTCATCATACGGAAGAGGCGGCGGCCTTCACAACCTAATGTTTCATAAGGATTTGGAGAAGAGCTTCCGTGGCTCTGGTGCGATGGGACATGCGGTTCTTTTCCTCAGCCGGCAGTTCGGCCAGCGAGCGCTCACCGTCGACGGTGAAAATGGGATCCACCCCAAACCCATTCCGCCCCCGCGGCCAGCCTAAAATCCATCCCTCTAAGACGCCTTCCGCCCACACATCACGGCCATCCGGCCATGCCATGACCAGGACCGCCCGCATACGCGCCGTCCGCTTTTCGGGCGGAACCTCCGACAGCCGCAATAAGATTTCGCGGGAATTTTCCCAAGGCACAGGGCTTACGAACCGCGCCGAATGGATGCCGGGCTGCCCATCCAGCGCGTCGACTTCGACGCCCGAGTCATCGGCTAGGGCCGGCATATTCATGCTTTTTGCCACAAAGTGGGCCTTGAGACGCGCATTGTCCAAGTATGTACTGCCGGTTTCTTCGATAATCTCCTGCTCACTGGGATACGGGATGATGGAAAACGGCGCGGGCTTGAGCAAGGATTGAAACTCGCGCAGTTTGCCCTGATTGTGGGTCGCCAGCACCACCTCAGCCATCGATTAAACCCGCCCCCTCAGGATAGGCAGCCTGCTGGATCTCGTCCAAGAGCCCAATCCCGAGATCCCCCAAATCCACTAGGTCATCTAATTGCTGGCGTGTAAAGGCGGCATGTTCCCCGGTACCCTGCAGTTCCACCCAATGGCCGGTAGACAACCGCACCAGGTTGAAGTCCACGTCGATGTCCACATCTTCCGCGTAACTCAGGTCGAGAAGCGCTTGGCCGTTTTTCAAGCCTACACTGACCGCCGCCATGCGCCCCCGGAATGGCGGCTTCTCGAAGGGCGAACGCTTATGAATAGTGCCCACGGCCTGCCATAACGCCATAAACCCGGCCGTGATGGCGGCCGTCCGGGTCCCCCCGTCAGCTTGAAGTACGTCGCAATCGACGATGACACTCTTTTCTCCCAATCGGTCGAGAAACAACGAGGCCCGCAGAGCGCGTCCAATTAATCGTTGAATTTCAATGCTGCGGCCCTGTTGACGTCCACGCACCGCCTCGCGGTGCGTGCGGTCCTGAGTAGCTCGAGGGAGCATGGCGTATTCAGCTTGAATCCATCCTTGCCCACTGCCGCGCACGAAGGGCGGGACCTTATCCTCAACGGTAGCTGTGACCAAGACCCGCGTGTGGCCTTGTTGAATCAAACACGACCCCTCTGCCCAACGGCTGTATCCCAGGTCAAATGTCACCGGCCGAATCTCATCGGAATTGCGTCCATCAGGTCTCAAGCTTAGGCCTCCTTCAGTCGTCTCTAGCGTCCCAATCAGAGGCGCTTCTCAATATGTAAAAAACTCCCAACGCATCGTCGGGAGTGAAAAAATTGGTGGAGGCGGGGACGTGCTGCCCGTCCCGTCCGAAGACACGTTATACCAGACTTCTACGAGCGTAGCTTCGGATTTAATCTCGCCGCAGATTGCCGTCCGAAGCTCGACAACCCATGGCCAGCCCTTAGTTTTCCAACTCTAACCGGGCGTTTAGAGCGGTATCCTGTCTAGTTTTACGTGGTCTAGGCGAGGGCAGGCACTAGACTAGGCCACGTTAGCTGGGATTAAGCAGCTAAAGCGTATTCGAAAGAATCGTTAGATTCGTTGGCAGTTATTGTTTCCCTGCGGTTTATCGAGGCACAGGAGCTCGGCTCGCTATCTGGCACCCCGTCCATCCCCGTCGAATCTAGTTCGCCCCCAAAGATCTACCGTGTGCGTTCCTTCATGACACGATCGATATGGCGCATCGCTTCGCGCTCATGGATTGAGTGCCGCTTGTCGAACTGCCTTTTTCCCCTTGCAACAGCTAATGATAACTTAGCGCGGCCATGTTTGTCAAAGTAGAGTCTGAGCGGCACCAAGGTCATGCCATCCTGCTTCACCTTGGCTTGAAGTTCCCGAATTTCTTTTTTGTGCAGCAAAAGCTTGCGGTTGCGATACGGATCATGATTCCACCGGTTGCCTTTGTCATACGGGGCAACATGGCAATTCATCAAAAACACTTCCCCGTTCACCACGCGCGCGAAGCTATCCCGCAAATTCACCCGGCCGAGCCGCATCGACTTCACCTCGGTGCCGGTCAGTTCCAATCCGGCTTCCAAGACGTCCTCGATGAAATAATCGTGTCGTGCTTTACGGTTTTCAGCAATAGGTTGTTCGGTCCGTGCCATGGGGAATCACCTCGCTTCGTCCGCCATTCTCGCACGGACGCCCAAAAATAGCAATCAAACTTCTAAATTGCCAGATGGTCTCATATGTCCAAAGTGAGGTGAGATCATGCGCGTCATTTGGTGGAAGATTGCTCGACCTGAGGGCGAGCCAGGTCCAGTCGAACTGATGGGGGACACGCTCAACATTCATTTGCCGGACAATTGGTCACCGGTCGCGGTAATGCAAAACGGGGAGCACGACATCGACCGAGAATGGCTCAACCGCTTGTTAGCTTGGAGCGACGGGGCCCAGCCCAACAGCGAAAAAGTCCCGCCGCCCCAATCTTAGCGGTCCAAAATGGGCCGTACCGTGTAGTCAGACGAGTCCGGAAGCGTCACCATGGTCGATTGCCGGCCCGCGGGTATGAGGCCCTGCCATGGCGCTCCCGCCTTTTGCACCATGAGGGCGGGGCGCATGCCCTGGCCTAGTACCACTAATTCGCGTCCACGCTGAGCCAGCCACCAGTGACCAGGGATTTGGTCCATGCGATGCCACGACACTTGGACGGGGCGTCGCCACGGTCCGCGACGCCGCATCCACAAGGGCGCCTCCTGGCGGCCCACCAAAAACAGTTCGTTGCCGCCGAACGTGAGAGCTAGGGTTAACGGCGTCTCAGACGCCGGCCACGTCTCGTGCAAGTTGCTCATCGGTCATCACCTAACCATATAACGCCAATGAGCACGGCGAGGTCACCGGCGACGGCGCGACTTGCGCTTTCTCGCAGGCGGGTGAGCGGGCGCCGCAGCTGCAGAACTCTTCAGCTTAAAGTCGATGCGCCGAAGCGCGACATCCACGCCGGCTACGATAACCTCCACCTCTTGGCCGAGCTGGAACACCCTGCCGGTGCGCTCGCCTTTCAAACGATAATGGACCGGGTCAAACACCCAGTAGTCCTGGGGCAGATCCTCCATGCGCACTAGACCTTCGATCAGGTTGGGCAATTCCACAAAAATCCCGAAGTTGGTCACGCCAGAAATGACGGCCTGATATTCCTCGCCCATCCGGTCCCGCATGTACTCGGCTTCTTTCATTTGCACCGAATCGCGCTCCGCTTCCATCGCTTCGCGCTCCCGAGCGGAACTGGACTCGCCCACCTCCTGCACCAGATTCTCCAGCCGCTCGCGATCCTCGCTGTTCAGTGGCCGAAGCAGGTGCTCAGTGAGTACGCGGTGTACCCAGAGGTCCGGATAACGGCGGATGGGCGACGTAAAGTGGGCATATTCGCGCGACGCCAGGCCAAAATGCCCTGTGTTGACGGGGCCATACCGTGCCTGCTTCATGGATCTCAGCAGGGCGCTGTTGATTACTCGCTCCTCCGGCCGCCCTTTCACCTCGTTCAACAAGACCTGCAGCGACTTGGGCGACACGGGCTTCGGCAACCGATATCCCAAAGCCCCGATGAGTTCCCGAAACTGATCCATCTTGTCGTCGCCGGGCTCATCGTGAACCCGGAACAGTCCCGGCAATCGATGGCGCAGCAATTCCCCCGCGACCGCCTCATTGGCCAGCAGCATGAATTCTTCGATGAGCGATTCGGCCAGCCCGCGGTTTCGGGGCACGATGTCTACTGGGTGGCCGGCCTCACTTAATATCACCTTGGCTTCCGGCAGATCGAAGTCTACCGCACCGCGCTGCACCCGCAGATGGTGCAATTGGTTCCGGACCTCGCCGGCCAGCGTTAACATCTCATCCAATCGGGAATCTAGGGTAAGCGTGCCGGCCAGCACCTGATTGACTTGGTCGTAGGTCAAGCGGTGCTGCGATTCGATGACCGAGCGGGTGATTCGAACCCCTGTGCGGCGGCCATGATGATCCAGATCCATCCAGGCGGTTACCGTCAATCGGGGCGCATGCGGGTTGAGACTCGCGATGCCATTGGACAATCGTTCGGGCAGCATCGGAATGACACGGTCCACCAAATATACGCTGGTGCCGCGATTCCGAGCCTCCAAATCCAGGGCGGTCCCTTCCCGCACATAGTAGCTGACATCGGCAATATGCACACCTACGCGATATCCGGCATCGGTCCGGTCCACCGAGATGGCGTCGTCCAGGTCTTTGGCATCGGCACCGTCAATCGTCACAATGAGACGGTCGCGCAGATCTTCCCGGCCCGCCAAGTCCTCCGGCCGTACCTGGTCGGGAAGGGCGTCCGCTTCCTGGAGCACCTCGGCGGAAAACTCCGCCGACAAGTGACGCTCGACCATGAGAGCGCGAACATCCACGCCGGGGGCATCAGACTCGCCCAGCACCTCATCCACTTCGCCCCGCACAGGCCGCTTGGGATCCAAGGGCCAGTCGGTAATGCGACAAGACACAATAAGGCCGGTGTGCCAGCGACTTCCCGCATCTGCCCGCCCCACCAGAACGATGGGCTGGCGCATGTCGCGCGGGATGACCCGCCATCCACCGCCGCGGTTGTGGTCCAGACGCCCCACCAAATGGCTGTGGGCACGCTCCGCCACATCCATGATGCGGCCCTCAGGTCCCGGAGTGCCGTGCACGCGCCGTACCCATACCACAACTTGGTCGTCGTGGGTGGCGCTCAGCAAAAACCGGCCCGGGACAAACACATCGTCGCCGAGATGTTCCGGGCTTACCACAAAACCAAAGCCGCGCGGGTTTACGCGCAGCGTGCCGATCCGCGTCTCCACACTAACCTTGCCTTCAAAGTCGCGTGTCAGCCAACCCTCGTGACGCAAGTCGGAAAAGGCGCGATATAACGCCTTGGTCGCCTTTTGTTGCCCAGCCAGACGCGCCACCACCGAACTTTCGGCAATAGGCGGCTTCTTATACAACAACGCAAAAACTTTTTCCGAAAAATCTTCCGGTGCTATTCGTTTCGATTTCGCCAATCTTGTGTCCCCATTCTCCTTCAAAAAAACAAAACCTCCAGCCAGGCCCACCGGGGGTGACTAGAGGTCTCCGCCATTTTCCTAGACCGGGTCCGGACTACCAGACACGGGCCAGCAACAGCGTGATAATCGCGAATACAATGGCCAATATGACCGTCGCGCGCGACAGCAGTTCATCCACACCCTGCTTTTTGCCGCCGTACGCCCCCTGCTGCTGGAATCCGCCGCCAAAAGCCCCCGACATGCCTGCAGTATACCCCGTTTGCAGGAGAATCGCAGCCATCAGCGCCAATCCAAATATCACTTCACCAATAACCAGGGCCGCGGTCACGCGTCATCCCAACCTTCCTCGAGTCTTGGCAATGTCTCCCCATTATAGCACACCCACCCCAACCTGTCCTGCAGGCTCGGCCCCACGCCAGGGTAACGTCAAAGTCGTGACGTAAGCCATAGTGATTTTCGGGAGTCGGGCCTTTGATAGAGAACCCAACGAGGTCAGCCGAGAACGGCCACCTGGCGCCCAAAATGGAAGTTAACCGGTCGTT
>JAJZAN010000136.1 GCA_021799435.1 Bacillota bacterium | reverse complement strand
AGGAGCAATCCCTAAATCCTATTCAAGTGGTGGCGCTGTCCGCCACGTTAGCGAACCTGGAGAATACCAAACGCTTCTTGTTCGGTCCTGATACTGCCGTGGATCTGATCCTCGTACCCGGTCAGCGGACAATCGATGCCAAAATTCTAGATACAAGAGACCCTCGATCCTTTGTAAAATTGATCCAAAAACTTATGGAACACCCGACCAAATTATTAGTGTTCGCAGATTCACGCCAGCAGTGCGAGACGTTAGCCGGACTCCTGCAGAGCGAGCCTCTGCCCTGCACAGTATATACGCACTACTCATCATTGTCTCCGGAAGTAAGGTCTCACGTGGAACATGATTTTGCGTCCTCTGCGTTTGCCGTCTGTATTGCCACAAGTACTTTAGAACTGGGCATCGATATCGGGGATATTGATGCCGTAGTCCTGTGGGGCGCCCCAAATTCTGTAGAAAGTCTTCTACAGCGCATCGGACGCGGTAACCGACGCATGCAGAAAAGCAGTGTCGTGGCCTGTATTTCCGAACCACCGCTAATCCCTGAGGCACTGAAATTCATGGCACTAATTGAGGCAGGCCGATCGGGTGATCTGCCTCATACTGCGCCTTATGACCTTTTTGGCTCCGTAGTACAACAAATTCTTTCCGTTGTTGGAAGCAAGGGGGCGCATTATACCCGCATCGCTGATTTGGTGAAAGTCGCGGATCACCTCCCGTATATTAACCGCGAATTAATAGACGAAATTGCATTGGGTTTAACGGAGTCTGAGCACCTCATCGCTCATCCGTACAAAAACCAACTGGGTCCCGGCCCTGAGGTATATAACCTTATCGATTACCGACTCATATACGGAAACTTCCCACTGAGTGCGGCGGAGATCACCATCCGCTACGAAAATCGGATACTCGGATCAATACCGGCCATTAATCTTCGCATCGTAAAACCTCACGATGTCATCCGTTTTGCTCACGGGTCGTGGACAATACAAAAAGTGGGGCAAGACGGTATTCGCGTAATTCCCAACAAAAACCCAGCGCCGACAAAACAACTACGATTTGGCTTTGGCAAATCTCACATGACGACCTTTCTGGTTGATTACATCGGGCGAATGGTATATGCGGACGAGATTATATTTGCGACCCTATCGAAGCCGATCCGAAGTCAGGTATTAGGCGCTCTAACGGGGTTGCGAGCCAAAACATGTCGTACCGAGATTCCGTATACACGTCAAGACAATCGATTTAGCTATCTGACATTTGCAGGCCTCCAAGTTAATCAAGCGGTGGCGTTGACATCCGGGGTTGACGTCTTGGAGGTCAACGATTACACTCTCGTCACCAACTCGGAAATCGCATGGTCGAAAATATCTGCGGACCCAGCAGCGTACGACGCCGAACGCATCTGCCCTCAGTCCATGTCCTCGTCTATTTTTCAAGAAATGTTGCCGCCGGACTTCAAAATTAGAGAAGCCTGCGAACCGTGGCTTAAAGACGCTTCAGTTGCAGCAGCCTTACGGCGTTTGGCGGATGCACGCACGGTCGAAGTCGACGATGATGACATTCGAATGTTCTTCTGACAGCGAGGAATCAACTTTCGCTATGCATGCTCAGTACCGATCCCGTCTTTAGGTTCTGAACCCTCTTCGTGATGGCTCGTGGCGACGGGCGGACTAGAACTAGGTATTTTGAAGACAAAATAAAATGACTCCGGTCCTTGGGATCCTTGAAGAGCTCAACTTTGGCGGGAGTATGTGGGAATCGAACCCACCGTCGACCTCTGAGGCCGACCATTGGATTTGAAGACACAGGAGGACCCGTCATTACCGTCCATAGGATAGGCTGAAGTGCTGGATTGACAAGCTTTGTAACGATCAACGGCGTCTACCGCGTCTCTAAGAAATCCGCGTTTCCATCCGCTCTTGGTGACGGAATGGTGACGGATGGAACAGGAACAGCCTTACTCATTCTCAACGGTATCGACTGCCGCCAGGCACGGCTCGTAATCTACAAAAAATATAGTCTTCGTCCGTCAATGCAGCTAAGACAAAGGCTGGCCGTGGTTTCGCGCGTTCCAAATTGGTGAACGAAAACGGCACTACGACGACATCTCCCGCTACAAGCTCTCCCATGCCTCATCCTCGTCTGGGGTCAGCCACGCGTCCGCCAGTGCCGCTTCGGAGAGCATGGCCGTGTCCGGAACGGCATGCCGCAAGCACAGGAATTGCACGAAATCTGCGACCTCATCCACCAAGTCGTCCGGGGGGTACTGGAGGACCGACCACAGGACTTCGCGAGTCTTGGACGATGCCATCAACGTGCCCCCTTGGGTTGCAGGTCTATTATCCCCTATCATAGGAGCCCCCGCCCGAGGGATCTGATGACATTCCAAACCTCAGTCACGTGGCACTACATCCATACTACATTTTGTCTCTCCTCATGGAAGGGCTTGCCGGGGGCGGACTGCCGGCCTATGTTGCCTAACTCTGGTGTCCTTACTGGGTTGTTCTTTCCGTTACGTAGGGTCTCCCCACGCGAGGAGGCCCTCTACGCGTCTGATTTGGAAGCTATATCCCCATCAAATCATAAGCCGCTTTTAGAAGTATTCCCGCCCTCTTTTGGGTAAATGTCGTGTAGTCATCTCGAAAAATATCACCCGGACAAAATGCACTGGCCAATATGTCCTCCATCAAACGTCCATCGGGCATTAACGACTTATAGGTTGATGGTTCCAAATCCCCGATTTTGTTATTTGATGCCCGAGCCAATATACACAGATTCGCCAATATGTTTGCCCTACCCGACGGAACACCGATGGACTTTAGATACGCAATCGGAAACATATGGTGAAATTCTTTCTTATTGCAATCTCTCAACACTGAGTCCAGGGCTATTTCGCTGCCATTAATGAAGTCCAAGGGCTTGCCCGAAGCCAACATGAGTACGAATGTCTTCGTGTTTACATTTCGCAGGTTAAATGCATTATCCAGGAAAAAAGATTTGTCTAGAGCACAAGAAAACTCTCCAAGGCTGGAGGGCTCACCATTCCTCAACTTGCGAATTTCCCCTATGTCCGTGTTTAGTTGCTCTAGTCGTTTACTGTATCGTCGGGTGAAAAATGTCCGCCATATCCATCTGGTTAGAATTTGATGCTGATGAGCATCGGGATACGTGCTCTGGTCTTTGACAGTGGAAAAGAATACTGAAAGGGGAATAATAATGGTGGTATAGGGCAGAACTCTCGTGGACAATACTTTTAAGTTATTCCGCAAAAAGTCAATTGCCCCCAAAATGCCTAAACGTACTTCGTCGAACCGCTTTCTTACTTCCGATCCGTTGAGATTGATTATAGTTTTAGGACTTACATCTCCGGCGATAATCGCGGCGCAACAACGCAACAATAAGTCGCTGTCTTCTCCTACATCATTGAACCCAAATGGAGCGAGCTCATCGGCAAGGTCCTCAAATTGAGCCTGTAAATCAAAGTCTTCACTCCACGACCACGCCGATAACAATTGCAGTGTATCCAGTTCGACACCCATTCGATTAATTCGTTCGAATACGATAGCCACTGCAGTTCGGTCGTCTGTATTAAAGTATTGCACCCGTATTCGAGCAGACTTAAACCTCTCCCATAGTTCCGAAATTCTCGACGCAGTTGCCTCGTCATCCCATGTCTTCAGAATTCGCCAATATTCAGGGGAATTGAAGAGAACCTTTAGTGGGAAATGCCTCGCTGGATCCACTTCATCATCCGAAAGAGCAACGAACTGGGAGTCCTGGGCAGAATAACTACCTCGTATATCAAAGTAGATCTTTGACCAACTGTCATCTTCGCCTGGAGTTGGAGCGATTTCAGTTTGAAAAACCCCGAAGATAGATGTCGCACGTTGCTGTCCGTCTAAAATGTAGTCGATCGGATACTCGGGACTATTTGCGGGAAGAGTGAACGGGCCAAGACTTCTTTCGGTCTGAAGCGGCGTTCGGGTTCTCCAAAATAGCAGGGTACCAAATGGATACCCTCTATATATGCTGTCCATTAGTCGCGCCACTCGCTCCGGATCCCACACAAATCCCCGTTGAAACGACGGGATACGCGTATGTCCTTGGGTAAGGCTTTGAATTAAGTCGTTAATAAATAAAATGTCCGACATGCGAGGACCTCCAATCTCAGCTTTTGCTTGCTGGGGCAAACCTCACTTGAGAACCGCTTTGTTGTAAGCTTTGTATTCTTCATCCGTCAACATAGACTTCACGAAATTGTCCAGAAGGACATCAATCAAAACTTTAGCTTCTTCCACTGTTGAGCACTCAATTTTTCCGTCGACGACCTTCAACGCAATGCGCCCATTATCGATAAAACCCTGTAACCGTTGAAAGTCGATCCTCTCAAGGTTTCCTTGCGCAGCCCGGTATAGCTTCTTTTGAAGGCTGATACGACCATCAACGACAGCCGCAAGAAACTCCATATTTCCAAATGCCTCATGCTGCGCGAGGCTACCTACAAACTCATTAGCTGCTTCACGAAATTTTTCGTAGTACCTGAACAAAGTCAGCAACCGTTCTTCCCGCAGCAGGGCCAAATTTCCGTTTGCGATTATCCCGTCCCAGTGTCCGTCGAACACCAAGCTTGGCCCATCCATGAAAGTGAACACTCCGGTTGGAATCAAGTGAAGTATTGACTTTCCTCGCAATGTATAAGTGTCATTGAGAACCTTTATCAAGTACACATCGTCCGAAACAGAACTTCGGCGTCGCAGTATAATGGCCTTGGGTTTAATACCATCAAAAGAAGTAAGTTCTGGTAGTCTGTCACCTTGAGAGATTCGACCTATCCAAGCATCCAGAAGGGCAATTTCCTGTATGGAAACGTACCTGACAACACCTTGCGCACCCTCATCTAATTCTTGAATAGGTAGAAACTCAGCGTTTTTAATCGTACCCACGAACGCAACAAATTCATCACGAGACCATGCTTGGACCGAATGATCCACAAGGATTTCGACAGGACTAATGTTCTCCAACGACTGCTGTTGTCCTTGCCCAAGAAAAAATACCTGATAAGAGGCACGAGCGTCTCCATTGACCATGGACTCCAATATCTGATTTACGTCACTTTGCATTCTGCAGTCCCCTATCGATTAGAACGTCGTGTCCCGAGATACGCACACACCAGCGCTCAGGATGTTCCTTAATGACTGACGTCTTTGCATGACTTATTAGGAGCCATTCTGTTTGATTCGATTTTACATTGTAAAAATGGAAGCCCCGCGCAAACATGACAGGATTAATGTAACGCATGTCCGTTTCCAAGGACAACCAAATAACTAGAATTATGATGAGAATGAAGGCACAAGCTCCGAGCCATGTTGTACTTCTAATAGTAACCAAAGGAATAATATAACTTACAAGGTAGCCGACAACATCCTTATCTCGCGCTGTTATTGAACGAATGACGCGGCTGCCTGCACCATGTTCTTCTTTGACAGCAGTTGCAACAAGAAGGTTAACAATTATCGCGGAAATGACAGACACCAAAAGCCCTAGCATGGATATCCACTCCATCAATTGACTAGGGTTGAAAAGCCTCAATGATCCAGACCAATTTAAAAGTACCAGAATCAAAAATAACGGGAGATAGGCGGTCATGATCAAAAAGAAGGACCATGCATAATAAATTTTCATTCGTCTCCCTCCGGCAGGTTCAAGACCCCATACCGACAAGAATTATGCCGAGCTCCGCGCCGCCGCAATCTAAATTATCCGGATGAATCATCTATTTGGCTACCCATTAGATCGCGTGCAACCCGCTCGGCAGCGTCCGCTTGTTGATTCGGCAAAACATGAGCATAAACCTGCAAGGTGAACGCAACACTCGCATGGCCCAGACGCTCCGACACCACCTTGGGGTTTATCCCACTCGCCAACCAATGAGTCGCCATCGCATGGCGCAGGTCATGTAAACGCCATGTGGTCGGTAAACCAGCCTTCGTTAACAGCTTCTTGAAGGCGGGAGTAATCTGGCTGGGATCAAGCGGTGTACCCCTTGAGGTGGTAAACACAAATCCGGTTTCCTCCCAGTCGTCTTCAGCGGCCTGCCTTTCCCCCTGCTGTTGCTTGCGTTGCACCTCCAGTTCTTGGACAAGAAGCTCGGGAATGGCAATCGTCCGCACACCGCGCTGTGTTTTGGGAGTGTTGAGAGTGCGGCGCTTTTTCCCGCTTCCCGAGAATGTCCGCTGAATGGTTACAACGCGACGCTCCCAATCAATATCCTCCCATCGCAGGGCCAACGCCTCGCCGCGCCGGACACCCGTTAACGCGATAAACTTCCACAATACTCGAAATCGGTGCGTCTCAGCGGTAGCCAGGAACCGGCGGGATTCCTCGGGGGTTAACACCGGCCGTTCTGTCCGTTCGAGGCGAGGCATGGGCACTTTTCGAGACGGATTACTGGGCAACAACTCTAAGTTGACCGCCTGTTCCAAAGCGCCACGTAGCAAGGTGGCAGCATATTGAACGGTGCGCCGACTATGGGTCTCCGCCAGCTTCATGTAGCACTTTTGAATATCATCTGGTTGCAATTGTACCAGTGGCTTCTTTCCCAGGATCTCAATAACCTCGTCGATCCGGTACCGATAGCTCTCCAATGTGCTTTTCCGTACACGGTGAGCGCTACTCTCAAGCCATTGAAGAAGATAGTCCCCAACCGTGACATTCCTTGGCGGTGGTTGATAGCTTGGCTTCCGGCGATGTTCCCCAATGGCAGCATCCACCCATTTCTGCGCTTCACCCTTCTTGGAGAACGTCGCGGAGCGCTGTTTCCACTGTCCTGGGTTGTCCCAATCCGGATACTTCACAATTCCTTGCCATCGGACGCTTTTAGTACCGGGGTGCCGGCGCACAAATCCGGTCGGGTTCCGCGATCGCATCGTCATCTCTCTCATTCGCCTCCATGGGGGTAAAATCCTGAATCCTTCCGAGCACGAAGCAATGTTCATGCCGTGGCTCCGTTAACGACCTAATTCCCGATCCTCGTCCCGAATTACCGTTAGCTCGCGTTCCCATAGACGCGTGGGCTCAAGAAACCCACGGAGTCCGTCTTGCCATGCAGCATTCCAGTCCTTAAACGCGTCGGGCGGCGTCACGCAGGTTGTCTCGTGCTCTCCCCGATGTTCTATGACCCAGTCGGCATACCGACGGCCTGCAGCATCATTGTCAAAAGCCGCCACGACGGCTTCGAAACCCGCCCACATTCGCTCCGATAAACCACCCGCCCCACTCGAAGAGCGAATGGATAAACGATGAGCCACGCCTTCTTCGATGGCACTAGCCCAGAGAGTGATGGCATCGATCGGGGATTCCGTGATAATCAGCGTTTGACGGGAATACCCCAGATGAAACCACCCGTCCTTTAAGCGGCTTCCGGAAGCCACCCACTTGGCCGGCTTCCCATCCGTCGGAGCATCCGCGTGAGCCCATCTCAGGCTGTACCCTGTCACATGCGGCTGTGGACCGTCGCCCCGATGGGGAAAGGCCAGATAGCCTTGATATAAACCGGCGCCAGCATAGACGTGGCCACGGCGATAGAGATCGGCGACAAGTAAGTCAGGCAGACGTCGCTCACCCACTAAATAGTCGCGGACTTGTGCCCATTCTCCTTCGGGATCATCGCGTCGTTCCGGATGTCGCAAAATGGTGGGGCGGGCATGCGCTGGACGCCGATCAGGCCGTGGCCTGTCCATGACGAGCCGAAGACGGTCCAACACGCGCACGGCCTCCATGAACGACGTTTGGCGCACGGCCATGACAAAGTTGATAGCCCCCTTGTGCGATACCGAAGCGGGCACTGCATCGGACCGATTCATGAAGCGAAACAAATCCCCGTCCGCCAATGGCAAGACATTAACTTTGGTCCCATCCGGCAACACCCACCGGACCCGCCCCGGGCCTTGACGTTCGCGGCTTCGATAGGCTCCCGGGCAAATCGCGGGAATCACGTCCGCTAAGGGAATCCGCCGTAAGCTCTCGACACCATCCTGCGAATGACGGACCATGTTGTCCCTCCTCTTACCGATAAACGGCCGTCAAACTGGTAAAACCCGTACACCGGACCGCTACCCTATCGGCGCCGGCTCAACCCGTCTTGGACGCCCTGACGCAAAACCAAAAATCAGCCCCCTGGGGCCGTCTTGCTGTTTGCCGTCCGTTATCGCTCTATGGACTCGGAGGCTGTCGGTTCGGCATCCGGTTGCCAATCGCGGTCCTGCCCTTTCAAACGCTCCTCGACCGGTTCCACCATCTTCTGACTGCGACCTGACTTATCCCCAGTTTTATTGTCAGTATTATCTGAATAGGAAAAATTGTCTACGCAAAGGAGAAAGTGCCTCCTCTGTCGAAGTGTTTTATCGAAGAGGACTTCGCTCTTCGATTTCCGATAAG
>JAJZAN010000135.1 GCA_021799435.1 Bacillota bacterium | reverse complement strand
CGCCACCGATTCAGCCCGGCCAACCCACATGTCTTGGCCGGGCTTTTCCACGCGCACCATATGGCCGAGGGTGGCGTTATGCTGGGTCCAGGCGTGAACCGCCCAGTTGTCGCCAGCCTCGATCCATGATGTGTAGGCCGCCTCAAGCTGGGACATCAGCTTGAGCCACAAATCTTCCCGACTTAGAGGGCTCTTCAGACATTGCTCCAATGTCACTGCGTTCGGATACTCGCGCCCGACCTGGCCCAACACATTAATGCCAATGCCCACCACCGCCCATGGTGACGGGTCCACGCCAGCTTCCACCAAAATACCGCAAAATTTACGGCTCCCGATGACGCCGTCGTTGGGCCACTTCATCCGGGCGTCTAATCCCGTGTATTCCCGCACCGAGCGGGCGGCCGCCACACCGGCCACTAAGCTCAAGACCCCGCTGAGCCGCTCTCGCGGCGGCTCCCATAACACCGAGGTATAAATGTTCTTGCCCGGCGGGGACTCCCAGGCGCGGCCCAGGCGCCCCCGCCCCTGAGTCTGCTCGTCGGCCCACACCGCGGTTCCGTGGCGTACGTGCCCCTTTGCCCAAGCCTCTTTGAGCCACCGATTGGTGGAGCCGACGCTGTCCAGAACCACGGTGGGACGCCCCGTCTCCACCGTGGACAGTTCCCCCTCAATCGAGCGCATGCGGTCGGAGACTAATGACGGCACAGCCGTTCCACCTCCTGATCCTGAACCTGGGACAGCAAGTCCCGCGCTCGAATGCCCTCCCGCAACTGAATCTCCGGCGCGATTTCTACTAATGGTTCCAGCACAAAACGACGGGCGGACATGCGGGGATGAGGTATCACCAGATGGCCTGGCTGGTCTACCACCCAGTCGCCGTACAGCAGCAGGTCGCAATCCAAAAGACGCGGTCCCCAATGGACATGCCGCCAGCGCCCGAAGCGCCGCTCCACTGTCCACAAACGCTGCAGCAAGGTCTCGGGGGGCCACATGGTGTCCACCCCAACGACGGCGTTAACATACCATGGCTGGGCTATGGGACCCGCCGGAGCACTCCGATACAACGATGAGATGCGGACCTGGGAGCCCAACGACGCGATCACATCCGCGGCCTGGGACACGATGCTGATGGAATCGCCCCAGTTCGAGCCCAAAGCGACATAAGCTCTAACGGTCATCGCCGACGACAACCTCCACGCCACCCGAGGGCACGCCGATAGGGGGATCGACCTTGACGACCCGGACTTCCACGCGCTGAATGCGCTGGTCTAGATCTCGCACATCGTGATAGATGCGGGTGGCCAAGGTTTCCAACAACCGCACGGGCGGCCCCATCATAATCGTCTCCACTAACCCGGCAACCTCTCCGTAATTAACCGTGTCCGCCAAACGGTCGCGCTCGCCCGCCGCCTCAAGATCCAAATCGATCGACACATCCACCCAAAATTCTTGGGCCACATGCTGCTCGTGCGGCAACGCGCCGTGACAGGTGTGAAACCGCATTTGCCGAAGATTAATTCTGCCCACGTGCCATCCTCCACTGATTCGCAATCAAGAGCGCTTGCCGGGTGCTGGCCGGATCGTGAACCCGCAGCACATCGGCTCCCTCCAATGCTACCAAAGCCGACACGACCGCGGTAGCCAAGTCCCGATCGCGGGCTTCTGGAACATTGGCGGCCCGGCCCAAAAAGCGTTTGCGGCTGTGCCCAACCAAAATACCCGCCCCGAGTCCACGCAAGCGCTCGAGCTGATGCAGGATCGACCATGAGGCATCTCCCTGCACCCGAAACCCAATCCCCGGGTCAATCAACACCCGCTCGTGGGGGATGCCCGCTTCTAAAACCCAATCCAGTTGGCCCAAAAAGAAATTTCGCAGGTCGTCCATGGCAATAGGGAGCGATGCGTCTTCCGCCCGGTTGAACATGAGGATGGCGCCGGCCCCGCTTTGGGAGACAACGCGAGCCAAGCGCGGGTCGCGGGAAAACCCCCATATATCGTTGATAATGTCTGCCCCGGCATCAAGAGCCCGCTCCGCCACCTCCGCCTTTTGGGTGTCGATGGAGAGTGGGACGTCTGGGAGAGCTCGGCGCACGGCACGCAACACCCTATCGAGCCGCTCCCACTCCTCACGCCAAGGAACGGGCTGATGGCCGGGCCGGGTCGATTCGGCCCCCAAATCCAATCCATCGGCACCCTGCTGCAGGAGTCGTTCCGCCTTCTCGACTTGAAATAGAGGGTCATGATTGGTTGTGCCGCCATCTGAAAAGGAGTCTGGCGTGACATTCATAATCCCGAAAATGTGCGGCCGCTGGTTTAAATCCCAAGCTCCTCCGCGAAAGTGATACCATCGCGCCGTCACTGCGCCCATTCCCCCCAGTCCGCATCGTCCTCGCTAATGAGGCCAGGACTCGCCATAAGCGTCTCCAAGGCGCGGCCATTCAGCTTAGTCCCTGCATCAGGCCGCATCAACTGGAAGGCCTCCTCGACACTGAGTCCGGCACGATACGGCCGATCGGCGGTGAGAGCATCAAACACGTCGGCCACCGCCACAATCTGACTCACCAGCGGCACCGCGTCTCCGGCTAGTCCTTGAGCATATCCCGAACCATCCAAACGCTCGTGATGGCACGAGGCCTCATAGGCGACCGATCGCAAGCTTGTCAGCGGTTCCAAAATTTTGTAGGTCAGCGATGCATGCCGTTCCATGCGCTGGCGCTCCTCGGCCGTCAGCCGGCCAGGCTTGTCCAGAATCAGATTGGACACACCCAGCTTCCCTAAGTCATGGAAAAATCCCGCCAACAACACCTCTTGCTGTTCGTCCTGGCCGAGCCCCAAGCCGCGCGCGATGCGCTGCGCGTAATGGGCCGTGCGAATGGAGTGGAGCCGCGTCCACGGCGACTTAGCGTCGACAATCTGCCCGAACACCTCGGCGGTGTGCACAATGTCGCCCGCCTTGCGAAACGCGTCAGTCACACGCGGGAAGAATTGGCGAATGGCGTCAGGGGTGTCGACCTGCCCCAATTGGGCAAAGAAGGACGGATCCTGAGCACGGCGCAGAAACGCATCGGAAAGCTCCGGATCAAACCAGCGACCGCGCCGCTCGGACACCACGCGGATGGCACCGTCGGGTCCTTGCCGCCGCCAAAAGATTTCCACCGTCTGGCACAACAAAAGCATGCGCGACATGAGCGGAATGTCCTGTCCGCGAAGACCCTGCGGATATCCCGACCCATCCCAGTGCTCGTCCAAACTGAGCACCGCCTCGGGTACCCCCTCCGACCAGCCCAGCGACCGAACAATCTGGGCTCCACGGGTGCAGCGCACTTCCACTAATTCATGAGCAGCTTTGAGTCCTCTCTGGGACAATTGGACCATTTGGCCCAGGCGGCGGGAGAAACGCTCATGAGGCGCGGCATTCCGCAGTGCGAATCGCACCGCATCATAAAATCGGGACCAATTGACCTGCTTCAGATCGGCCTTGGCATCATGGTCGTCCGTCCCGAACCACGAGCTCACCTGAGCCGCGTTGGCTGAGCATCCCGCGTCCTTGAGCAGCAGGGCATAGTACAAGTCGCTCGCCACCAATGGAGGAAGAGATAGGTCTTGGGCCAGATGCATGCCGATCCAGCAAGAGCGGACCGAATGGCCCATGGGCTCTCCTTCGGTCAAATCCAGAGCACGTGAGAGGCCAGCAATGAGCTCCGCCGCTTCGATTTGAAGCGGTGTGTGAATCTCCATTCCGGTGACCGCCTCCTCTGCTTCCTAGCATATCACCGTTCTGAAGTTCACGAAAAAAAGACCGCTGTTTGCGACCTTAGATTTAGTCTTTTTGACGCGCCGGTGCCCCTGGCAGGTCTTCTGGACTCCACGTTCCATCGCGGTGGCGTCGGTAGCCGTGGTCATAGTGCTCCAGCAAATCCTGCCCGTCGTCCAATGACTCGTCGGGGAACAACGCGCGCCAACCCCTGCCGCGCATGATGACTTCACCGAAATCGGGATAATGCACCACATCCTTATCCCGCAACCGGAAATCGGGCCAGATCTCCATATCAAGAATCGTGACCGCTTCCCCCTGGTCTGCCAATATCTGCGAGGTCAGATCGAGGCCGGACGGCTTGCCGATGAGATGCCCCTTTTCGACCACGAAAGCATGAGGACCCATTCGCAGGGTGGCCTTTCCATCGACGATAAGATAATACTCGTCCACAGCAGAATGCGAGTGCAACCGGGCTGATGCTTGGCCCGGCTCCATTGTCTCCAGCATCGCATGCAACCGCCCCAGACCCAGCTGCGGGTAAAAGAACTGGGTGGTGGCGCCGTCTTCTTCTGCGGTTAGTCGCTCATCCAACTCCCCATAAGATCCCCGGCCTTCAATGGAGACCAGCGGCGGCCGCCAGAGGTTGCTTCCTGTCCTCGCCCCATCGTCCGATGCCCAATACACCGCGTCGTCCCAGAACGAGGCAAGGCGGACGACATACTCCTCACCAGCGGGTGTCAATGGGGGCACGACGCAGCAAATGACTGGAGCTCGTCCGGGACGGAGGCGTCCGCCGATTTTGCTGAATTCATTCCATGCCCAGTTGGTGAGGTCACCGATGACCCCTCGGGGATAAATACCCTTGGGGATGTCCCCGACGTGCTGAGGCAAAAACAAAGACCACGCCAAGTCCCAGCGCATCACCGGATGGGCTGGGTCTGGGGGCCCGCCGGCCGCAGATTTCTGCAGATAGATGGCCACAGGCTCTCGCCCCCCTGGGGCTCCCTATTTCGATATCCCCGCAAGGAATCCTCCCGCCTCTCACAGTCGCTCGTTTTCGATGGGCTCGGCCACAACCCGCCGGGGGGCGGGGAAATGGCAGGTATGCCGATGGTGGTCCTTCCCCCAGGTCGTCACAAGAGGCTTCTCGGTCCGACAACGCTCCTGGCTAAATCGACAGCGTAGCGCAAAGCGGCACGCGGTGCTGTCTCCCGACGTAAATTCAGCCCGCGGGATGTAGCGGTCCTCTCCAGGCCGCTCCAATCCCCGCAGCACCGGCACCGCACTTAAGAGCGACTGAGTGTACGGATGGACGGGCGACTGAATTAATTCTTCTGTCCTGCCCTGCTCAACAATTTCGCCCTGATAAATAACATACAGAGACCCGTCAGAACCCACGTAGCGAGCCGCCGCCACATCGTGGGTGATAAACAGCACCGCGATGCCCTCCTCGGTGCACAGGCGGTGCAAGAGATGCAAAATCCCCAGTCTGAGTGACACGTCGATCATCGACACGGCCTCATCTGCCACCAGTACATCCGGGTTTACCGTCAACGCACGCGCCACCACCACCCGCTGCCGCTGTCCTCCCGACAACATGTGCGGATACTTCGGCAACACCACGTCGGGATTAAGCCCCACCTGAGTCAGGACTTCGCGCGATCGATCCTCAATCCAAGTCTTGGAGCGGCGCTGGCGTTTGGCTTCCCAGGCCAAAGGCGCCGTCAGTGATTGGGCCACGGTCCTCGACGGGTTCAACGCCGCGTAGGGATCCTGCTGAATCAGCTGTACTTTCCGAAGCCGGTCCCTGCGTTCGGTGGGACTCAAGTCCGCGAGGCTCATTCCGTTATACAAAATTTCGCCAGAGTCGTACGATTCGAGACCGGTGAGAATGCGGCCGATGGTGGTTTTGCCGCACCCGGATTCGCCGATAAACGTGACGGCCCCCGATGCCGGGATGGAGAAACTAACCCCCTTTACAGCCTGCACCTCGCCTTGCTTTAAGAAGCCGCCCTGCGCCGGAAACGTCTTGACAAGATTCTTGACCTCAATCATCTGCCGTCACCCCATGACATGCCACCACGCCGTCTCCGTGAGCCGAACGGGTTTCGGGCTCGACCCTATCACAGACGGGCATGCGCAGCGGACATCGGTCCCGGAACACACAGCCTTGGCTCGGAACAGTGGTTAAATCCGGGGGACTGCCGGACAAGGGCTGAGCCTCCTCAAGGGAACCCGTGATGCGGGGAATGGCGTGAAGAAGCCCCCGGGTATAGGGATGCCTTGGCTCCCTGAGCACTTCGGGGGTCGGCCCCTCCTCTACCACGCGTCCGGCATACAGGACCGCCACCCGCTGAGCCATCTCCGCCACCACCCCCATGTCATGGGTAATTATGACCGTCGTTAATCCCTGCTCCACATGTATCTCCCGGACGATTTCCAGCACCGCCTGCTGCGACAGCATGTCGAGTGCCGTGGTCGGCTCATCGAGGATGAGCACCTGGGCGCGCAGGATGAGGGCAAAAATAATACCGACCCTTTGGCGCATGCCGCCCGAGAGTTCGTGTTGATAAGCGGTGAGTACCCGATCGGCGTCCATCCCCATACGGTGGGCCAGAGCCTTCGCGTCGGCCAGAATTTGACGCCCGTTGGTGAGGCCGTGCGAACGCCCGAGATCCAACAGTTGCGATCCAATACGCTTCAAAGGATTCAGCGAATTGGATGAGGCTTGGAACACGAAGCCGAACATCTGGCCATGCAGGCGTCGAAGCCGTTCTCCTTGGAATTCAAGCACGTTGCCAACGTTGGGCACCTCCACCCGGCCACGCTGGATGCGGCCGGGCAGCCTGATAGTATTCATCATCGCCATGGCCAGCGTCGTTTTGCCGGATCCCGACTCGCCGATGAATCCGGTGATAATGCCGGATCGCACGTCGAGATTGACGTCCTTCAGCGCAGGCAGCATGCCGCGCTCGGTGTGATAGAGGACGGTGAGGTCCCGTATTCGTATCGCCGATGCATCTGTCCTGCCCCGTGGCTCTATCGCCCTCATCCTTATGAAGCCTCCCGTAGACGTGGGTTGAAGATTTCATCCAAGGCATCCAAAAACAGCACCACGCCCAGCGTTAATATCAGGATCGCCGCGAGCGGGGACAAGAGATACGGCAACGCCTGCGGACTCTCCATAGCCCCGCCCGTGAAGACCGCCAGATTCAGCATGACGCCCCAGTTGTTCACATGGAACGGCACCACACCAAGGTAGAACAGGCCCACTTCTGCGTAGATGGCCCCAGTAACCGACACTAAGAGATTCATGGCAATGTACGGCCCCATGTTAGGCAAAATCTCTCGGAAGACAATATGGTACCAAGGCAGACCCATGCCCCGTGCCGCTTCGATAAATCCCCGTTCCCGCAGGGACAGGGTCTGCGAGCGGACTGCGCGAGCCAGTGCGCCCCAGCCCGTGATGCCGAGCACAAAGCCCATCGCGACCGGCTGGCCGAAATTCCACACTGTCGACAGCACGACGAGCAGCGGGAATCCGGGAATGGTCAAGAAGAAGTCCGTGACGCGCATCAGGATGCCATCCGCTGCTCCCATGTAATACCCGGAAATTAACCCTACGCCCGTCCCAATGACCACCGTGAAGACCGCCGCCATGAGCGCTGCGAATAACACATAGCGGGCGCCCGTCACGACCAGAGCCAAGTTGCTGGTGCCCTCAAAATCGGTGCCCAGCCAAAAGTGCCAGCTAGGCGCTGCATAAATGGCATTAGGATCGATGGGCAGATTGGCCGGATACAACATCGGCCCGAAGATCCCCATCCAGGTAAACAGCGCAATAATGCCCAGCCCGACCAGTCGGCTGGGCTTGGCCTTGACGATGCGCCAAGCGGTGACCCAAAACGCGGCTCTAGGCCCAAACCCGGGGACACTGTGCCGGGGCGGGTCGGGTGTGATCGCTGCCATCCCTAAGACCTCCTAATCCGGGGATCCACGATGCTGTACAGAAAGTCAGCGACAATATTGGAGAGGATCACTGCCATGGTAATAAACAGGAACGCGCCGGACATGAGCGGGTAGTCGCGGGCATTAATGCTGGTCAGAAGCAAGTTGCCGAGCCCGTTGTAGTCGAAGATGTTCTCGATAAACACGGAGCCTCCGAACATAAACCCCAACGATAGGGCAAAGATGGTGAAAAGCGGGAGAATGGCGTTGCGGGCAATGTAGCCAAAGCGGATAGACGGCTTGAGTCCGCGAAGTTCCGCCGCCAGCACAAAATCGTCACCGAGAACGGAGATAACACTGGACTTCATGGTGAGAAGCCATCCCCCATAGCTGGACAAGGCATACGCCGCCACCGGCAGTACGGCATGAAACGCCAGAGATCCGATAAATGGCAGATTGAATCCCAGGCTCAGCGCCCCGTCGTACGGTGCCCCGAACGGGAAAATAGGCCACAGGGTGGTGAACAGGAACGCCAGCAACAACGCCAGCACGAACTGTGGCACCCCGTGCAGCAACGATCCGCTCACCGTCAAGAAGTTGCCGACGCCGCTGGACCGTTTCACGGCCGAGATGACGCCGGCGGCAACGCCGAGGATGAAGCTCGCCACCACCCCCGACAATACCAGGATGATGGTCCAAGGCGAGGCGCTTAACACGATGTGAAGCACACTCACACCCTCAT
>JAJZAN010000134.1 GCA_021799435.1 Bacillota bacterium | reverse complement strand
CAGCCGGAGTTACCTCCGGCCCCGCAAGACTCGGTACAGAGCCGCTGGCTAGGCTTTACTCTGGTCGCCATTTCAGGCGACGCGTGGTTTTTGAGCTTATCAAGGCGCAACCCCCATATGTGCCCAATGGCGAATTCTGACCCAGCACCACGGCCGCGCGTCTTCCATGCGGCGCGTCCTCTCCATTTCGTCTGACTCCGGTTCCTCCAGTCCAGTCGCTGCGATATCATGACGGCGACAGGAGTTTGTACGAGGAGGACATCAGATGACTATTCCGGAGCCAGATTGGCGGGTGTTCAAGGAGGTTCGAGTCGTCGCACTCGACTGACTCTGCCACCGAATCCTGAACGAGTGCCGAACCTTGTGCGACGACGAGGCCCTGCCCCTTCACAACCGCTACCTGCAACTGTATGAACTCATCCATAAGCGGGCTAAGGAGATAGAGCGGGCTTTCGACGAGTTCAGTCGAACAACGGCGATCGCCTGCCTCATCATCATGCGGCAGCTCGGATTGCTGACCCAGACCGAATTGGACCGGTTTAGTCTCGACACCCTCCATTGGGTGATGCGCGACGACTAGTACGCGCTTGCAGCACGACATCCGAGGTGCTGCCTATGGACGGCTTGCGGTCAGAGCTTCCTGCGCATACGCCCCCGAAGCTCATTCGCACACCATATTATTGCCAATCGCAAGGTTGGGCACAGACCCCTGGCCCATGGCTCCATCGAGGCGACTGGATCCCGCGCGTTAGAGCGCGTCCGAATCCATGTCGGATAGGATTTTCGTGAGCTGACGGAGGATCGCTGGGACATCCTCTTGGACCGTGTCCCAGACAATGTCGGGATCCACATGGCCATAGTCGTGCACCACGCGATGGCGAATGCCCGTGATGGCAGCCCAAGGAACATCGGGATAACGAGCGGTCCATGGTCGGTCCAGGCGCCCGGCGGCTTCGCCCAAGACGGTGAGGTTCCGCAGGACCGCATCAAACAACAGCGTGTCGTCGACGAACTCGGTGACGGTCCGATTTTCGCAGTACCGGAGGATTTTCTCGCATGCGCCCACCATATCGGTGAGGTACACGGCCGGGTTCTTTTCGGTCATTAAGCTTGGGCCTCCGGTGGGAAAATCGGCACCATCTGCTGTTGGACTTGGCCCCGGATCACCGGGTGGATCTCCCGGAGGGTGTGCATGTCGACGGAGCGGCCTTCAAATACCTCCGACAATCGATCTTGAATGGCCAACAGTCGAACAAAGCCCACGCGCTGACCCGGAGCGAATTGAACAACCAGGTCGATGTCGCTCTCCTCCGCGAAGTCGTTGCGGGTGGCCGAACCGAACACCGCCAATGACTCAATGCGTTCCTGCTGACAGATCCGCGAAATATCCGCCAAGTGCCGTTGTACCACTGGAGCAAGCACCGTCCCGGCCCCCTTTTCCTATCTACGATTATTATAGTCTGCCCGCTCACCCAAACAAGACCGCGCCGTCTTTCTTACTGCGCATACGCCCCCGGATGTCCTTCATTAGTTCCGTGAAGTATTCTACAAATTTGCTCTGCGGCCCGACCATGACCGACCCCAACGGTAATGGCCCCGGTAGCTATCCTCGGCGGGCGCACGGGAGTTGTGTTCCGGCATTTCACACAGTAATTCTTAGCCACTCTCCAAATAAGGACGATTTCCCCACCTCCTAACCCTGACGCTCGCTGGGATAGCCCTATGCTGGGACATCGCTGCCGTGTTTTGCGTGAACCCTATCCCGGCAATTGATGGTATATAGAACAGGAGGTGACACCGTGGACCAAGAAGCCCGTTGGGTGGCGCAGTTGAAACAGGGCGACGCCGCAGCGTTCGAGTTGCTATTTGCGCCGTATTTTGCCACGACTTATCGTCTGTGTTTGGGCATTCTCGGCAACACCCATGACGCGGACGATGTGGTTCAGGAAACCTTTCTGCGCGCGTTCCGGTCTTTCCGAACCTATGACCCCCACCAACCCTTGTATCCCTGGTTGCGGTCCATTGCCATTCGTCAATCGCTGAGCTTTCAACACAAGGTACGTACGCGGAGGGAAACCTTGGTGGCTGACGTCCCGGATCGCGCGGAATCAACCTCCGAGACGGGGCACGAGACCCTAGTCTGGGCGTTGCAGGGTCTCCCGCGACATCTGCGCGTCGTGGTGTGGCTGTACTATGGCGAAGATATGCCAATCCAGGAGATTGCCCAGGCGCTCCATTGCCCGGTCGGTACCATCAAATCCCGGTTGCATCACGCCCGACAGAGGCTCCTCTCGCTCTTACAATCCGATGTCCCGTCAGAGAAAGGTGGCGTAGCGCATGTTCGACCTGCCCCCCGAAGTTAACCGAGAGTTCGCCGCGTGGAAAGCCCAGGTCGCCCAGCAAAGTAACGACGCCCGATTGCGACTGTGGCCGCAGATTCAGGACCGGTTGCAACGACCACCCCGGTCCCGCTCCCGCGCAGTCATGGCCGGCGTGCTCGTGAGTGCCGCGGTTGTCGCCATGGGAGCCACGCCGGTGGGAAGCCACATCCTGTCGACGGTCATTCAAGGTCAGTGGTTTCGCATCCAGCCCGCTGTCGTCCCTGCGTCGCAAGGGAACCCCGGCATCCCGCGCGTTGATCTCCTCTCGCCGACCGCGTTTGCGCAACGGGCGGGATTCTCCACCACGGGACTCTCCTTGGGCGTCCCGGGTGCCGTGCTGCAATCCCAACAAGCTGCCGCCATTGTCTGGAAAACACAGACGACCTATGTGTACCAAGCCACGTATCAAGTGCCCGCTCACGCCTCCGTGACCCTGACCGCCAAGCACTGGCCCCAACTCGACGGACAACCCGAAATACCGTTCGGCTATCATGTCGTGCATGATCCCGCTGTGTGGTACTTGGCCAATGCGACGGGGAACGTCATCAAGATTCCCTGGCAACGCGCCGGTGGACTTGTCGAGATCACGATTGGGAGCCAGAAAAAACTTCCGCGGTCGTTACAAACGCAAATCGTGCAACATCTCGATAGCCCCATATCGCAGCCACAGTAACCTCAGGAAGTGCAAAAGCAAGGAAACCGGCAACCCCCTCGGTTTCCGAATCGGGGGGCGCCGTTTCCGGCCGTGCGTACCGTGGCGAACGCGAAGGCGGTCAAGCCTGGGGTGACCTACGTATCGACTTCGGCACCCGAACGGTAACAAACGCCATGACCACTCAGCGCTTCACTTAGTGCGTTCTCGCCCCCGAAAGCACAATAGCCTCTCGGGATTCCGTTTTGCAGATGGGGCAAGGATTCTGCCTCGAACGCCAGGGCCATTTGCCCCCACGCCAAACCGCGGTCCGGGGTCGATGAATTGGAAATTCCGTGCCCCGATGCCGTCACCGTGAACCCTAAAAGTTGACTTTCCCGCGGCCTCTCCCCAATCGCCGAGAAGGGCGTTTGCACGCTCTATCTTCTCGGCGATTGGGGTGGCACATATGTTCCCGATCGTCCGATCGCATCCTGCCTATCAAACGTTTGTCCAGGCGCAGTTGCGGCGTCATTACGCGCCGGGCACGCTCCAGTTTGTCGTCCCCGATTGGGCTTTGGTGGCCAAGTTCTGGCGGACCGACCTCTCCGACACGGCGCGATGGCTTCACGACACCTTTTCGTTGCGTGGTCCCCGGCCGTGGGATCCCGCCGACCTGCTCCGGTCGTATCTGCTGATGCTCGAAGTGGGCGAGCCGTCGATTACCCAGTGGGTGCAGCAATTGCAGCGCTGTCCCTTATATGCCATCCTCAGTGGCTTTGAATACGGGCATACCCCCGGCGTGGGCACCTTCTATGGGTTTTTCCGCCGCCTTTGGGCGGCGGAGACCGTCAACCGCTCGACGCACCGCCGGCTCAGCCGCCAAAAGGTGAAAGGGGCCAAGACCGGGCAAAAAGCCCCGACCAAAGGTCCGAGCAAAATTGCCCAGCTGCTGGCGCAGCTGGCCAAACTGTCCACGCATCGCCCCCAGCCGTTCGACCGATTGCTCCACCTGTTTCAAGCGCAGTTTCTCGCCGTGTCAGCCCAGGCCGGGTTGCTGGGCAACCCGGAGGCCCTGATGATCGCGGGCGACGGCATGCCCCTGGTGACCGCTGCAAAAATGCGCACCAAACGCCTGTGCGCCTGCCCCGCTCGCGGCCGCCGGCACTGCCGGTGCGCCCGCCTCTATTCGCAGCCCGATTGTGACATCGGCTGGGACAGCTATCGCAACATGTACTTCTTTGGGTATCACGTGTACACGCTCGTGGCGGCGGAGAGTCCCTACGATCTGCCGCTGTATCCACGGCTGCAGCGGGCCACCCGCCACGATGCGATTTCCTGGGTGGTGAGTGCTCAGGAGTTCGCCAACCGCTTTCCCGGCTACACCTGGCGCACCGCGATTCTGGATGCCGCGCATGACGCGCGGCCCATCTATGATTATCTACAGGCCCGCCAAATCCGGGCGTTTATTGATTTGAACGACCGGAGCACCCGCCGCACGGGCGCGCGGCCGGAGGAGATCACCTATTCGGCGACGGGTGTCCCCATCTGCCGCAAGGGCTTGCCCATGAAAGATCGGGGCAAGTGGAGACGAAACGCAATCCGCGGTTGTTTCCCCCGGTGGCCCGGGATAGCGCGGCGTGGGCCGCGGTGTACAATCGTCGCACCAGTTGCGAACGGAGCAACAAGCGGGTCAAAGAAGATTTCCACCTAGCGGTCGGCCACCATCGCAGCACCATGATGTGGACCATTCGCCTCTATGGCATCGCCATGTGCCAACACCTCGATGCGTGGTATCAGGCCCGGCCGCTCGACCTTCGGTCGATGCTGGCTCCCGCCTAAGAGGCCGCCGACAGAGCGCTGACCCACGATGCCCTGCGGAAACCCCGGGCGCATCGTGTGGTTTGCCATGCCCTAAGCTCAGCAACTCCCTGGGCTCGCCCTCTCGCAACCCCGCTTCCAGTTAATTACTGGCAAACCCCCAGCTTATCGGGCTCAAATACCGAGAGACTATCCGGCTATTGATAACGTCAAGTATTGCACCAAAGCATCCACCATCCGCCGGCTGCTCGCGGCGAGCGCCACATCCATTAAATGTGCTCTCCCATGCGCCACATGGCGTGCTGATGGCGTTCCTCGCGGATCTTGACGAGTCCACACTTTCGATAGAAATGTAGAGCCGGCTCGTTCGCGGGGGATACTCGCAGATGGTACTCGCTGACGCCATGGCGGCGAAAAACACCCTCCGCATAGTAGCGCTTCCTGGTACGACCCGGACAATGCCATCCTGGGAGTGGCGCCTTAAGCCATCGCTTTAAGTCAACAACTCAATTACGGGACAGAAAGGGGATTTACAGTCTCGCACTTTAGGGGGTCAAAAAAATTGTCTTGACAGTGGAGTCCACCTTAATGATGACCGGGTGGCGCGGTCACAGGAGGTTCTCAGAACAGCGTTTGGCGCTTTATGAATTGCCTCCCCATTTGGGAGCTGGCCGCCCACGCGGCCATGCGTCACACTCTTCCTCCCCTAACCCGCCCGGTAATACGAAGACATTCGAAGAAGCCGACGGCCCGCCAACGGAGCCACGGCCGCTGCCAGATAGCGCAGAAGGCCGGCATTTTTGGATATCTCGGCGACTATCGCATCAAAGGTATGTTGTTGGTAGTGGAGCAGCTCTTGACTGGCGCGCGTGTCCAACCAGTCGGTACAGTACGGCCGCGTGCCAAAAGCCGCCGCGGGGAGCATGGGCAGGCCCATCGCCCCAAGCAGCTTGGTAAGGTACTGCTCATACGTAACTTGGCACGCCGGGGCCCCACCGATGAGCCACACCTCGTTCCAGATGGCGCCTGACACAATGCCTTCAGCGATGGCCACCGCCGCATCGGAGGGATGCAGCACTTCCATTCGGGTGTTGAGCGGGATGTCAAACATCATTGGATGGGGCGTTCGAGGGCCTAACACCGGCATATCAGCCAATCGGTAGACAGCCCACGTCAAACTCGTTGCCTGAAGCGCTCTTTCCGCCTGGATTTTGTGCTCGGAATAGTTGTCGCTGGCGACCAGGGGATCCGAAACTATGCGGGGCGGCTCCAAGTGCGTGGTCGGTCCAAACACATCGAACGAGGAGGCCAACAGCACTTTGGGCGGGACGCTCTGGGCGAGTGCGGCATCATACACATGACGGGTTCCGCCGACATTGACGGCTTCGGCAAGGTCCGGACGCTCGTGGGCAAGCGGTGGAATAATGCCAGCTAGGTGGACCACAACGTCCACCTCTTGGGTGGCGCGCTCCACCTGCGCAGCGTTCCGGACATCGCCCCAAAAGAACTCGACCGACGTTCCATACCGTCTGGCCTGGCCGAGGTTTGGCTTGGACGGTACGTCAAACGACCGCACACAGACACCTCGGGCCAACAGTTCAGGGACCGCAAACCCTCCCAAGTTGCCCATCGCCCCGGTTATCAGCACCCGCATGAAGGACCTCTCCATCCTGGCTCTCTTGCGATGATGCCACACTGCGCTGCGGCACTCAAGTGGCCGGTGCTGATAGAAATGGCAACGTCCGTGGCAGCAACTATCTGGGTAAAGGAGCCGTCATTGCTGGGTATCCGATCGCCGGCACCTGTAAAACACAAACATCGCATGGCGTTGCTGGAACCACTTTACTGGCGGATCGCTGTAGTCCTTGACAAGACCTACGGACTTATAGATGTGGAGCCGGAACAGGGCGACGCGCATGGCACAGCAAAAATCGACCAGTGGGTCTTTGACTCGGTACCCTTTTCGCTACCCCGGTCGAGACCACGGCTTGGACGATGTCAATCTTCGGTGAAACAAAGGCCAAACTGCCGTGATCCTAAGCATGAGCGGGGCCGGGAAAAGCATGCTTGCCGACCTCATTACGGGACTTTACCGCCCTCAAGCTGGGCACATCTTGCTCAGCAGCCTGGCCACCGACAGTTGGGATCTGCGCACCCTCCGACAACGGTCCTTACCGGTTCCGGTACTTTTGCCCCCGAGAGCGCATCATTAACGTTGTCAAGAAAACTGCATCGGACTTGGCTCCCATGCGGTTAGGCGGTGGCGTGGATGGAGGAATTGGACACCGCACGGTTTGATAGAAGTATCACAATGGGGTAAAATGCACAGAGACATAAAGATGCACGCCACTCGGTAGTGGCCGGGTGGCGTGCAGAGCTCCGAAGTCTGCGATCGCTTAACAGAGAGCTAGAGACTCATCGTAATCCGCCGGGCTGCCGTCCCGCGCGGATTACTTTTTGCGACGACTGAGAAGCCATCGCCCAATCAAACCGACTATTGCGACAGCGACAGGCACGGTGAGATGGAGACTCATGGCACCACCTCCCTCCGGTTCTACTCGCTTACAGGAAGCGGTAGACCGCAGACCCGGCACGCCGGAGGGAGAACGATCGGGGCTTTTCAGACCCGCTCATATTACAGTATACAGGCCGTCTGGAGGGGGGACTAGCCCCAAGGTGGTGGGGGCAACGCCGTCGACTAGCCGCCGACATCTACGGGACACTCGCCCCCAAGAGCTCCTTAACGGCAAGCATGAAAACGCCAGGACTGCCGACGGTCTGGCGGTAGAGATCCTATTGAACGAAGTACCGTTGATAGGCTTGGTGTCGTGTCTCCCCGCTCAGCACGGCGTAGAGCTGGGTCGTTTCGGGTTTCTCATGACCCAAGATGGATTGCACCGCCGCCAGCGGCGCCCCTTGATTCAACAACGTCGTCCCATAATGCCGCATGGTATGGGGATGCACTTTCTCCGCCAAGCCGCAACGCGCGGCCACCCGCTTAAAGACCCCTTGCAGGCCCTGAATGGACAGCCGACGGGGGGCCCGCTCCGTCACCCAGAGGGCGGGATCCGCATCCTGGCGCTCGGTGAAATAGCGGGTGAGCCAAATCCGGGCTTTGGACCCGAGATAGATTTCGCGTTCCTTGTTTCCCGTGCCCACCACGACGACGCGGCCCCGTTGCCAATCCACATCCCGGCAGTTCAACCGCACGGCTTCGCCCACCCGGCACCCGGTGGCAAAGAAAAACGCGATCACCGCGTGTTCCAGCGTGGTGCGGCAGGCGTCGCGCAGCCATTCCAACTCGTCCATCGTTAGGGCCTTCGGCACTCGTTGGCCCAATTTCGGCTCCTTTAACTTCCGCGCTGGGCTCGTCACGCAAATCCCTTCGTCTTCCGCCCAGCGAAACAGGCCGTTGATGGCCCGGATTTTGTGGCCCAAGCTAGAGGACTTGAGATGACCATGATGCGTCAGATGGGCACGCAAAAGGTCCAGCGTCACCGCGGTCAGATCCACGTCTCCGACCTCACGAATGAGGATCTGGTGTTGCAAGCGATAGGCCCGAATCGTGTGGGGAGAAAAGCCCTCTTGGGTGCGCGTGGCCAAATACCGTTGAGATGCTTCGGAGAGCCGCATGATG
>JAJZAN010000133.1 GCA_021799435.1 Bacillota bacterium | reverse complement strand
CGCCATGCGACCAATTTTGGCCGACGCTCGCCTGTTCCGAGACGCCTACCGAATGGCCGACACTCGCGCCCTGGCCCACACTATGGGTGGCATTGTTTGTCATGGAGAGGCCCTGCGTGACCCCCACAGACTGGCCGTGGCTGACCTGATTACTCAACGTGAGAGAATGCGCGAGCCCGACCGACTCCGAATGGCCCACGGTCTGCCCGTAATTTTCGCCCGTGGCCACGCCATGGGACGATGCCGCCGCCGATCCCATGTTGGCGGAGAACGCCATCGGCATCGACAGGCCGGCGGAAATGACGCGCGAGCCTTGCATCTGAGATTTCCAGTTGGTCATTTCCTGCGAGACGGTCGCGAGCCAATTGGACAGCGCCTGAGTATCCAGGGGTGTCGCCAGCAACAAGAACACGAACTCCCGCGTCGACATGCCGCGAACAAACTGCTCCATCTGCTCTTCACTCTGGGAGTCCATTTCGCCCCCCATCACCGACGACATGTTGTTGAGCGCGGCGGTGTTGCGCGGCGAGGGAATGCCGCGCAGCATAATCAAGCGTTTCATACTGGCCATCTTATCCCGCAGCCACTCGGCCTCCCCTTCACGCAGGGGGCGATACTCGATGCCCCGAAAACTGCCTGTCAGCATGGCGGTGAGGGCGTGATAGTCCTGGTTGGCGTAGTAGCGGGCTTCTTCGGCACTGTCGCCCAACACTTGGACACCATAGCATTGCAGCAAGCCAAAGGGCTTGGGCTTAATGATGTTGGCCAACAGCGTAATATAATTGAGACCGGATTCCCATGCGCCAGCGATGATGTCGTCTTGCAACTGCATCAGTTTGATGTCCTGACGCAACCACACCGGAACGCGGACAATGCGGCCAAGTTTGACCGCCTTCCAATAGGGACGGCTCACCCCGTCGTCATCCTTCAGCCAGACCTTGAACGTGATGCAGTCGACCTGATCTTTGCTATCGAAGACGACCTGGCGATCTTCTATGAAGAGATCGTCCAGTTCCAACGGCGAATCCCACTCCATTCGAGGGCCGTCCTGGCGTCCCGTTTGCCGCGCCCAAAATTCACTCCACGGCTTCATATTGAGCCTCCCTTCTCCTGTGCGCTCCCCGCATCACCCAAACTAGGCCGCTCGGTGGCTCCCGGATCGGTGTTGGACACGCTGGACTAGCCAACGTCCGATCGCCCACAAAGTCAAAAACGGGACGGCCACCGGGAACACATCCCGTGTCTCGAGGCTTTCCGGGGTCTGTGATCGTGTAACGCGTCGACGAGGCATGCATGACATCTCCTTTTTCTGGACCCAATGGTGATCGACCGCCTCATTCACCGTAGCGGCGGCCTCCGGCGTTGCTGCTCATCCAGACGCGATTCGACGCGCTGACGGCCACGGTGAGCAAAGAACGTCTGTGCGAGCCACCACCCATAGTAAATCGGCACGCCGATGAGAATGACAAACAGCATATCGGTCGCCCAGCCGATGCCGGCCATGGCCGACGCCTGCGGGACGTTGATCCCCAGGGCCGCGCCCATCTGTGCCGAACTGATGTTCGACAGTCGCGTAATGACAAACCGATAGGCCAGTAGGAACCCCATCCATCCGAGAATGACCCACTTCACGCGCTGCGCGATGGCGACCGCTTGCTCACGAACCATGGAGGCGGCCACCGCAGCGGACACCCACATCCCGAGACCCAAGAAAATGATGAGGGTGTGGCCGAGATACTGAAACACCGCGCTGCCCCCGAGCCAAAGGATGACAGCGGCGGCATATCCACTTCCAAGGCGTGTACCGTCTTCAATCGGATGGCGGGCCGGAGTCGGTTGATAGTGCGGATGAATCCGAGAGTCCACATGGGCGGGATACTCGGTGTCTTGCATAGGGCACTCTCCTTCCTATAACTGGCGGCGCGCCGGCGGCCGCTGGATGACGCGCTCGCGCCACTCCACGTGCCACAGGTAGGCGACGGCCGCAATACCTAGCAATGCCGCAGCGTTGGTCTCCAAGAAATACAGCACGCCCATGAAGGCGTTAACGTGCCAGACCCAGATGTATCGCAGAACTTCTAACATACGCGCCCTCCTATTGTGAACTGGTCAATTGGCGCTCGAGCCATTCGTCGGCTTCCTCCAGCATGCTGAGCGTAGCAAAGCGCCCTACGACGCCCGAACGCTTGCGTGTTACAGCCCATTCGCTGAAATGGTTAATCAACGAATCCAATATGGGCTTGTCCTTCGCCACGAAATAGAGGGCCGGATCAGGCGACTTGCGGACGGCAAGATACATCTTGTCGCACTTCTCCAAGAAGTCCGGAGGCCGGGTCGTCCCCATTTCAACCTCTATCATACGGATTTGAGATTTTTCTCCGGGGATCGCGGCCTTTTCCGCAAAAACATCGGGAATAAACGTCTTGCCATCCGAAAAAGTGATCTGATTGACCACCCGGTCGATCGAGCAGGTCCATCCGTAGGTAGCTAAAATTTCGGCGGTATCGTAAATGAGAAACCCGTGAATCGCATTGTCGTGATTGATGCGCAACCGTTCCAACAAACCCAAGGGCGGCTGCTCGCCCGTGATTTGGGCATACACCTCGCGTCCCAGCGGCGTGGCGGTAAAGATTTGATACCGGCGACTGCGGGTGACGGAAATGGTAGTTTCGACACTGATGACGCCGAGATTCCGTAGTTCCGACAAGCGATTGTAGATCGAGCGTTGGGTCATTTTTGTGACAATCGCTTCGTCGGCGAGCACCTCCCGGTATCGGGAATAGCCCGATGTCACGAGATGGACAAAAAACCATTGCAAGGTGGCATCCATGTCATGCAGGGCCTCGTCCAGGGATTGTGCCGGGGTAACCGCCGATGGTGCAGGAGACTTGACGGACTTGGGCGTGACCGGGGCCATGCGCGCATCCCCCGCCTCCGACAGGCGGAGTGTCCGAGATACGGTGGTGGCTTCGGAGGGCAAGACCTCCAGCGGGTCCGCAGTGGACGCAGCACTCGGGCTGGGAATGTCCTCCCCCCTGGGAGACGGAGCGTCCACGGGGCTGTCGGCCGTGGACGATGCAGCTGTCCACGATTGGGGTGGCGAGGCCGGGGTTGCTTCCGCGTCGCGCGCCATGTCGTCGAGCTGCGCTAAGGCTTCAGCCAGGGCCTGGTCTTTGCGCGCGGCCGTGCGTTCTAGTTCGGCGATGGTCTTTTTGAGCCGCCGACGTTCGGCCTCTAGGGCATCGACCAAAAACGTGAGCAACTCCGGGACGGTCAGGGTCAGAAACTGGTTGGCGCCTCCCAGTTGCATGGCTTGGAATTCGGGAAGGTTGGTACAAAGACGGCGGACGGCGTTACGGATCAACTCCTGGGTGTCCGCCAGTTCGCGCCGGGTTTTGTCGGCCACTTCCCGGGATACCTGGGCATTATTCTGTAGGGCGACCATGTCCGAGTCAGCCTGGAGCAGTTTCTGCTTGAGCAACTCCACTTGGCGGTCTAGTGGAGGCGCTGTGGGAGATCGCCACGGCATACTATCCCTCCTTTGATATTAGAGTGTAGGCGCGTGCCAGGTGAGGGCGACTTGTGCGTTGGCGGCCGGTAATTGATCATTGAGGGATGCCCAATCATTTTCGTAGGCCGTCCAGTCGGTCGCCATGGTTTTGGAGTTGAGTGAGCCGCCGGGGGTCGATACCTCCGTAAGCTCGACTTGCAGCAGGGCCTCTTGAGCCGACAGCAGATGGACCAATTCCGTTTGGAGCACTACGTAGCTCTTGGGCGGTGTGTCGGGTTGCACGCGTTGCAGCAACTTTTCGGTGTTGGTCAGTTCCTGGGTGAGGTCCGCGCCAATCGCATAACTCGGCTGATGGCCCGCGAGCACGTTGCGAACCATGGATAAGTTGGCCGCTCCGGTCGTGGTGCTGGTAGAAAACGACTGGTCAAACGCGGCCAAGTACGCGCGATCCGCCCGTATCGGGATCGTCAAAATAACCGGGCGGCCTTGAACACGGGGCGTTGTGAGGGCGCCGTAGAGGAGAAAGACGCCCCACAGGATGGCAATGCCGGCGACCAAACGGCGACGACGGTGGCGGCGTACGTCGAAGGTCTCCCCGTAAAGTTGTTCTTCATTATAAGTAGCCACCTCTTGGGCCCAGTAGAGTTCTTCCTCGCCCGGCTCCCAGTCCTCCTCGGGGAGCGGGCGACGAAACCAATCCAATACACGCATCCGCGAAGCCCCCTCCTACGCTGCTTACCGAACAAACGGTCCGGGTCCGCTCACTACGTCGACCGAGTCGACATCGTCGTCCGGCGGCAAGCTGGTCACCGTGCGATCACGCGATATTACGACCTCGGGGACAGGAAACACGCGGTCAGCGTAGACCTCGACGGCGTTGTGGGCCCGGAGTTCCAGTGAGCCTTCACAACCGGGGCACGTGGTCGGGGGATCCAACTCCGTCTCCAAGGCGACGCCGCAATGCGGGCAATGCTTGAGAGGCCACGGCCATCGCGTCGGTACGAACCGGGTATCAAAACGGCCCCGGACTAAAACGAGTGTCCCGACGGGATACTCGGCGCATTGGGTGGCCAAGTCGCCGCGCACATATACCCACGGATGATCGGTAAGGGCTTCTTCTTCATCAAATGTCAGTTCGGACGGCGGTGCCGGGCGGCGCCCCGGGCGGTTCACGGCCAGTTGAAACTGGGCCTGAGCGGAATTAGGACCGAGGCGCACGCGGGGTGCTCGGCAGATCGTGCCAAACAGCTGTACGTTGTTCATGTGTCCCATTGTCATCATCTCCAGACTAGTCCGTTAGGGCTGCGGTGTAGTAAGGACGGTGGATATGTTATAAATGCGCCAGCGTCCTGCCAGATACGAAAGATTATAGACCGCGTTGATGGCGTCCACCGAAGTGCCGGTGTTGGCCACGGAGTACGTCAGAATGTATTGCGCTTCGACGACGGCTAAGGTGCCGTCAGGGCTCACCCACTTTGGCGTGACCTTGACGTCGGCGAGCGTTTCCGTCGCGTCGGCCTTTTGAATGCTTGGTATGGACGATTGCAGCGCGCTCAGTGCGTCGCCAGTCACGTACGGACCGAGTTGGTTCCAGTCGTGTTCGGCCCGGATCGTCAGGTATTGTTGGACCGTCTGACTCAGAGCGGAATCTTGGGCTGGAGTACCCGTCGCCTGATAGCCGCCGCCGAATCCGCAACCCGCCGTCAGCGCGCCGACGGCCGCAATGCCGACGATGCGGACCGCCCATCTCCCCTTACGCATATCGTAATGCCCCCCTTTAATGCGATAGTGACTCCGAAAACTCGGAGCCACTATAGCACCTTGTGTCGGGCCGCCAAAATTCAAGCGCCCATTCTGAACGCGTGCGTGTAATACGAGTTACAAGACCGCGTTCAAGTCTTCCGGGGGACGGCCGGTGTACAACTCCAACCGGGGTAAATGCGCGGCTGCCACCTTCTGACGCAGTGGGTCGGGTTGAAAGTAGGCGTCGAACTCGGCTGGAGGACATACTTGGTGTCCCTTGATGTCCGTAAAGCAACTGAGGTAGTCGCGCAACGCGTCGCGGTCCAAGATGTCGGGTTCACCGGCCATGTCGTGGTCGTAGTCGAACAATTGAAGTTGACCATCATACTCACGAATATCGTAGTGCGTCACGTGCCAACAGGCATCCAGGGGAGACCCCGAGAGCAGGATTTGGAACAGAGCGTTGCCCGCTCCGAGAAAGTGTTTGACGAAGACATACTCATCATGGTCGCTATCATACACAGCCCACCAGGTATCCAGCAGGCGGTCCAACAGCTCACGCTTGACAAGTTTGTCTTGCTGGTCGATTTTGCTGCGATGCCGAACCTTGTTGGTGGGAATGGCCGTAATGACCACTTTTAATGATTGGTTCGGTTCCAGGTCAACATTTCGTACGAGTTCGTCGAACGCTCGAATCACAGGCGTGTGATCGACAGCATAGAAAGGGACATCTTGGGTGTGTCCCTGGGGATCTTGCACCGGCAAAACTTGGCGTGTCAGGTTGCCGTGCAGGGCGACCTTCACCCGGTGCGAGGAGTCCCGAATGATCGCGGTCATCAGGAATGCCTCCTAAGCGATATTTAGTTGTGGAGATAACCGAACAACAAGGTAGTTTCCTACCAATTAAATCTAATCACACGCAAAAACTTGAGACAAGCAAATAGGAGGAAAAACACCGGGCTATTTGCTGAAACCGGGCGAAAACCGGCGAAACGTGCGCTATACGCACTGGACAATGAGGACAAGTCGCGCAAGCATAAAAGAATGGACAATAAAATTTAATTGTGATAGTATTAGGGAAATCGGAAAAGAGGTGGCGGTATGCGGGTTTACACAGCGCGGCCCAACCCTGGGGCCCCTATTCAGGCGTTGGCGCAGACGGTCGGCGTGCCCATGGTCGCAGCTGCACTGCTCGTGCATCGGGGAATGGCAACGGCGGACGCGGCCCGGCACTTCTTAACCGCGAGCGTAACGGATTTGAGCGATCCCTATGAATTGGCCGGGGTGCCCCGGGCGGTCGAGCATCTGGCCGACGCCGTGGTGGAGGGACGGCATATCGTCGTTCATGGGGACTATGACGTGGACGGTATGAGCGGATCGGCTGTGTTGCTCCGCATCTTGTGGTCACTGGGCGCCCACGCCACGTACTACCTCCCCCATCGGCTGCGCGACGGATATGGCCTCACACGCGCCGGACTGGATCGCATTAAGGCGGCCGGCGGGGAAACCATCGTAACAGTCGATTGTGGGTCTGGTGCAATCGACCCCTTGCGGTATGCGCGGGATGAGTTGGGGTTGGGGATCATCGCATCCGACCACCACTTGATGGCCGAACGGCCCACCCCCGATTTCGACGTGGTGTCGCCCCAACTGGATGGTCGACTCACCGAGTTGTCCGGAGCCGGGGTGGCGTTCAAGCTGGGGATGGCGTTATTGGAACGTCTGGGCCGTGATTCGGACGAGGCGTACAATCAGCTGGATCTCGCCGTATTGGGGGAAGTGGCCGATGTGGTGCCGCTCATTGGAGAGAGCCGCATCCTGGTCAAGGAAGGCTTGGCACGGCTCAACCGCACGAGCAAGCCCGGGCTCCGGGCATTGGTCCAGCGGGCGCGCCTCGAGCTGGGTCATGTAACTGAAACCGACATCGGATTCAGTCTCGCCCCATTGCTCAATGCGGCAGGTCGGATGGCGGATCCGCATTATGCGCTGGATTTGCTCCTCGCCGACGACGAGGGCCAAGCACAAATTCTAGCGCATCAACTCTGGGGCTGGAATGAGAGTCGCAAGACCGCGACCGCGGCGGCAGTCCAACGTGCCGAGGCGCTCTTAGACGCGCATCCCCAGTGGCTTGATGAGCCGGTGCTCGTCGTAGCGGACCGGGACTGTCCGCTGGGCATTGCGGGCTTGGTGGCTGCGCGGCTCAGCGAACGCTGGCACAAACCCGCAATTGCGCTGGCCTGGCATGAGGGTGCTTGGAAAGGGAGTGCGCGCTCCACCGAGGCGTTGCATTTGGGGGACGTGTTGCATAAGGTCCGGGAGCACCTGGTGAAGTTCGGCGGACACGCCAAAGCGGCGGGATTGGAAGTGGCGGCAGATCAGGTTGATGCCTTGCGCGCGGCATTGGCTCGCGTGGCCACCACGATGCCAGCCGTGGAGACCGATGCCACGTTGTTCGACGGCATCAGTCCTCTTGGGTCACTGACCCACCCCGATATGCACTGGGCTCTCGAACGCTTGGCGCCGTTTGGCGAGGGCAACCCCCCACCCCTCTTGCTCATACGGGATTGTTACGCGGCGGACGTGCGTCAAACCGGAACGGGCGGCGATGTCACGCTCTGTACGCTACGGCAGAACGAGACGACCGTACGAGCGATTGGCATGCACCTGCCGGCACAGATGTCCGCCGGGCAGGTGGCGGGTGTGATGGGAACGCCCCAGATCCACCGATTTCGGGGAGAAACCTCCATACAGATACGGCTAGTGGACGTCTTTCCCACGCAAGCGGATCTCGTCGCCCGGGTGCGACCCGCTGCGACTCAGACGGCCTCATAATATAAAAGAAGGAAAATCCCCGGACTGCGCAAGTGTCCGTGCTACACTAGGGACAATCCAGGCAAGATTTGATGCGAGTTCGCAAGCGCGGTCCGGTTTCGTGGGGCCGCGCCTTTTTGTTCATGATCCCCGGAAACGCCGCGCGGGTGTGCTACGCTGGCGCCGAAATTCAAGCCAGCGCGTTGGCTCAGACGCGAAGCGACTGTGAGGGATGACGATGTTAAGACGCCTCTATATAGGAATGAGCCTTGGAGCGGTGGGAGCGGTGGTATTGCTTGCGGGATGTGGCGCACAGGCCCTCGAACCCCCGCATGTGGCGCCGCCGGTCGGTGCCATCACGCAGAGCGCCTACAATAATACGATCGATGCGTGGGTGAGTCGGGTGAGCGGCC
>JAJZAN010000132.1 GCA_021799435.1 Bacillota bacterium | reverse complement strand
TCAGCCGCGGTTTCATTACCCGCAACGGAGGTGCGACATGGCACGGGTGGTCCCTGGGCACCCAGTCCATCTCTGACCTCATTGCCATCGGCAATCGCTATTGGGCCATTTTAAACGGCACCTTGGCATGGAGTTTGGACGGCAATCAATGGAATAACGTGCTGCCCCTCAACACGCATCGCTGGCAGGTTGAGACCTACGCCATTGACCCGGCCAATCCGAACACGTTCACCGTGTCCCTTATCCCTATTAGCGGCGATGGTGTGGGACCGGTTTTGCAAACTCATAACGGCGGGCGCACCTGGTCCGAGGTACCCAACTTCCCTGCTACCGGAGCGGCACCCACAACCATGGTCATGACCACGGAGGGCGGGATTTCCGCTCTGGTGAACTCCAACGGTCCAGTGGTGGTGCAGTACTCCCCCAAGACCCAGCAATGGTCCGTTTTCCCGGTTCCAGCTCAGAAGGACAATCTGGGGTTGGGCCAGCTGGCAGCCAGCGCTAATGGCAACCTGCTGTACGGTGCACCTGGAGGCGACATCTACCAGTGGATAAAACAGTCGCAAAAATGGCTGCTGATTACCGCCCCTCAGAAGGTGGATCCCTCAGGTGTGGCGCCGTCTCCTCTGCAAGCCATCGGCAATAACCAGGTTCTGGCGGGCTATCCCACAAGCTGGCAAATTTTCTGGGAACCCCCTGGAGAAGCTCAGGGCACCGCCCACACCAAGACGGCTCCCCCCAAGTCCGCCGCTGCGCTCCGCCATCCATAGTTTCACGAGAATCGCAAAAGACGAATGCCTCATCCGGCATTCGTCTTTTTTTGGCACGGCGGCGATGCCCACCCAACCTATTACGGCTCAATAGTGAGTTCTATAGGTATAGGATCGGTCTCGGCTTTTGGGATCATGACAAGACAACAGGGCCTGCTGAATGACCTCACCGAGGCCAGTCATTCAGCAGGCCCCAAGAACTCCGCACTACACGCGTTCGATGATGGTGGCGACCGCCATGCCCCAACCGATGCACATGGTAATCAGCGCATATCGACCCTGCCGGCGCTCCAATTCATGCAACGCCGTGAGCACCAACCGGCCACCCGAGGCACCCAGCGGATGTCCCATGGAGATGGCACCGCCGTTGGGATTCACGCGCGACCAATCGGGGTGGTATTCCTCACCCCATGCTAAGACCACGGATGCAAAGGCCTCGTTAATTTCCACCACATCCATGTCCTCAAACCGCAGCCCGGCCTTCTCCAGCACCTTGGCGGTAGCCGGTATAGGCCCCGTCAGCATAATCACCGGATCGACTCCCACGACGGACATGGCCACGACCCGAGCCCTAGGCTGGAGGTTGAGACGGTTGACACCCCGTTCCGAGGCTAACAGGAGCGCGGCACTGCCGTCGGTAATCTGGCTGGAGTTGGCCGCCGTCACCACCCCGTCGGACTTAAAGACGGGTCGCAGTGAGGCCATTTTCTCCACGGAGGTATCAGCACGGGGTCCCTCGTCTCGCGAGATGGTCACCGACTGTCCTTCCGCATCCACCGTATCGATGGGCACAATCTCCTCGGCGAAGTATCCGGCCTCGGCTGCCCGCAACGCCCGTTGGTGGCTTTCGTACGAGAATGCATCCAGCGCTTCGCGGGAAAGACGCCAACGTTCGGCGATCATCTCCGCCGAAACCCCTTGGGGCACAATGTTGTATTGACCTAACAGTCCGTCGCTAAAGGTCGAGCCGTCCGAGCCCATGGGCACACGGGACATAGACTCAACCCCAGCCGCGATGACGATATCATGGACATCCGCACGAATCGCCTGGGCCGCCTGGTTGACCGCTTCCAAACTTGAGGCACACATCCGGTTAATGACCACGCCCGGCACTTCCACAGGGAAGCCCGCAATGAGTGGTGCCAGACGGCCGATGTTGAACCCTTGCTCGCCGACCTGGGTCACACACCCCAGCCGCACATCCTCCACTTCTGCCGGGTTCACCCCGGTCTTGTCCGTCAACGCTTTGAGGGTCCGCGCGGCCAGGTCATCGGGACGAATCCGCGACAAACCGCCGCCGCGCCGACCAAAAGGCGATCGCAATCCGTCGATAATAAATGCTTCAGGCATTCTGCTCTCTCCTTTGCTAAATTTTGGCATTCGTCAAAAAAGGGCCGCGCGCGGCGGCCCTCCCGAACTTAGGAAATAAGCGACTGAAGCTTCAACGCCATACTCATGTCCCCAGCCACGGAAAGCTTGCCGCTCATAAACGCAGACATGGGGTTCAGCGCACCTTGGGCCAGAGCCTTAAAGTCGGCGGCAGCCATGGTAATGGTCACCCCCGCGTTCTCGGTCGTCCCTTCAGCCACCGTCAAACCCTCGTCACCGACGGCCACGTAGTAGGATGCCGCGTCTTCGCCGGTGAGCGTAAATTGGTACACTCCCCGAGAGCTCGCCAATTGGGCGCTGCCCTTTGCTTCCAAACGTCCCTTGAGTTCTTCGAACACTTCTTTGGTCGTCATTCCTGTCGCCTCCCGAACTCCGTGGTCCGACTACAGCAGTCGGCTCATCACGCGCTTTTGAATTTGGGTCGTTCCCTCGTAGATCGACATAATCTTCGCATCACGAAACCATTTTTCCACCGGAAAGTCCCGCATGTATCCATACCCACCCAGGGTCTGTACGGCCTGGGTGGTGACCTCCATGGCCATGTCACCGCAGAACGCCTTGGCCATGGAACCCTCCAAGTTGCAAGATTGGCCTTGATCGGCCAGCCAAGCCGCACGATAGGCTAAAAGCCGACCGGCGTCAATTTTGGTCCGCATTTCCGCCAACGGAAACGAAATGCCTTGGTTGTGAATAATGGGCTTGCCAAACTGGACGCGCTCCTTAGCATAGTTTAACGCATATTCGTACGCTGCCCGAGCCACGCCCACCGCCGCGATGGCAACCGACGGCCGTGAATGCTCCAACATTTTCATAGCGCCCAAGAACGCCATATCTTCGGGTCCCAACCGGTTCTCTTCGGGTACCCGGACATTGTCGAAGTGCACTTCGGCCGTATGACTGGCGCGCAGGCCCAGCTTCTTAAACTTCTTGCCCCCAGACAGGCCCGGAGTGCCGGCTTCCACCACGAAGGCCGACACGCCCGCATACCCGCCGTCGGGATTGGTCTTCGCAAACACCACATAAACATCCGCAATGCCACCGTTGGTGATGAAGGTCTTGCTGCCGTTAATCAGGTAGTCGGACCCATCCCGGACGGCCCGGGTGCTCATGTTGACCACGTCAGAACCCGCTCCCGGCTCAGTGAGACACATGGCACCGAGGCGGACGTGGTCAGGGTCGGTAAACAAGGGCAACCAACGCTTTTTTTGTTCTTCGCTGCCCATTTCCAGGATCGGCAGAGAAGCCAAGCCAATACCACCCATGGCCGTTGCAATGCCGGCGCATCCCCAGAACAGTTCCTCCGATATCACCAAATTGGACAGCAGACTGGATACTCCGCTGCCGCCATATTCTTCGGGGATGGCATATGACAGCAGACCGACCTTGGCAGCCTTGTGCAGGAGTTCCCACGGGATCTCTTCCCGCTCGTCGTATTCTTGAGCAATCGGGCGGATTTCCCGTTCGGCAAATCCATGAGCCCACTCCCGCAACTCTAGTTGTTCTGGTGTGAGCGCAAATTCCATCCTGTCCTCTCCTTCCGATACCTGCATTCAGCATTATTTTACCACGGCAACTTTTTTATGGCCAGATCACAGCGACGTTAATGCAGAACTCCGGCCATTCCCAATGCGGCCGCTACCGATACCCCGTTAAGAGTAGCATGGGCGATGCTGGAGGGGATTAGGGACCCCGTGCGCCGATACAAGGCGTTGAACACCAGTCCAGCCAGTGCCAGCGGCAAGAGCAGGGAGAGATTCAAATGCGCCAGTCCAAAAATTGAAGCCGATATCGCCGTGCTGGGAAGATATCGCCAACGATGCGACAACGACCCGAACAGAATGCCCCGAAAGAGCGCTTCTTCTGCGACCGGCGCCAACAGCACAACCCCGACCGCGACAGCCAACGCCGCCACACCGGGATGATGGCCGAGAGCTGACGAGGTGACAAAAGGATTGTTGGCCTTGACCCGAAACTGCTTGCTCTCAAGGGAGACCAGCACGGCGGTCAGCATTAAAATTCCCACTCCAGCGGCGAGACCCAGGCCCACATGGCGCCATCCGCCGGATTTCCATGCGTAGTTCTGACGCCAAAAGCGCCCCAATGAATGGCCCTGTACCAGGGCGGTCAGCACCACGGCCCACTCCCAAGGCGGCGTACTGAGATACAGCACCACCACGGCCCCGATGTCGTGTGTAGCAACCGGCCTCGCTGCCAGAGCGACCAATGCCGAGAGTGTGATCGAAACCGCCACCAGCACCCCGACTGCCGAAAGAGCCTGGCAGGGCCGAAAAGGCCACTCCCAACCCTGACGTGACCACCACCCTATAATTGCGCCCAGCAAGGCCGTTGTGGCCACCACCGGGAGATGAACCGCCCCGGATGCAAGCCCTGTGCCAAGGACCGTGAGCGCCGCACCCGCCATCACAAGCCACCATCGCTGCCACGCGTAAGCCATCACCGCCAAACCCGCCTCGCCAGCCAGAGCCCAGCTCAAAGTTTGTGATCCCGCTTGCGCCGGAATCACGGCACAGCTGACACCAAGCACCGCCAGCCCCCCGAATCCGACAAGATAGCGTCCCCAAACAGTCACAATTGTGCCTCCCCCTGCACTCGCCATGGTATAATATCCCACAAAAACGGGAGTCGCCATGCCGAGACAAAATGGCCAGGAGCGCCAACATCACATACTGTCCTTTATCCAAGCCTACACGGACCAGAACGGTTTTCCACCGTCGGTTCGGGAAATTGGGGCCGCGGTGGGACTCAAATCGACCGCCAGTGTGGCCCGGTACTTGAAGGCTCTGGAGTCTGACGGCCGCCTCACGCATCCCCCAACCAAGCGTCGCGCCTGGAGTCTCCAAGACCGCCCGTCGGCCGGCGAAGCTCCCCTGGTCGGACGCATCACGGCGGGAGAGCCCATACTCGCGATCGAAAACCAGGAAGAACGGCTGCGTTTTTCCCCCCAGTTTTTCGGCCGCATCCCCGACTACTTTCTTCGCGTCGAGGGCGATTCCATGATTGAAGCCGGCATCTACCACGGCGACTTAGTGGCCGTGGAAGCCACCGAAACGGCGGCCAGCGGCGAAATCGTGATTGCCTTAATTGGCGAGGAATCCACCGTCAAATACCTCCACCGCGAGGCTGGCCATATCCAACTCAACCCCGCGAACCCGCGCTATCAGCCTATTGTCAGTCCTGACATCCAGGTGATTGGCCGGGTCATCGGCCTCGTCCGCTCGCTCTAGCGGGTCATGGCGTCAAGCGCCGCGTCCACGGCCAACTTCGTGTGCCAGCGATTCACGCCGCCTTGCAGGTAGACACGGAAGGGGGGCCGTATAGGGGCATCCGCGGAGAGTTCCAAGGATCCCCCTGCCACAAATCCTCCCGCCGCCATGACCACCGGGTGATCGTAGCCGGGCATATCCCACGGCTCTGGCTGCGCCAAGGCGTCGACGGGGGACCAGGATTGGACAGCCTGACAGAAGGCAACGACCCTCTCTGCCGAGCCCAACTGCAACGCCACAACAATATCGTTGCGCGACACCTGCTCGGGTCCGGGATCTGTCACAATACCACGACGGTACGCCGCATCGCTGGCATAGAGCCCGCCCTTGAGGGCCTCGCCGACCATTTGCGGGGCGAGAAACAAGCCTTGGGCGGTAAGCCGCAGATACGGGCCACTCGCCCCAACTTCACCCCCAATGCCGGGGGCAAATAATTCGTCGGCCACCCGGTCAATCAGATCTTGACGACCCGCCGCGTACGCGCCCGTTGGTGCGATAGTTCCGCCCGGATTCTTCATCAGACTGCCCACCATCAAGTCCGCGCCCCAGTGGCCCGGCTCTTCAGTCTGGGTAAACTCTCCATAGCAATTGTCGACCATGACGATAAGTCCACGGTCCCGGCAATACTCAACCAGCGGCCGGATCTGCTGCCGTCCCCAGGAGGGACGGGCTGAATATCCCCGCGATCGCTGCACGTAGACAATGTCTCCCGCCTTGGCAGAACCCAGCCCCGGCAAATCGGGGCTGCCGCCGGCCGGCTCCACAATATGCACGCCGGCGCCCCGCTCTTGCAGTCGACGCAGGGTCGGGTGAATGGTGTCATAGGGGATCCCGCTTGCAACCCACATGTCAGTTCCCGGCATCACCAAGGCCTTCAAGGCGGTGGCCAAGGCGTGGGTGCCGGAAGCCCACTGCGGCCGGAGCAATCCAGCCTCCGCCCCAAATATCTCGGCGACAATGCGGTCTAAAATGGTCCGGCCGCGATCGTCATACCCGTATCCGGTAGTACCCATCAGGTCGGGGGTGGCCAAGCCGCTTAAACGAAAGGCATTCACCACGCGCGCGGTATTAGCCGCCACCACCTCGTCCACCTGCCGCCATCGTGCCCAAAGTGTCTCCTCAATCTGCATCGTCCGGTCCCCTTTCGCTCCGCGATCATACACGAAAATGGGAACCGGACAAAGTTTAAGCGAGGGTGCGCATCATCCAGCTCTTCACGTCCCGGAATCCGCGCCGTGTTACCGCCGACACCCCGATCAGCGCAATACCCCGAGCCCGGTCCTTAAGCTGTCGCAGGCCCTCCTGGCTGCCCGGCTTATCCATCTTGTTCGCTACCACCAGGTAAGCAGCCGCCATATTGCGGCCCAATTCCATGAGCGCCCAGTCGAAGGCTCCGGGTGCCTCGACCCGCCGCATGCCCACCGCCGACGCGTCGACGACGTGGAAGACCAGGGCTGCCGACATGAGTCGTTCCAGGGTCAGTGCCACTTGGTGGCGCACATGAGTTTCCGCCGGAATGCCCTCACTGATTCCCGGTGTGTCTACCACCACCAGCCGTACCCGCTGACGCCCCAGAGACGCCTCTAACCCGACCGACTGCACCAGAAGTGTCTTGGGGGCCCGCATAGAGACGAGTTCCCGGCGGGCCCTTTCCAGGCCGAGCCTTTGACTCCGGTTTCTCCCTTCGGCGTCTTCCACATCCAGTTGGATCTCGCGAAGGCCCAGATAGGCAGCCAAGTTTATCATGAAGAGGGTCTTGCCGACGTTGGGTTTGCCCAATATTAGGAGGTCCACTAGCCTGCCCCTCCCTCGAAGTCGCCCCAGGCAAGGGTCATAAGATCGTGCCGCGATAAAGGGGTATGGCGGTTAACCAGCCGCACGGCCTGGCGCCGTATGGCATGCTCTAGAAGATTGCGCACCATGCGGGCATTCCCGGCATTTTTATGCCAATAACCTTGATGGTCGCTAAACAGCGTCAAAAGTCCCGTCTCAGCCTCGGCGCTCAGGGCATAATCGCGTTCCCGCACCATGCGGCGGCAAATGGTGACCAATTCCTGAGCACTGTAGTCGCGAAAGTCCAAGCGCAGAGGAAACCGGGACATGAGCCCGGGATTGGTGGCCAGAAACGCGGCCATCTCATCCGGATACCCCGCCAATATGACCAGTAAATCATCCCGATAGTTTTCCATAGCGGCCACCAGAGTATCGATGGCCTCTTTGCCGAAGTCTTTCTCGCCGCCCCGGGCCAGGGAGTACGCCTCATCCACAAAGAGCACGCCGCCCAGGGCACGTTTAATGACCTCGCGAGTTTTCTGGGCAGTGTGTCCAATATACTCGCCCACCAAGTCCGCCCGTTCCACTTCTACCATGTGGCCTTTGGAAAGCACCTCCAAGGCCCGGAACAATCGACCCACAATCCGAGCCACGGTAGTTTTCCCAGTGCCTGGGGCACCCGTGAAAATCATGTGGAAACTTTGCTCGGTCCGAGATAGACCGTGCTCTTCTCGAACCCGTTGGATCTCCACGAAAGCCCGCACATCGCGCACCACCCGCTTAATTTCGGTGAGCCCTACCAGACGGTCTAAATCGCTTAGGACCTCGTCTGCGCTCTCCATAGCGATTTCGGTGCGTTCCCGCTTCGGGGGCTCGCGCAATGCGGCCGAACTTTGAAAGCGGGCCAGCATCTGTACTGCCGCATCAGGGGGCAGCCGGCCGGCCTCCATCCACTGAAATACCTCATCGGGCGAACCGGGAGTCATGTCTGTGGAATACACCTGGACAAACCAACCCCCTCCTCCAATCTCTACCCAAGACTATGCGAGGAAGCGGTTCAAATCTGTCCTTTTTCGATAATAGGAAAATTTCGTCAATTTTTTCCAGTTTATTGCAGGTAATTTCTACCACTTTGGCGAATAAAGTAAGGACAAACCCCGAGAGGAGCGTGTCCATGTCTGTCTTAACGACCCTTCCACGTCTAACTCGGTCCCGCTGGACGGAACCCATTGTGACCGTTGTCGGCGCGGTAGTACTGGGACTAGGCTTGGCAGCCGCCAGTCACCCGCAGACGGCGTCCTCCCCGGTCCCCCCT
>JAJZAN010000131.1 GCA_021799435.1 Bacillota bacterium | reverse complement strand
CGAAATTCGGGACTATCTCGATCCAGCTTCCAGACGATCAGCACGTCGCCGGCGCGCATATATTCCAGCGCCTTGTTTAATCCTGGGCGCTCGGCGTTGGTGCCACTCGCCACATCGTCATAAATGACTTCGCACTGCGCGGCCATCAGCGCATCTTTTTGCAGATTCAGATTTTGGTCGGGCGTACTCACCCGAGCATAACCAATCAACATCGGTTTGTTCTTCCTTTGATCGGGATTCGTTGATTGAATAGTACCATAAGATAACACACGGCCGAGTTATGTCCCTTTGAATATGTCCTGCGTTGTGTCCCTATAGATGGGCGTTTCTGCGAAAAATATCCGCGTCCAAAGAATAGGGACATTAACGGTCGTTTGTGGGATGTCTCACGGGAATGGTTGTCCACCCTGGCCACCGGGGTCCGGCTGGGAGGACTCATCGGACTGGGTCTGTCGTTAGGGATGTCAGCATAAGTGTTGGGCGGAGGACACGAGAAGCCCCTGATGCAAAGATGGCCCACATGTCGGCCCCGCAGAAGGGGGAGAGTAACGTCACGCCAAGCCCAGACGCGCGATAAGGACGGTTACGGAGTTTTCGTGACGGTATGCAGAGACCGGATAGTGTTCAAGGCACGCTGCACTCCGGTGGTTGAGTAAGCGGAGTAGACCACGTCCCCGCGTTGCCATTTGGCATTCACGTAGGTTCCATCGCCGGAGAAATCTACCGTAATGGTTCCTGTAGAGCTGGGATCTTGCAACCCCACGGTCAAAATAACCTCACGTGCTGTAGCGACCGCTTCCGCGGTCCATTGGCGCCGGTCCGTGCTGAGCAACATGGGCGACGTCTTGACTAGCCACCCCCGCTCATGCCATGCGATATTCGGCACGAGCTGTCCCCCCTTAATGTCGCGTGCAATCCAGATCCATCCGGTCTGACTACTGGTAATGGTAACCCGTTTAGCCGTTCGAGGAATCGTTAGAGTGGTGGCCTTCCTCGCCCGCTGAATGGTGGGATATCGAACGCCTCCCACGGAGATGAGGGGATCTCCGTTGGGATCCGTGGTGTCTTGCGCAATTGCAGCGTTGTTCACACTGAGCGGGTGGCGCTCGCACCACCAGGAGATCGAATACATATCAGAAGATCCGTGAACTTCTGCCGCGTACGCACCACCGCGGACCATCCATCCGGGTGGAGTCGGAATCCACGTTGGCCCCAGCACCGGTACGTCGGTCTTGCGTAAGACGACCCTGAAAGCCGACTGGACATAGCTCGGAAAATGGGCCCTCGATGGAATGGCCCGCGTATCGGCGGTGGTGACCATTTTTCGTAATCCGTGATCGGCTGGCCCATGATCGGCGGCAAAGGCAAACCGAAGATGCCATCCCGAGATAGACACCGCCGCGGCCGCCATGAGTGCTAAGCCGGTCAATCCTCCCAAACGAATGGCCTGACAATGCTTCATCGTGATATTCCTTTCGGCAAAACGATGTGGTCCCAGATTTAACATGCAGTCTCGCGCTATGGTTCCGCCCGCCGGAACAAGCCTACTCTTCCACGGAATCATTACTCTACAGAGAACGTCAATCGACCGCAAAAGGTTACGCCTGATAGCAAGCTAAAAGAGCACGACGGTCTTGCGATGTCCCAAATGGATGTCCTTGGCATAGTGAAGGGAGATATCCGGGTGATCCCACCAAAAGTGCATGTCCTCCCCAATTTCATCGGCATAAAAATGATACTGAATTGGTTGCGGGATATAAGCAAATCCCAAACCCGCCATGCCGATTTCCGCAAAGGGCTCCATCTGATGTAACTCATCGTCGGTGAGATGGTGGGCGGCCTCCGATGGATCTCGGTTGGCAATGAGGACATTTTGACCCGTCGTCATCCGATAATTGGCCACAATGCCGGCTTGATGTGCTTCTGCCCAAAGAATCGCCTGCTGAATAGCGTGAGCATGACCATGTAGAATTTCAATGTCGGAATCCAGCCACAACACCCAGAGTCGATCGCGATCTGGGAAAATGTCCCTAATGCGATGCAAGATGGTATTGCGACTCCGCGGAATATTTGACCCATCACTCACCACAAATTGCAGGGGGCGTTGGAGCAGTTGACCAACCGTTCCTATTTCTAACAGGCTCTGGATGACTGCCCGCATGTCATGGGTCGGGATTGCTACCACCAGACGATCAGACGATAGGCTGCGATGCGCATGACTAGGTGAAAATGACATAATCATGACCTCCTTAAGAATCGCAAGGGATTAAACACGAGACTTCTACCCCCAAGGCTAGAAGTCTCGTGCCATCTTAGACAGCTATATAGGGTGCAGCAGCAGTCGCCGATAGAATCGTGACGCAATCGGCATAGGTCGACGCATAGACGTAACCCGCAACCGAACTCCCTTCCCAGGCAGACACCGAGCTAAACTGCGCTAGTGAGGAGTCATAGTTTTCCAGGGCTGTCGCAGCGTTGGAGCCCACCGCAATAACCAAGTAGGAGTGGTTTCCTCCGCTACCGAGAGCCGTATCAACCGCAAACTCGGTATCGGATGTCAACATCGCCCCGACATGACTGTTTTGGGCTAGCCATTGCTCCACGAAGTATCCGGAAACATAATTCCCGGTATCGCCTGATGCAACAAACAATACGACGGCTTTCCCGTTGCTGTTGGTTCCCCACGGCATCTCATATTGAGTACGAGGAACTGAAAAGCTCGGCGTCACCACATCGTTAGGAGTTACCGTCACGCCCTCGGGTGGAGATTGCAGCGCACATTGAACTGTATCTGCCGTCGGGCCGTTCGCCATATAGGCGCCCCCCCAAGTCGTTGGCACTGAAGTATCCCATCCATCACCGTAGGCCTTCCATAGGATGCTATAGCCATATGCTTGATTGGCGGCAGCACCTCCTTCGCCGCGATTGTAAGCATTGAGTGCCCAAATAACCAAATCGCGACCGGTGTACCCGAGACTGCTGTAATGATCCATCAGATCGCGTAGATACCACATCGCGATCTGGGCATTGATCGCATCAAACGACAGGCCATAGGAGCTATCGAAGACTTGACCTGTACCGTTATTAGGCGCAATAACCGACGTGTTAAATGAATCGATTACGGAAGTACCTATCTGCATCCAGTTCGCTCCAGAACCCCCACCCTCCTGGATGGATTGCCCTAGTGCCACAAGAGAAGGGATGTTCCAATACGACGTAGCACCCCACAAATAATTGACCTCACGGGATTGAGCATCCGATCCGCCTAACGTAGCCCCGTTAAACTCGGCGTAGATAGTTGGTTCACAGGTGAATCCCGATGATTCATACTGGAGGGATACCGGCGTACCCGAGCTAGGTAATGAACTACACGTGCAATTGAGAGTCGACACAGTCTTTCACCCCGCATGATGAATTCTGGAGAATAGAATCGTCCAGTGCCTCAACCTTATCGAGTGAATCTTGTCCATAACGTAGACCAACCTAATCGCTATCTAAGAATTCATTCCGCCACACTAGGAAAAGCTAGCGCAATTGACGAGTTGGCCCGTCAGCATCGTTCCGTGCATAAGTAGGCAGCCTTAAATAGTACCCATCATTACGACGTGTCACTAAGAGGTTTGGGCGATGCGGATCAACTTCGATGAGTGTTCGGAGATAGTGCATTTGGGGATATAGGTCATCGCGACCACGCAAATCATCAGGCCAACCCGCTCTTAGCAAGGCCTCCGCTGGCACGACGGTGTGGGCATGGCGCACGAGGTAGGACAGAATTCGAAATGAAATGGGTGGCAACGGGATGAACGCGTCATTAAGCCATAGTCCGTGGCCTGGCAGATCCAGAGACAAGGCATCGGTGAGAACAACAGATATTTCTTCTAGGTTCATCGTGGATCAACCTCGCTTTCCTACAACACAGGTATTTACCTGGAACCGGCACGCCATTTCGGCTCGAAGATCTTCTGAATAATTGTCTTGCGCCTCCAACACACGCTGTTTCAAGGGTGCAACGGTCGGCGATCCCGACATTGGAGCACTTCGGGGAGAGCCGCGAGGATAATTTCGTGATGTGTCAACTCTGCCGAACCGTTGCTGTAATTTGGATGGGGCATAACACCGCATGATCGCCGGATTTTCCTTCCAACAGGCCTCGACGAGTTTCCGTTCTGAAACCATAGCGGGACGCCTCCGTATCCTGCCGACAACCCTTCGTCCAAGTCTTCTGACTGGCCATGGGCGAACCCTCGTCAGGCCTTGTTGGTAATCTTCTGTACCCCGGCTTGACTCCCCAACGCCGTCGCGGCTACAACCATTCCGCTTACCACTAACAACACCAATTCTTTCCACGTAAGGGGCCCGCGCAGTAAACCACCGATAAAGACGATGCCTTCCGCCAGGACCCATGTCACCCAGGGCTCGGGCGCCGCCTTCCAAATAGCCTTGATTAACGCAACCACCGCCGTCGTAACGGCGGCCGCTCCCGCCACCGTGAGAAAGTTCGTCAACGTTAACATCGCTTGTCCCTCCTTCTTGCCGCCATTAAACCCCGGACCACCCCTGTGGAGGAAGTGGAAATTGGCGTGGAAGGCGTGGATTTTTGCGTGGAGGGTGTGGACATTTGTGTGGAGAGGAGTCTCCACACCGTGGAGACCGGCGCGGAGACCCCCTCAACAGGCTGTAAACCGGAGGGATCCCGGGGATGCCTGTCGAATTACGGAGGGAGATCGCCCAATTTGCGATGGATGTGCGCCATGTGGCTACGCACGGTGGCCACATCAATGTGCAGGGCCTCGGCCATCTGAGCCGTGGACCATCCCGCCATCAAGAGACCATATACTTCCTGCTCGCGGGCCGTGAGTGCCGTCACCACGGGCAACTGTCGCGGCCAGCGCAGGGGCAAGAGCAACGCGCCCAAAATCAGCCCATCAGCCACCGTCCAGTAGAGCGCCACCGACCACGACCATAACGGCGCGGCGTGCATCCCGGGGACGATCCCCAAGAGGCTATTGGTCACCCCAATGTAGATCCCGGCTCCCACCGCCCCCCGGCGGGTTGGATAATAAGTCAAAATTTCCTGGGTGAACATAGTCAGCAGGGCGGGGGCCATCGTATGCGGTGATTGACTATAGGCCCAGGCAATGCCCCATCCCACCAGACCATCGGCCACCACGGTGCTGGGAATAATCGTCGTGAGGTGCTGTGGCCACCGTGTTACGGTCAGGGCGGCCAGTCCGTCGAGAATGGCGAGCATCACCGCCAGCATCCAAGCACGGTCCCACGTGGATCGCGGAAATTGGATCGACACCCAGAGCAATAATGCGGCCACCATTCCGCGAAGGATGAGCGCGCCGCGGTAAATAGTGCCGGCATCTTGCCGCGGCGGTGGTGTTCGATGATATGGAGAAGAATGCGTTGGCAGCACGGCTGTCTTGCCCCCTTTGGGACGTCAGACCCTGTGGCTTTGCGACCCGGCCTTTCGGTCGGTGTGCCTTGGGCAACGTGTCAGATTATGGTAAAAGATATAACGTGTGTTCTTTGTAAAAAGTTACCATTCCCTGAGAACGCCATGGAAAGGTGTGCTCAATGCGCAATCCGCCTCGGAACGCCTCGAATCGTCGTGCGGTTGATAGACATCTCGACCGCTGACTAACACCTCGGGTGTGTGCCATACCGAAACGATTGAGTCATCGCCAGCGGTCGGCCGACGAGCGAACAAGGGCCCATCGCATGGCGGTTATCAGATTTAATAGCGCCGCGAAAGAACATCGCGTGCAGACAGCAAAGGCGGACAAAGGCTACTGAGCGGAAAGGTGTAGGAGATGTCTAGAATTTCGGGCTTAAGTGACTTTGATTGACATTTCGGGGTTTTAGTCAAACTTACCCGTCTTGGAGTGTTAAGCCCTTGCGCTCCAACCAGGCAGCCAATTCCCCCGCGTGGCCGGACTCCGCCCGACCTAATGTGATCCGCATGCGGTGGGGGGCAAGCCGTTCCATAACCACCTCCTCCCACGTCCGATAGTCGATGCCGTTGAACGGCATGTCTTGTGGATCTAAAGCCTCGACCACCAAGAGCTGCAGTCGACCTGCGGCATCGCGGGCCGCAAAGCAAAAGAGCGGGTTACTGATGGAGCCGTCTTTTTGGGTGTCGGTCAATGGCCGATGTCCATCGTCATCATCCGCCCAGACGTCGATTTCATCAACATTGGCAAAAAGTCCGGGAATCATGCGCATCACACCCCGCGCGCGGAGCCAGATTATAAAGTCATCCCATTGCATCGTGCTCATCCACCTCTTTCTTCAGTTCGAACATTGCCGGCACTCCGGAGGCCCTGAATGTTCGCGTTGCGGGCCGATGCCGGTGTGCTCGAGGCCTCCGCGGACGTCGTAAGGCTACCAAAATGACGGGCAAATCCGAACATTACCCCGTGTGGCCGATGTTGTCTTCGAACCAAAACCGAATCGGCTTTTCTACCTCCTGAATGAGACCATAGCGTTTGGCCACGCTGTATTGCGTGTGGTATTGATTGAGGCTGTTGATGAACCCTTGAACCTTCTGGCGAAATTGCTCCACGGACAGTGACCCTTTCTGGATATTGCAGGAGGCACACGTGGGGACTAGGTTGTCTTTGGTGTCGTTCTCGGGCTTGAGGGATGTGTTCTCCCACCAATTTCGGCGTATCGGGTTGAAGTGATCCGCATGCCAGCCTTTATCTGAAAGGGCAATTCCGCAATACCAGCATCGGCCAGCCGATTTATTCCAAATGTCGCGCCGCGCTCGATTCATATGTTACCCCCTTCGGCATGGTGTGACAGAGCATCGAATACCCGCACTAAGCGGTTGTCTGTGTCATGCAAGGAACCAAAGAATCGCCGTCATTTCAGTCATGGTTCGGGTACATCACGTGCAGAATCAGGGACTCCATCTCGATCCGAAGCCGCTCCATGGCCGCCCGCTGCATCGCCGATTTGGCCAAAAGGTCGAGGTGCTGGTGGAGCTGCTCCACGGAAACGGCATCATCCGGACCCGCGTCGAGCGTCTTGATCTCCGCTGGCCAACGGTCTATGTCCGGCCGCAGCGCGCTGAGCCGACGAATGCGTTGCGCGATCGCGGCAATGACTTGTTCGTCACTGAGCGTGGCGACCGCCGACTTCCACTCGCTGGAGGTGATGTCCGGTAATGTGGGTGGCTCCATGATTTGCATAATGCGCGGCATCGGGCTCACCCCTCCCCGCCGGCGCGTTTTAACGCGCGATATAAGGTGGTGCGCGAGACATTAAATGCGGCGGCCACCTGTTCCACGGTCATATCGGGTCCTTGCAGCTGCCGCGCGGCCATCCGCACTTGGTCCGGGGTCAACCGGGGCGGTCGGCCGCCCACCCGGCCCCGGACCCGTGCGGCCGCCAGGCCGGCCTGGGTGCGCTCTCGAATTAGCGAGCGCTCGAACTCGGCGAGCGCGCCAAAGATATGAAAAATTAGTTTGCCCCCCGCCGACGTCGTATCGAGCTTTTCCTGGAGACTCTGAAACCCGACGCCGGCCGCCTCCAGTTGCTGCACCACCTCAATCAGGTGTACCAACGACCGTCCCAGCCGATCGAGCTTCCAGACCACTAAGACGTCGCCTGAGCGGGCGTACTCCAACGCCTCGGAGAGCCCGGGCCGTTCCGTCGTGCTCCCTGACATGACGTCGCGAAAGATCCGCTCGCATCCGGCCTGCTTCAGCGCGTCCTCTTGCAGCGCCACCGTCTGATCGGCGGTCGACACCCGCGCGTAACCAATCAACATGGGCATCCCTCCCACTTGAGTGTTGCAAAACTCATGTGTGATGTCTAATCTGAAACAATTAATTTTGCAACCAAGTTTTGCAACATGCCGCATGCGAAATTTGGGCCGTTCTTGATAGCCCCGCGTCCCCGGTGCAAAAACGAACGTTTATGACACCTCCGAAAACCTTCGTGCGCGACACCGCGAGCGACAATCGCGGATGACGAGAGAGGCAGAGCGGCCATCCCTCGTGCGGCTGACCGATCAAGCGTGAGGGCATGATTCTCTGCATAAGAGCGCCCCATCCGGGGTACGCTACGGACCAGCACCGGGAGGGAATGCCGTTCATGGATCGCCAGCTTGTGCAGGATCTGACCCGCAGCGCGCAACACACCACCGAGCACATTGAGGCCCTCATCACGGCGACGCGCGACCGATACGTCCCGGATATCCCGGCGGCCTCTCGCCGGATCAAGATGGCCATGGGCCCCAGTCCGGATGTGATTTTGCGGAGTGTGCAAGTGCCCGCCTGTGGATCGGCGTCCGTCCTCATCGCGTACCTCGACAGTGTCACCGACACCCACATGGTCGACCAAGACCTCATCGCGCCCTTGTTACGCACCACGGCCCCTGCGCCGACCTGGGATCAATCCACACTGGCCGCCGGTCATATTACCGCCCAACAGGCCTGGCCCGGCATTCTCGACGATTTAGCGTCGGGGCACACGTTGATCTTTGCACCCGGTCTGGCCCACGTCTGGAGCGTCGACACGGGGAAATATCCGCAGCGGTCCATTG
>JAJZAN010000130.1 GCA_021799435.1 Bacillota bacterium | reverse complement strand
GGCATGGCATGGGGACGTTCACCTGGGTCATGATGCCGATCGCCCTAGTCGTGGCCATCGCAGCCATTTCCTCAGGGATCGAAAGCCCAGCCCTCTTTGTTCCCATACTCCGCGTCGTTCTGCCGCTGCTGCATGTGCCGCCGATGTCGGTGGCTACGGCAATTTTAACGAGTCTCACCATTCAGGCGGTCGGGTTTAGCAGTGGCAGCATATCCCATCTACGCCAGGGAAACGTTGCATCCCGTGTTGTGAAACGAGGTGCAATACCCGCCGTATTGGGGGCCGTAGCGGGGACGCTGATAAGCCTGGGGGCTTCCGGTCGGATTTTGGAACTTGTCACGGTATGGGTGATTCTGGTGTCATTGGCCCAGATCTCGGGACTCCAACTGACGCAGAGATTGGGGTTACGCCTCACGGCCGGTCTGGGTGCCATGCTCACCGGGTTGGTGGGAGTGGGGTTGGGGCCTGCGCTGACCTCCTTTTTGGTGGTGGAAGGGCACCCGCCGCGACGCGCGGTCGGCAGCACTATTCCCCTCATTCTCATGGTAGTTTTGGTGGCGGGTTCATTGCGCATCGTCTCCCTTCACCTGCCCCTCACGGCGCTCCGATGGGGATTCATCATTCCGGCCTGGCTGGGGGTCGTTTTGGGGAGTCAAGCAGCTCCGGTCATTCAATCGCGGGTTCCCAACCACATTGCCAAACGGGCTATTCAAGCGGTCTTTTTATGTGCGGCAGCCTTGGCGTTGTATGATGCCATGCGTTAGAAGCTTAAAGTGGGCGGATCGCAGGTTGCGTTTGGATGGACGGGTCTACCTAGGGTAGGCGGACAAAGGCAGAGCCCTAGGCGTTCTGACGGCTCGCGCGCCGGTCTGGTTTTTGAGGTATGGTATCGTATCGGCCCATGAGCACGGGGAACAAGATGACATAGCCCAGTTGGAGTGCCGATGCAGCTATGAAGGGCCACACGAGCGATCCCATGCCGATAAGCCATCCGCCCAATGCGGGTCCCAAGGCTGCCGGAATACTCCACGAGATGGCATTGAGGCTGCTGGCAAACCCCCGCCGCTGATCCCGAACCAGCCCCATGCTGAAGGCCTGCCGGGCACCCATGGAACTGCGATTGACGATAGATCGGGCCACGTACAGCACGGCCGCCCAGCCGAAGCTCGGCATAAACGGAATTAATATAAGCATAAGAACCCCGGCCAGGCGGGGCAGCACAATCGACTTGACCAATCCCACCTGTTCGGCCACCCGCCCGACCACGAGCGACGACAGTCCTGTGAGAAAGAAGGTCAAGGCGTAGACCGGACCGATTAATGTGGGGCCGACCCCAAATTTGAGATTAAACCAGTAGGGAAGCAGAGGAGCCACGAGGCCCACCCCAAGGGAGTTGACCATGTTGACCACCGCCAAGAGGGCTAATGCGCGGTTTTCCCGCTTGGTCTGAACCTGCTCATTCTGTGGGGCAGAAACGTCGGGGGACGCCTGCCTGGCAGGGGTTCGCGGCGCCTCGTGGATGCTCCAAATTTGTCCTAGGTTCACCAGAGCGACGACGAGGTTCAAGAGAAACAGGGGCAAATAGATGCGGGTGGCTCCGGCACCGGGGAGGAGGTGAGGTAAGACGGCGGCCAAAATGGAACCGAACCCCATGCCCCAAAACTGCAGCCCCGCGTTGAAACTAAACACACTCGGACGCCGATCATCCGAGACGCTTTGGGCCAGCCACGCTTGCTCTGCCGGCGCAAAGGGCCCGGAAGCGCCGTTGGCTCCGCGCCCAAATCCGAACAGGGCTGCGGTTAGTACCAAGATCCAGGCACTGGGCCAGAGAATGATAAGACCGGTCCCGAGTGCCAGACCCAATTCATAGATGAGAAGGAACACGCGTCGACCCACCCGATCGCTGGTGACGCCCACCATGAGGCTTAAGGCGGCGCCAGCCAATCCACCGGCCATTAAGAGCAGTCCGACGTCTGGGGCGCTCCAACCGCGAAGCTTCAAGTAGAGGGTGAAATCAACAGCCATGGCTCCCTGGGCCACAGAACGCAGAAAACGGGCTGCAATCAGTTGGCGGGCGGGTCGGGACAACGATGTCCATCCGGCCCGCGTGTAGGGCGAAGGAGCGCGGCTCATCGCGCCAGCATGCGGTTAATGAGATCCGCCAGTTGATGGGCTTCGTCGCCAGACAAGGTGACCATGAGTTCGGCAACGCGCTCCTCGAAAGCTTCCAAGCCATCGTCCAAGGCCTTCTGGCCGTCGGGCGTCAGAGCTATCCGCACCACCCGCAAATCTTCGCCAAAGCCCTCGCGACGCACGTATCCTTCATGGGACAGCTTGTCAATCATCTGGCTGACTGCGGGGGATGAAATATGCAGTTTCTCAGCCAAGTCGGACACGCTGACCGGACCGTCCGCCAACTTGACCATGAGCCTCAGTTTAGGCCGCGACAAGGCCGCGTAAGTACCCGATAGAGCGTCCTGCAGGGCGATGAACGCTAACACCAGCGGGGATGGCTTGTTCACGTGATTCACTCCGTTCGCCGTCGTTGCCTTAATTCTAGCATATGGTTAGGTAACTTAACTAATGACCTTGCGCGGATCATGGAGTAAAGGTGGTGCGTTCCGCAACGTGTCCCACAGGTTTTAGCATGCCTGCCGCATACGGGGTCACTAAATCATCATAATGGTCCGAACCCGGATGCCCGGATTGCCCTGTCAAATGGACGAACACGCTCAAGGCTGGCTGGCCGGGCTTCAAGATTTGGCGATAACTGGGCAAATACGCGACTGGGCGGGGCCACGGCAAGTCAGGGTCCACGGGGAACGCGGTCTGCAGCGGCGTGAAAAAGTCGCCCGACACCGGAACTGGCTTCCGGCCGAAGACCGCTTCGACGGCCTTGACCTGTGTAAATGGATGAAACAAGAGCACAGGATGTGCGTTGCCCCAGTGACGCTGGGACATGTCCGGGCCGAACGCGGCAACCGCCCGCTGTTCCGCTTTGGAGAAAGCCGAAATGCGATCCAGTTCGTCGTAGTGGGTTAGCACGGCTGGCGCCAGCCGTTCGCCCATCAGTCCCCAGAAGTTTTCCGGGAACGGGTGCGTGCCGGGTTGAGAGGGCTCCACATCTGGAAAAAAAGACTCCTTGAGAGCATGCTGGACCGATTCAGGCACCGCCGCCATCATCCATAGATAGAGCAGCGTGGGCGCGGGGCTGTCGCTGTCGGCCCGGCCATCGAAGTGTTCCAGAATGGGACGCCAGGACGATGGCAGATCCGGTTCGGCTCGAAGCCGTTCTGCCAATTGCCAGAGGGGCTTCGAGAACACGTCGGTTTGAATCTCTTGGAAACTTTCCACGTCATGCTGGGGGCGCGACTCTAGCAGCTCCACGATGCGCTGCGCCCGATATCCCAAGCTGTTGCGGGCGCCAATGCGGTGGGTTCCCTGATGTCCCTCGACACCATTGTTAGCCGTGACAACAAATCCCTGAGGAGGGTCGAACACCTGCGGCATATCTTCGAAATCAATCATCTGAGTCCACAGAGTGGCCCGGGTATTCCCATCGACAACGCCCAGCACGCGTATCTCCGGCCGTTCGGGAACGTGTCCGCCCAGCACATAGCCAATATGCCCCTCGTTGTCCGCGTATACAAAATTTTGGGCTGGGACGGTCCAGCGTTTCAGCGCGGACCGAAAGCTTTCCCAGTCCTGAGCTAAGTTCAGATCGATTAGGGCTGGCACCGTTTCGATGGGCGCAAATCCCGTCCAAGCTAGAGCGATGCGGGAGCCGTCTCTTTCTTTGTAAATGACGGGGCCGGCATGGCTCTCTTCGCAAGTCAGCGTCATATCAGCGCTGCCCCGAACCCGGATGGTCTCGACCCGAGTCGAAAGTTCGGTCATTTCGCCATCCAGAAGATAGTGTGTCTCGTCCTGCATGTGGATGCGGTGTAGATCTTGGCAGTCCGGATCGACGTTGGTGACACCCCAAGCAATGTGCCGATTTTGGCCAATGACGATGCCGGGGGCCCCGGGCAGGGAGACGCCCAGCACATCCAGGTCACCGCCTTGAACGGCGTTCTGAAACCAGATAGAGGGAAGCTGGGGAGCCAGATGCGGGTCGTTGGCTAGGAGGGGATTCCCGTCTGCCGTCCGGCCTCCGGATACCACCCAGTTGTTGGATCCGATGCCCAGAGTGCCCCATGGCTCGGCGTCACCTGTGTTGGGAATGATGGTGGTGGTGGGCAGGTCGGCCAACGGTCCGAACAGCCATTTATCCGCTGGGCTGCCTGGGGCAATTTGGTCTCTGGCCCATTTCCCAGTCCAGATGGAATTGAGACTCCACGACAAAAAGTAGGTCAGAACGCTGGAATCGCTGGCGGTCCAGGGACGCGGCCGAAGTTTTAAGAAACGATATTCGGGAGCTAGCGGTCCGGATGTCCAAGCTTGGTTCACGCCGTCCGCATAGGCATCCAGCACGCGTTGAACGTCAGGCGACCAGGATTCGCGTGAGGATTCAGCCCATCGAGCGAGGTTCAGCTGGCGCATGAAAGTGTCGTAGGGCAATCCTCCCGGACCCAATAGTTCTGACAAGGTCCCAGATGGCATGCGTCTAAGGAGGTCCATTTGGAATCCCCGCATGCGGCCGTGAATCCAGCCTTGTACCCGAACAGCGTCGAGGAGTGATGCGGCGCGGATGGAGGGGACGGCCGCTTCATCCCATTCAACCGATACCGGGCTTGTCAGCCCGGACACTGAAATTCTGTCGGGGATTCGGCGTTCTGGCCGAATCATGCCCAACAACCGATACAGACTGTACATACGGCCATGGCCGGGCAAGGTCCAAGGATTCGTCATGAGTGCTCCCTCTTTTCTCTCGTTGCGGGGAGTTTCGTCAGCATGGCGGGCATTTCCTGCCGATTTTCGGGATTCACCGGGTCTCGGTATAATGGCCATAAGGAGGTGGGGGGATTGGCAGAGCTGGAGACGGCCACATTTGCCGGTGGATGTTTTTGGTGCATGGTGCACCCCTTTGACTCGTATCCCGGGGTTGCGGAGGTGACATCCGGCTACACCGGGGGAACAACGGAAAATCCTACATACGAAGAGGTGTGCTCGCACACCACCGGCCACCGAGAAGCGGTGCAAGTTCGGTTTGATCCGGCCGCTATTCGTTACGAACAACTCTTGGACATCTTTTGGCGGCAAATTGACCCCACCGATATGGGAGGTCAGTTTTATGACCGCGGATCGTCCTATGAGACGGCCATTTACTATCACAGCGACGCCCAGCGGCAGGCGGCCGAGGCCAGCCGTCGAGCCCTGGAAGACAGTGGACGGTTCGCCAAACCGATTGTCACGGAGATTCTCCCAGCGCAGCCATTCTATCGGGCCGAAGAATACCACCAAGACTTCTATAAGACGAATCCCAGCCACTACAACCGGTATCGCCGGGCGTCGGGTCGGGATCAATTTATTGCGCTCCATTGGGACGACCCGGGTCGTGCTTAAGGGAATCCATGAAGTCACTTACTTTGTGCCCGACGTACATGCAGCTTTTCAGTGGCTGCATTCTCTGACTGGCGCCGAGTTGTTGCTGCAACGCCCGGATCTGATTCAAGCTCGGATCGGACCCAGTCTGGTAACCTTTCATCCGGAAGACGAGAAAGCGCCGCCTGGCCCAGGAGGTCAGGTGGCCTATTGGCGTGTGGATGACTTGGAGTCGGCTCTGGCGGCTTTTGAAGAGCGGGGCGGGCATCGCTATCGCCGTCTAATCGTAGGCCCGGACGGGATGGCGGTAGCACAGCTCCAAGACCCCTGGGGGAACGTGTGGGGGCTCATCCAAGCAGTTCAAACCTAAAGAGGTGATGTGAATGCCGGTCTTGCTGATTCGCCATGGCGAGAGTGAAGCGAATCAAGAGAACATCATTGTGTCTTATAAAGGCAATCCGGGCTTGACCGAGGCAGGAACTCGGCAGGCTTGGGCAGCGGCGAAAGCCGTGGCTTCACTGGATATCCAAGCCGTTTATGCGAGTCCCTTAAAACGGACTCAGCAAACCGCTCAGGCGTTTCTCCGTCCGGGTATGACCGTGCAGGTGGACGAGCGGTTGCACGAGATTAATCTAGGCCGCTGGGATGGCATGAAAATCGACGACATCGAGATGGAAGATCATGACCGCTACCACCAATGGAAACTCGACCCGGAAATGGGGGCGCCGGAAGGCGGGGAGGCACTTAGCGTGGTTGCGGCGCGGGTGCGGGGCTTTTTAGCGGACGTGCATCATCGTCATGGTGAGGGTTGGGTTATTGCCGCCACCCACTCGGATTGCATGAAAGCGGCTCTCTTGGATGTGCTGGGAGGGCATTGGACCGCGGCATCGCACATGCACCTAAGCAATACCGCGGGGCTCTTGTTGGATTGGAGAGACAACACCTGGCAATGGATGGTGTGGCCGCTCATGCCGCCTCACCAGTTGTCGACCGCAGATAAATAAGTGGTTGGAACTATCTTTAGTGAGGTGCGATCCGAGGTTGGAATTTCCCGCTTTTTGGTCAAAGCACCCTCTCTGGCCATCGAAACCCAGGTTGGAATGGCCACTCCGCGCGTAACGGTTTTGCATGCCTCGCGGGTTGGAAACTTAATTGGAGCGCTCCGTGATGGAGCACCTGCTAATTGGGGGTCACAACGATGGGCTGGGGGCGCTAGCGCGCAAGCGCCCCCAATCGCTCTGGGGATCGCTTGGGTGATTGGAACCGACTACCCGATCGGTGGCGAGGACCCATTGTACGTCCGATAGAACCACCGATTCCACGATGGGATCTGGTGCTGGAGTGGAAGCGGGAGACGCCGACAGTGGCCAACCTCGCGGGTGTAATTGAGGCAACCGGACTCGGCGATACCTCGAACCAATAATTTTGCGGTGGGTCACAGACCCGTTGACCAAGAGTGCCTGCGAAGCGAAGATGCATTGCGTCCGGCGGTCGTGATGAATGCCTTGGGCCACTGCTGCAGTTGGTGGGAAAAACGGATAGCCGGCAGGAACTGGGCCCAACATGAAGAATTTGTCATCGAATGGTTGTAGACACATCAGCACCAGCAACGACGGATGGTCTTATCATGGATGCGCTAAGGCTATGGGAACAAATGTGAATTGTTGATTTGGGTCAATGGGATCGGTATAAGCTGCTGCTGCACGGCGATTGTTCGTATGGCCGCACTAACGCAGCCGTGGAGCCCCGGAATCGGGTGGGGCAGATCGCCAAGTGCGGTGTGGGACGACCCCGCCTCGTTTTAAGCCGGTGGGGACCTGAGCGCGGTATGCACGCACCGTGCCCCTCTTGTAGGCCTAGGCGTAGCGCATCAGGGACTCTAGGGGCACCAGATTCGGAAGGGGGATGAGAGGTGAGCGCTCCAAGACCGGTGCCGTCCTGGATAATCGCAAGGTTCGCCATGGCGGCTGTCCTGATCGCAGTACTGGGTCTATTCGTGCCGTTTTTTTCGGTGCTGCATGTCCCATTCAGTGTCTGGAAGATCCATCTATCGTGCTCACTGGCCGCCTACGCCCGTGCCCATGCAACCACGGCTATCATCATTATCCCACCGATGGGGGGATCGGTTGAGCGGACTTGTTCGGCGGTTTCGGTCGCGTGGCCCGCCTTGGTCGGACTGGGGCTGCTCGGGCTAATGACGGGAACGGCCGCGTTCGTCTGGAGGTATGCACGAACTCAGTCGTCATAAGTTCCTGCCGGTCCCGCGAAGGCATCCCCCCGTTGAAGTCGCGCTAGGTGTTGCGGCACCTGCTCATGCCTCCCGCTCCCTTTTGTGGGCGAATGCGTCGGAAGCCCTCAAATGTTTTTAGTGAGCCCCATTGCCTTATGGTTGGATTTCCGTCCAACAATGGCCCCTCCGAAATCCGCGGGCTTCAGGGGTTCGCTTTTTAGGTTTCGAAACTTTGGGCGCGTTTCAAAAGATGGTGGATGATGGTCATGTGGCACACGACGAGCACGTCGAGTTCTTGACGCGACATTCTATAGATTGGCGGTAGTCCTCAGGCAAGAGACAAGGACCAATATTTTCATCGAATTTCACCCAAGACAGGATTGGTCTGCGGGCTTACGGCACATTCGGGGCCATAAGTTCGGCAAGCCCAACTCGTTGGGTCCATTGCACGCCGACGTGGAACGGCGGTGACAATTTCGATGTCACCTGGGCGGCGGGTACTGCGTTAACACAGAGAGATGGCATTGTTCGAGAATACGAGTTTCTCAATGAAATTACTTCATCACTAAGCGAGGTATTCCTAATGTACAGAACCGCAGCCATAGTCCTCGGAACGCTCGTTGCGATGGGGTTGACTGGGTGCGGTTCATCGGCCCCCACGCCATCCTCCACCGGGGCACCGCTCACCCCATCCTCATCCGCTTCTTCCTCTCCGACGTCCGCCACACCGCTATCCCCAACGGTCAACGCCCCGCTGTCGGCCGCCCCTGCCGGACGAATCACGCATAGGATGCTCGTGCAGCTGGCCGGCGACATCACAAAAAATCACCTTGTTGTCGTTGCACACACCGC
>JAJZAN010000129.1 GCA_021799435.1 Bacillota bacterium | reverse complement strand
TCAGTTCCTGGCACATCGGGTGGATCAATATCTGGCCCAGCACATTCTATCCGTGTTAAAGCAGTTGCAAGTGGAGGGCACGGTACCCGGCAACGACTGGCTAGCCCCCCTCCTTTGGCGGCGGGAGCCCGGTTGGAAGAACGCAGCTATTTGGGAGGCCAAATATCGGCATATTCTGGCTCTATCTCAATGTGTCGGAGATTAATCCTGACCGGTCTTTCGCGGCTTTGCTGCGGTCGCTCTTAACCCCTTATATCGGATGGCCGATCCAAGCCATTCGGATTGGAATCCACTGGATGCTGGCTATGTTCGTGATCGCAAATTTCGGACAGGTCATGCACAGCTTTTTCCTCCCCAGCACCCCAGCATGGGCGGTCGAAGCGGCGTTAGCCGGAACCGCCATGTATATGACGTGGTTCGGCACAGCCACTTTTGCGCGAACCTTGGAAGCGATTTTGCTCCCGACCTTGCTGGGATCCATCGTGATCGGCCTTTTAGTCGTCACGCGCATGCAGGACAGCTGGGCCATTCTTCCCGTAAGCCGCCTGGCCATTGGACCCACGCTGTCCGGCGCTTATCACAGCGCCTATATCTTTGTAGGCTTTGAGACCCTCGGCCAGATATACGGTCACGTGCGGGTGGACCTCCGCAAGAAGGCAAGACGCAACGCCTACGGCGCCTTCGGCATCAGCGCCTTGATGTACCTCTACGGGTATATGGTCACCATTGGCACGGAGGGTCCATCAGCCTTGTCGGACATCCAGTGGCCGCCAGTCTCAGCACTCCGCCTCGCCAACCTGCAAGGGTTTTTTATCAGCAAGCTCGGTCTTTTGGTAGTCGTGCTGTGGGGACTCTTGGCGCTGGCCTTTGTCGGAGCACGATACTGGTGCGTGGCTCAAAACCTTGCCGAAAGCCCCAGTCGCACCCTCAAGGTGGGACGCTATCATCTCATGCTGGCTTTGATAGCTGCCACCAGTGTGGCCGGAGCCCAGCCCTTAGGCAATGTGGTCACGCTAGTGCATATATTCCAGTCCATCGGTCTTCCGGTCACCATGGTGTATCTCATCGTGGTTCCCATTATCATCTTGTCTGTCCACTATCTCACCCGAGGACGGCGGACACCGAAAGCGCCATCCTCCTCCGGTTAAGGTGTTCGTGCTATGCCAATCCTCCTCCGCCGCCTATAATCGAAGCAACGAATCACACGGCCGTTGGAAGACAGATAGCAGCCACAGAAGGAGCGCGCGATGCATTTAGCGTGGGACGCCTTCATACAATCCATGCTGTGTGGGCAATATTTCGAAGCCCACGAGATTTTGGAAGCGCCCTGGCGAAAGACCAAGGACCGCCGCCTCCAGACGGCCATCTGGGTGGCGGCGGCCTATGTGCACCTAGACCGACAAAACCCGTCGGGAGCCCGCCGCATCCTCACACGGATTCTTGCGGTCGAGGACCTGGACGACCGAGATGTACGGCGCTTCATTCAAGCGCGCCTGTCAGAACTCGATCAAGGCCTTGCACCCATTCCCCCCAACCACGCGCTGCTGGCACAACTGCGTCGCTGGGCAGAACGGGATAACTAGGCCTCATAATGCCGGTTCAGGGTCTTAAAGCGCCCGGACAGAAGTAGTCGAACACCGCCCGCGATGCTTCGGGCAGCACCACATGCGCCTCGGTATCGATATGAAAGCGCTCGTCGTGAGATCCTTGACTCAAGAGAGCAATGGCGTAGTCTCCCCAGGGCGTCAGTACCAGTCCCACATCATTGCGAATGCCCGTTAAGCTCCCGCTTTTGCTTAACACCCGAACTCGGGGCGGCGCGTCCCCGTTGTCATCCAAGAGTTCATAGGGCAACTTTCGTGTGAGAAGCCATTGATATTGCTGGCGGCCCAAAATGTCGAGGGCCAGGGCGGTATGCTGAGCATCCAAGACTTGACCCCGATACAGCTTCGCCAGCAGGTACACCATCTCAAATGCGGTGGTGGTTCCCAATGGGTCCGGGACATCAAAGGCTAGTTTCCGGTGCACCGTCGTCGTCGGGAGACCCAACTCCCGGCTGAACCGGTTCACGGCGGGAATGCCCACCTGGCGGAGCACCATGTTTGTCGCGATATTATCGCTCACAATAATCATGAGGGTTAGTACATCCTGAAGCGGCAGGGAAGCGGTGCCGCTGAGGTATTGCAAGAGACCAGAGCCTTCCACGAAGTCCTCGGTCTCGGCGACCTGCGGCAGAAGAAGATCCAGCTCTCCTGCCTGGCATTGGCGCAAAGCCTCTAGCAAGATCGGAACCTTCATAACCGATGCGCTTTCCATAGGCCGATGGGCGTCGCCGAACTGGATGGTTTCCCCCGTCGTCAAATGCTCAACGGCCAGTACAAAGTCTCCACTGAAACGACTGGCGATATCCGCCAGCCGCTTGGTGATATCCATTCGGACCTCCTAGGGATGATTAGCTTCCCAATACGCCACCCAGCCATCCAATTGGTGCTCTGAACACCAGTCGTACATTTTCTGCCACAACACCACCGCCTCGGGCGACCGATGGGCATTGAGAACCCGGATCCCGTCTGCCGCTAAATCGGTCCATCCGCACCGCCCAATGAGGCTGACCGTCTGCGGATCATCCAAGGCTTGTTCGAGCCGCCTAAGATGGTAGAGGGCGTTGTCCTCCCACCCCAGGTGAAGGTCCACCCCCCACAACAGCCGATCCACCATCCAGTCCCATTCCGGGTTAAAACTTCGGATGCTGGCTCGGCGGATGTGGCCCAGTCTCTGCTGGTTGTCCCAGGAGGCGTGCCCCAAAAGCCACCAATAGAGTTGCCACAGCGTGGCGTTGTACCCGAGATAGGGGGTGGCGTCGCGAAACGACGCCAGTGTCAATTCATGGGTGTAAAACCGAGCGGCCGCGGCCGCCAAGCGGATGGTCGCCCTGTTCACAGGCTTTAACAGGGCTCGCGAATCCTCCCGCTCCAAAATCTGGTCGTAGACCTGAGCGGCTTCCGAAAAGTGACCCATGGTATATAGAATGATGGCCAAGTTTTGCTGGGCTCGAAGTTCTGCATCCACATCTAATGATGGCATGGAGATGAGTTCCTGAGTCGCATCCAGGGCTGCCACCCACTCTTCTTGGCGAACGGCTCGGCGGGCGATGTCCTCCAACCGCTCCACCCGGCCGCTCCGATGCATTGGAGATTGGAGCGACTCTTGCAGGTCGCTGATCCACTCCGCCATGCGGCGGGCGCGCGCAACATGGCCCTGCTCGGCAGCTCTGCGCGATAACTGAATGGCCAATTCATAGGCTGATTGACTCTCGCCCCGTGACTGGAAGTCCATAAGACGCTGAATCTGCGTGGAGTACGGCAAGGTCGTGGGGTGCGCGAGATGCCATTGGCGCCGACGCCCTGTCCGCGCCCTGGCTGCCGGGCGGAAGGTTGTCCCGGCATAATTTCTCATTGTCATTTATGTTGGATCCTCACTTTCCGAATCGATTGCTTCGCTGTTAAAAACCGAAAATCCTGCCGGGTCAAGACCTAAAAATTGCCAAATCTGTCGAGTTAAGGTATATTTTACTTGGAATACCAAGAAAGGAAGGGAATCTCATGAAACGATGGACGGTTATCTTAGCGCTTTTGACGGTATTGTTGGCTTCTGGCACAGGCGCAACCCTGCACCACCTGGCAGCTGCGCACCAGAAGTCGGTAGCAGCCAGCGTTTCACCGGCTACTAACCCACTGCCGACCCCTCCGTACCAAGATTAAATCCAAGCAACAATTTAAAAAGCGAGGCTGTCCCATTCCCATTGGGACAGCCTCGCTCCTTTGAGCCTCTATACCCTAGGATTCATCAGACATCGGCTGCCCGACGCCAGTGCTTGGGCTCGGCGATACTGGAACCGGCGATTGGCCTAGGTTTCCAGCGCGCGGCATGGTTTGCATTCCTAGATAGCTGAGCACCCCGAACAACAGCATCAAGGTGGAAATGTGCAACAAGTACGGCCCTGTCGCGAGACGGCTGAGAGCCAAGTTGGCGCCGGTCGCTATTTGAATTAGCACGGTAACCAAGAACCAGGCGCTGCCGCGGGCGACGTCCGGACGATAGGTCCCCGCACGGCGGAGATGGATTAAGAGAGCCACCGCCAACGCGGCCAGACCCAGCGCAAAGAGCCGATGGATGATATCCAGCCCCGTCTTTCCAGCGAAATCCAGCCAGTGTCCATTGCAGTCCGGCCAGGTTGTACAGGCCTCCCCACCGCTGCGAAAAGCGACATAGGAGCCCCAATAGATGGCCACATAGGTGTAGATCCAAATGAACACGACGAAACGGCGCGTCTGGGGCAAAACTTGGCGGCGCCAGGTCAGTCCAGACGCTTTTCCACGCGTCTCCGCATCCAGTTGAAAAATAAACACGGCTAACAGCACCACACCAATCATGGCCAGCATGCCAAATCCCAAGTGCAGAGCCAAGACTGTCGGCGGGTTCACAAACACCACCGCCAAGGCCCCCAGTCCCGACTGCACGATGATGAACCCGATGCCCAGCCACGCCAACACCTTCACTTCGATGAACTGCCGGTACTGCACTAGAGACCAAATGAGGAAAGCGGCCGCCACCAGCGCAAATCCTCCCACCAGGGCACGGTGCAGGAACTCGATGATTACGTGGGTGTTGTCAAGATTGGGTATGACAGCGCCATTGCAAAGCGGCCAGTCTCTTCCACAACCCAAGGCCGATCCGGTCTCTGTATCCAAAAACCCGACTAAGTTGATAATCAGCATCCCAACCGCTGCCAAAACCGCCAGCACCTTAAGCCATACTGACGGTGAGCGGACGGGACGGTCCGCAGTCACTCCCATGCGACGTTATCCCCCACTATTTTGCACCAGCTATCTTACTCTCGATGGTATCACACTACGGTTCGACAACGAACCCGACCACCAGTTACCGGAAGCCCACCACGGGATGCGGCACGTAATCCGCTTCCAGAGTCTGGCGTTCCTCGGGCGTGAGGTGGATGGCGAGCGCGTCAATCGCGTCATCCAGATGGTGCAGCTTCGTGGCGCCAACAATCGGCGACGTGACACCAGGCGTGTCCAACACCCAAGCCAAGGCAATCTGAGCCATGGGGACGCCGCGGGACGCGGCCACTTGAGCCACCCGCTCCACGACCTGGCGGTCGGCTTCAGCCGTGGCTTCATACAATGTGCGTCCAAACGCATCCAACTCCGAGCGATGACTGGCTTCGGCCCAAGCCCGGGTGAGACGACCGCGGGCCATAGGGCTCCAGGGAATCACCCCAACGCCCTCTTCGCGACACAGCGGCAACATTTCACGCTCTTCTTCACGATACAGGAGATTGAGGTAGTCTTGCATGGAGACAAAGCGAGCCCATCCGTTCTGGTCCTGAATCGCCAATGCCTTCATAAATTGCCAAGCATGCATGGACGACGCCCCGATGTATCGTGCCTTGCCAGCCTTAACGACGTCGTGGAGCGCCTCCAAGGTCTCTTCAATCGGGGTCTCATAATCCCAGCGGTGAATCTGATATAAGTCGACATAGTCAGTGCCAAGCCGGCGAAGACTCTGATCAATTTCCGTCAAGATGGCTTTCCGGGAGAGGCCGCCGCCGTTCGGACCTGGGCGCATGCGGCCGTGCACCTTCGTTGCAATCACGACATCGTCTCGCGAAACAAAGTCTTTGAGAGCCCGGCCCAAAATCTCCTCGCTGGTGCCGTCGGAATAGACGTTGGCGGTGTCGAAGAAATTAATGCCCAACTCCAAGGCCCTCTTAATGAAAGGCCGGCTGTGCTCTTCGTCTAAGACCCATGGATGGTTGCCCCGCTCGGGAACGCCATAACTCATGCATCCCAGGCAAATCCGCGACACCTGAAGGCCGGTGTGGCCCAGTTTGACATAGTCCATCGTATCGCCCCGTTTCGACAGTGATTCCTTCATTTTACAGCATGCCCAGTCTGGACAAAGTGAGAGGGAGAACAAACTTTCGGCAGGAATTCTTTAGCCCGAACGCGAAGTCCATGATGCCTCGCCGGGCAGAGGAGGAAAAAACGATGACCGTGATGCTATTTCGATTGCTGGCCTTGGCCTTGGCCATGGTTATAGCTCATGAAACCGGTCACGTCGTGGTGACCCGTCTCCTCGGAGGACGCTGGTTGGGCGTTGAGTTCCGAGGCTGGATGCTGGGAGTGCGTCTATCCATCAAATCCTTCAGCCTCCGGCAAGTCGCCCTCACACTGGTTGCCGGTCCCCTGGCGGAAGCCATGGTGGTCGCCGCCTTCGCCCTCGTTTGGCCCGTTGACCTCAACTGGTGGCTCCTCATTTTAGGCCTGCAGTGGATGTTGAACCTCATCCCGTGGGGCCTTATTCCCAACGATGGCACGCGGCTTTGGCGCATCCTGCGCCATCACGCCGTCAGCACCGCCCGCTAATCGCCCCTAAAAGTTGTACCGGGATGACATATCCCGTAATGTACTGACCACACACTGCGTCAGAGGGGGCGAAAGTCCGGTTGCCGCCGGGTGCTATGGCTGAATCCGCCCACGTCTCCGGAACATTATATGGCCGTCCCGCATCCCGACCCTGGTTGCATCGCGCTTGGCTGGCGGGTGTCCTAGTCCTGGACGTCCTCCTCACGGCCTGGCTGGGTCGAAAAGGACTGGCCCCCCATCACATTGTGGGCACCTCTGGGGACCCCTACATCTACCTGTGGTTCTTGCACTGGTGGGGTTGGGCCCTGAATCATCATCACCTCGCGCGGGTCACCCGCTTGGTGGACAGTCCCTACGGCAGCAACGTACTCTGGGATACCAGCGTTCCCCTGTTCTTTATCCCCGCCAGTCTTATCCACACTTGGCTCGGCGTACCCGTCGACCTCCTCTACAACCTGCTCTGGGTTGGCTTCTGGGCGGGGTCAGCGACCGTGGCGTTTTATACTCTCCGGCGCCTCACCGGCCGAACCTGGGGCAGTTTCTTCGGACATCTTTTGGTCCTGTTTTCGGCCTATGAAAATACGGAATCGTTGGCTCACCTAGACCTCATGTGGATGGGCTTCGCTTATTTGTTCTTTATGGTGGGCGGCGAGTGGCTGCTGGGGCGGCGCAGCACAGCAAGCTTCATTGTGTGGGGCACCGTTCTAGGACTTGGGCAATGGCTGACTAACGAAGAAATTTTTGTCCTGATGTGGACCGCCGGAGCCTTGGCACTCCTGTTGCGGTTCCTCTTCGAATTGTTTAGCCCCACGACAGCGCGGTGGGTCTCGGGAAAACAGATCACCGGCGTTTTCCAACTGGCGGCCGCGACCGCCCTCGTCATTCTGCCCCTCTTCTGGCTGCAGAGCCATGGGTCAGGTCAGCCCCTTGGGTCGATCCAATTTTCTGGAAAGTTTGGGGTCGATCTCACCAATCTGCTCTGGGTGCCGGTCCATACTATCTGGCATTGGGGCAGCACCAGCCACTGGCTCGGAAATCGTTTCGAGGATACCGGCTACCTGGGAGTGGTCTTCTGGGTGCTCGCATGTGTGGCTTGGCTATGGGGGAAGAGGCGCCGATTGGCAGCTGCCCGGCTCCAAGCGCGCTGGGTTTTTTCATGGTGGGCAGGGCTGGTTCTGCTCAGTCTGGGCGCGTTCTTTCACTGGAATGGCCGCTCGTCGGGTTGGGGTGCTGCGCCAGGACTCTTTTTCTACTTCCTGCCGGTATTGCGCGATGTGGTAATGCCGCGCTTTATGGGTCTGGCCGTGTGGGTCGCAGGGTTAGCTGTGGCACTCCTGTGGACCGAGACCACGGCACCGCGGCAGCGGGTCGCGATGGCGATCGGTGCCTCCCTCATCGCCCTCTCATGGTTTCCTGCCGCCTTCCCGTCCATCAATACCCATACCCAAGTCCGGGGCATTCCCCAGATTCTCTCCAAGCTCAAGCTGTCTGGCCGCCCCACCGTGCTGGTCTTCCCTTATGACAATTCCGCCGATGCCACGCGGCTCATGGGGTTGCAGGCTGAAGACAGCTTTTCCTATCGGCTGGCCGAGGGATATTTAAGTCCCACCGACTATCTCCTGCTCCACTTTCCTCAGCTCGTCGCCGCCTGGGACCGAATGGATGCCCCGCAAAATAACCCCCATGACCACGTGCCCCCGTTCCCGGCTGCCCGTTGGCAGAGGCCGGCCCTTCGCTTTTTGTCGGTCACCCGCCCCCAGGTCCTCATCGTGATGGGCCACACCAGCCACGAAGCGGCCAACATCCGCTGGTGGACCGCCGTACTGGGAGCACCCTCCGGTCATGTCGGCACCTCAGTGTATTGGCGCCATCCGGGAGGGTTTTGAGTGTCTAGAGCTGGCCGTATGCAAACCATGGCGTTTCGTTTGTCTGTCAAACGATGCGGTGGCAACTTCTGACTTGAAGCTCATGGAGCCACCTTTAAATAGGGAATTTTCCCGATGCGACTCAGACTCCGCATATCAGGTCGGGAAAAAATGGGGATTTCCTCGATGGGAACTTTAGCCTGAGTCATCCCATTGAAATCGGTGTTCAATCGGGACGCGGAGCGTCTCCAAAATCCGCCAGACGTG
>JAJZAN010000022.1 GCA_021799435.1 Bacillota bacterium | reverse complement strand
CTTGTTCAGCCCCGCCTTGGTCGCCTTGATGCTGGCTCTGACCATTGCGCCTCATGTCGGATGGCTGTCGCCGTCTGTGATTGGTCTTTTTGTAGCCACGGCAGCCTTGTTGTGGGCCTTCATTCTCCGCGAGAAGCGGTATGAATCGCCCCTGGTGGATGTTCGTCTGTTCAAGATTCCCGTCTTTACCATGGGGAATGTGACCGGTATGCTGAGCTACCTGGTGATGTTTGGGGTCTTGTTCTTGATGCCGTTTTTCTTCGAGCGTGTGGGCGGATTTCCCTCGGCTGTGGTCGGTTTGCTGCTGACGGCCGTACCGATTGGAATGACGGTCGTGTCTCCGCAAGCGGGTGGTCTGGCTGACCGGTATGGTTCCCGGCTCCTGACCACGGCCGGCATGGCGGTGAGCGCGATCGGCGCTGGGTTATTGGGTGTGATGATGGCGCTTCACGCCAACTTGGTGCTCTTGATTGTGGGGTTGCTGCTGGTGGGAGTGGGGCTTGGCATGTTCACGCCGCCCAACAACAGTTCGGTGATGGGATCTCTGCCCTTTAACCGGCTTGGGGTGGGAGGAGGCATTCTCAACATGTCTCGGTCCTTGGGCATGGCGTTCGGAACGGCCGTCTCCAGTACCCTCTTGGCCGGGTTTTTAGCCGCCTATGGAGGCGGGCTGGAGGGAGGTCCCCGTGCAGCCTGGGTGCCAACCATGCGATATTCCCTGTTGATCCTGGCCGTATTAGCTCTTGTTGCGGCCGTGCTGTCCTATCTCAAGAACAGCGCCGAGCCGAGTGAGGGTCAACAAAAAATCGAGGTTCCGATGGAATTTTAACGAAAATCTCGACAGAAGCAGGAAAATGACGGAGCCATCCATAACTCTCTGTCGAGCAGTGTCCGTTGCAGATGAGGGCGGGCGGATAAAGGGGGATGTGCCCAGTGTGGACGGTGGTCTACATTGCACCGAGCATAGCGGTGGCGGAAAGGGTCAAAGATTTGTTGTCCGCTGAAGGTTTGCTGGTCACCCTGAAGAATGTGGAACTCAATGAAGAGGGCCGCGGAAGCATCGAGATACGGGTTCCGGAAGGCGAGGCGGAAGAGGCCCACGAAATTTTGGCGGAACATTTGGGCAGGCTGTAGAAGTCAACGCCCTTACACATAACGGGAGGCTTTTCCAGTGCAGGTATACCTGAATGGTCAGTACATGGAAGAGACGCAAGCTACGGTGTCGATTGACGACCGTGGCTTTCTGTTTGCGGATGGCGTGTATGAGGTAGTTCACATTTATCGCGGCCGTCCGTTCGAATGGGAGCGGCATCTGGCCCGTCTGCATCGCAGTCTGGCGGGCATCAATTTGACTGGCGTATCCGATCAGGAGCTGACCGAGGCCCGCGATCACCTAATGAGCGGCGTCACAGCGGAGGAAGCCGCGCTCTACATTCAAGTCACGCGGGGCACCCAGCGCCGCAGTCATGCACCGCCTCCCGCGGGCACCATTGCACCGACGGTTCTCATGTGGGTGCGTCCTGTCGATCCCATTCGGCCGGAGCTGGTCCAAAGCGGGGTTGCGGTCATCACCACGGCCGATGATCGGTGGGCTAAGGTGTGGATTAAGACCATCGGCCTCCTGCCCAACGTATTGGCTAAAGGCAAGGCGATGGAGGCGGGGGCCTTTGATGCGGTGTTTGTGCGCGACGGTATGGTGACCGAGGCGACCTCCGCCAACGTGTTTCGGGTGTCGGACGGCGTCATCCAAACGGCTCCGGTCACGAACTACATCTTGCCCGGCATCACGCGGGAGGTTGTGATTGAGCTGGCCCGCGGGGCAGGGATGACGGTGATAGAGCAGCCTTTCTCGGCCGATGCCCTGTACGGGGCGGATGAATTGTTTCTTACCGGAACGCTTACAGAGGTTTTGCCCATCACCCGGGTGGACGGGCGACCGGTTGGTTCGGGCAGCGTAGGTCCCGTGGCCAGGGAACTGCTTCACCTGTTGCGCCGGCAGGCAGGGATTGCGTAATGCACGTGGTGTTGGTAGAGCCGGAAATTCCCCCCAACACCGGCAACATTGCTCGGACCTGTGCGGCCACCCGCACCCGGCTGCATCTGGTGGAACCGCTCGGTTTTAAACTAGAAGACCGGTATGTGCGGCGGGCCGGACTGGACTATTGGCCGTTGGTGGATCTTTCTGTGCATCCCAATTGGGATGCGGTGGAACGCGCTTTGGCGGATGTCGGCGCCGGCGCATTCCACTTTTTTACGTCGCATGGCGGTGTGCGCTATTCGGACATCCAATACGGACTAGATGATGTGCTGGTATTCGGGCGCGAATCCACAGGTCTCCCCGAGTCGATGCTTCAAGCCCACCAGGCCGAGTGCCGCGTGATTCCCATGGCCCCCGGGGTGCGGTCTTTAAATCTTTCCAATTCCGTGGCCATCGCCGTATACGAAGCCCAGCGCCAATGGGGGTTCCCGAATCTGTCACGGTCTGAATAACCCGTCCCTCCATATACTGTAGCGGGAGGTCCTCATGTCGTTAGTTGTGCTGCTTGGGGCGGGCATGATTCTGATTGTGCTCTCCGCGGACTATTTTACCAACGGGGTGGAGTGGCTGGGTTACCGTCTGGACCTCGGCGAAGGGGTGTCGGGGTCTCTTTTGGCGGCATTAGGCACGGCTCTCCCAGAGACGCTGGTTCCGCTGATGGCTTTCATCGCGGGATCAACCGGCCAAACCGAAGCCATTGGTCTCGGTGCGGTACTGGGTGCACCTTTTATGCTGGCCACCTTGGGGTTTAGCATCATCGGTCTGGGCGTGTGGGCCAGCGGCCGCAGGCAAGAGGGTTTGAAAGTGTCGCCGCGGGCGCTCTTGGGCGACTTGCGGTTTTTCCTGGTCAGTTTCGGCATGGCCATCTTGGCGGCGTTTTTGCCCCGATTCACGCACCCTTGGGTCGCCCTCTTGCTAGTTTTGTACTACGTGTTTCACGCCTGGCAACTGCTTCGCGGCAGCCACACCGACGATCGGCCGAGTGCGCCCGGGCAGCCGCTCCATCTATCAAGCCGCGGGCGTCCACCCATTCTCCTGATTGTCCTGCAGGTGGGAGTGGCTCTGCTGGGCCTCATTGTGGGGGCCCACTTCTTCGTGACAGCCTTGGAGCGTGTCACCGGATGGGTCCGCATCAGCGGGTTCTTGATTTCCGTCATTGTGACGCCTTTGGCGACAGAACTTCCCGAAGTCCTCAACAGCATTATCTGGATTCGCCGTAAGAAGGATTCGCTGGCGGTCGGGAACGTCACCGGGGCGATGGCGTTTCAAGCTTCTTTGGTGCCTGCCATGGGGCTTATGCTGACGCCTTGGCACTTGACCACCCTTCAAGCCATCACGGCTCTGCTGGCGTGGCTGGCGGGCCTCTGGACCCTCACTCGATCGCGCGACGGCATTCTTCGCATTTCCGAACTCTTGGGCGCCGGTCTTTTTTATGTTCTCTTCATCTTGCTGATGATCGCCATCTAATTGCCCAGCGGCTTTGGGCAAAATAAAGACAGATGGAGGAAAAGGTGGGAGAGAAATGCCAAAATCCAAACAGACTGGTACACTGAAAGCACAGCCCAAGAAAAATCCGTCCAAAGCCCCTAAGCCCAGGCGGGAACTGACGCCCGAGGAAAAAGAAAACCTCAGGCTCAAAATGGAAGCAGCCCAAGCCTTGGGACTGTGGGACAAGGTAAATGCGGAAGGGTGGGGAGCGCTCACGGCGGCCGAGAGCGGCCGGGTTGGCGGTTGGATGACCCGGGTGCGGTTTCAAGCCAAGCGGCAAGGCCAGAGCGCCCCGATTCCAAAGACATAGGGGGCCTCTTGCAGATGTATTGGGAGCAGCTGACGACCAAAGCGTTCAAAGAGCAAATTCTCGGGAAGATCGACACCGCCATTCTGCCCACTGGCAGTGTGGAAGCTCACGGGCAGCACTTGCCCTTGGGAACCGACAACTTTGCCCCCTGGTACTTTTGCCAGGCGCTCGAGGCACGCTATCCCGATCGTCTCCTGATCTTGCCGCCCATTCCATACGGCCACACCTGGGAACTGGCCAATTATGCCGGGACATTGTCGGTTCCGACCGATGTGTTTACGCGCTATGTGGCGGAAGTCGGCAAGGCGGTGCTCGGGTGGGGAGTTCGGCATATCGTATTGATGAATGGCCATGGCGGCAACACCCCAGGACTCAACGCCGCCATGGAAGAGATTGCCGAGCACGGCGGTGAGGTTGTTCTTGTTAACTGGTGGCTGGATTACAGCCGAGACATCCTCACTGTCACCGAAGGGCAAGGGCATGCCGGCGAGGACGAAACCTCAGTCATGCTGGCTGTGACGGGACCCCTTGTCAAGATGGAAGACGCCTCCTTCAATCCTTTCACGCCGAAGTACAAGGTGAAGGCCGTGGGACTGCATGAAAAGACACTGCGCCACGCCACAACCGGCGACGGGCGCAATGGCACCCGAGAGAAGGGCGAAAAGATCTTGGAACTCTGTACCGATCGCATGAGGGAACTGTTGGAAGATTTGTGGAGCGACAACCTCTTTAATCGCAAGGATTAGACGGAAAGGCGGACGCGAGTGAGCGACATACGATTGTCAGACCATGTAGCAACGTTGGCCCCTTCGCCAACGATGGCCTTGGATGCTAAGACCAAGGCCTTGATTCAAGGGGGGGTTGACGTTGTCAATCTAACCGCTGGGGAGCCGGACTTCGACACCCCGGTGTTTATTCGCCAGGCGGCCGCCGACGCGATGAACCGCGGCGAGACGCGCTATACCCCCGTTGGCGGGACGGTGCGTCTGAAGTCCGCCATACAGGATCGGCTGAAGATGGACACGGGTATCGAATACGGGGCCGACCAGGTGCTGGTCTCGGTTGGTGCCAAACACTCCCTCTACAATGCCATATTCGCGTTGACCAATCCCGGTGACGGCGTGTTGCTGCCGGTTCCCTTTTGGGTGACTTATCCGGAGCAAATTCGGTTGGCCGGCGGCGAGGTCCAGCTTGTGGAGATCGATCCCAGCCACAAAGGGGAACTTCGGGTCGAGGACTTGGAGAAGGTCGTTCGCCCCAACACCAAGGGGATTATTCTCAACTCGCCCTCCAACCCCTCCGGTGCCGTGATCGGCCGCGCACGGCTGGCCGCTATTGCAGAGTTTGCGGTGGACCGTAATCTATGGGTGATATCGGACGAAATCTATGCGCGGCTGGTGTACGATGGGATGGAAGCGGTGTCTATTGCCTCCATGCCAGGCATGGGCGAGCGAACGGTGGTTATCAACGGCGTATCGAAAGCCTACGCCATGACCGGCTGGCGCATTGGATATGCGGCGGGACCGCGACACGTCATCCAAGCTATGGCCAACTTGCAGTCCCAGTGCACATCCAACCCCTCGTCTATTTCCCAAGCGGCGGCTGAGGCAGCACTGACCGGACCGCAAGAGCCGGTGGAAGAAATGCGGCGGGAATTTGACCGCCGCCGCCGATACGCCGTGTCGCGTATCCAAGACATGCCCGGCCTACGGGTCAATGAGCCCAAGGGCGCCTTCTACCTGTGGGTAGATATGTCTCAGTTGCTGGGACGGACCATTGGCGGACGAGTGGTTAACAATGCCGACGATTTGGCGTTATTATGGCTGGAGGATGCCCGCGTGTCGGTAGTGCCCGGCAGCGGGTTCGGCGTAAACGACCACTTCCGCATGTCCTACGCGACATCCATGGAACGGCTGGCGGAAGGCTTGGATCGGATGGAACGTTTACTGGGGGAATGACTGAAGAATGGCGTCTTCTGAATTGATTGGTATTGTGGGGCTGGGTGTGAACAACCGGCCCCTGGTTCCATTTCTGTTGGAAGAAGGCTCGGAAGTAGCCGTCTTCGATCGCCGCCCACGCGAGGCCATCGAGGCGGAATTGGCCGAGATGGGGATTTCGTCGGGCGTGGCTGTCTATGGCGGACCGGACTATCTCACTTTCTTGGAACGCTCCAGTGTCAGCACCGTCTATCTTACACCCGGGATGAAAAAGTTCGGTCCCGAACTGGATCGGTTAAGCCAGCGGGGCGTGCGATTCACGTGCGAGACGGATTTGTTTATGACCCATTGCCCCGCTCCGGTGATTGGCATCACCGGGTCCGCCGGCAAGACCACCACGACCACGCTGGTGGGCGAGTCGCTGCGTCGCGATGGCCGGCGACCGGTTTTCGTGGGAGGCAACATCGGCCAGCCGCTTTTGCCGCGGCTTCAGGATATCGATGAGGACAGCTGGGTGGTGCTGGAATTGTCCAGTTTTCAACTGGACTTGGCTCGGCAGAGCCCGCATGGGGCGGCCTTGCTGAACATTCGTCCCAACCATTTGGATGTGCATCGAGACTACCAGGACTACAAAAACGCCAAGGCCAATATCTTGCGCTACCAGTCCAAAGAGGACTGGGCGGTTCTGCCCCATGGCGACGCCGAGGTTCTGGACCTCATAGAGGAGCATGAAGGACGTCGGGTGTTCTTCTCTATGAACCACGAAATCGCCCATGGCGCGTATTTGTTGGATGGCCAATTGTGGTGGCGGGGCGGCAAGGGCGGTCGGCCGGTGGTATCCAAGCCCAAGCTCAAGCTGCTCGGTGACCATAACGTAGCCAATGCTTTGGCAGCCATTGCGATTGTGGCCTCGGCAGGCGGAGATTTGCGCGCCGTAGGAGAGGTGTTGGAGACCTTTGCGGGTGTGCCCCATCGCCTGGAATTTGTCCGGGAGGTGGGTGGTGTATCCTATATTAATGACTCCATTGCCACGGCACCGGATCGGACTATGGCGGCCCTTAAGGCGATTCACAGCCCCATCGTCCTGATTTTGGGCGGTTACGATAAGAAGCTTGATTATGATACATTAGGCGAGGCGCTCCGTGGCAGCACGGTGCATACGGTTGTGGCGTTGGGAGATATCCAGGACACCATTGTGGACGTCGTCAAGCGGTATACCGACATCGAGGTAATCCGCGCAGACGGTTTTGATCATGCTGTGCAGTCAGCTAGTCAGGCGGCACGGCCTGGGGATGTGGTACTGTTGTCGCCGGCGGCAGCCAGCTACGACATGTTTACAAATTTTGAGGCGCGGGGCCAGAGATTTCGAGAAATGGTGGGCATCTTAAACCATAGTACATCTGGTTTAGCGGAATAGATATGGAGGGTTTTAGGTCCCATGCAGCGTCACGATATTCGCAACATCGCCATCATAGCGCACGTTGACCACGGCAAAACCACCCTGGTGGATGGCATGTTGAAGCAGAGCGGCACTTTTCGCGATCCCAGTCAAATGGGTGAGCGGGTGATGGACTCCAACGACCTGGAGCGGGAGCGCGGGATTACCATTTTGGCCAAGAACACCGCGGTCACCTACCGGGATGTGTTGATTAACATTGTTGATACGCCCGGCCACGCCGACTTCGGCGGCGAGGTGGAGCGCATTTTGAGTATGGTGGATGGAGCCCTCCTCATTGTCGATGCGCACGAAGGTCCTATGCCGCAGACCCGTTATGTGCTGCAAAAGGCCTTGCAAGCGGGGCTCAGGCCCATCGTGGTTTTGAACAAGATGGACCGCGAAGGGGCACGGCCGGAAGAGGTGCACGAAGCGGTTCTGGAGCTGTTCATTGATCTGGAAGCCACCGACGACCAACTGGAGTTCCCGGTATTGTATGCGTCGGCCAAATCCGGGATTGCTTCGACCACACCCGAGTTAAACCCCGAGGGCAATCTGGAGCCTCTCTTCGACACCATTCTTGAATACTGTCCCTACCCGAGCGGCGACGAAACGGCGCCCCTGCAAATTTTGGTCACGACCTTGGATCATGACGAATATGTGGGGCGCTTGGCTGTCGGCCGGGTGCGTCAGGGGAGCATCAAGGCTGGGCAGATGGTCGCAGTGGCCCACGCCGACGGCGACGTGGAAAAGGTGCGGCCGTCGAAGTTGTTTGGGAGAATTGGACTGAAGCGCACTGAACTGGAGTCAGCCACCATCGGCGACATTGTGACGATGGCCGGCTTGGCCAGCGTCACCATCGGCGACACCATCACCGACCCGGAAAATCCCCAAGCCTTGCCGCCGCTGAAGGTGGACGAGCCGACCCTTACCATTTTGGTCGGGGTCAACACCAGTCCTTTCGCCGGACAGGAAGGCCAATATGTGACCTCCCGCCATTTGCGCGAGCGCCTCTATCGCGAGCAGGAGCGCAATGTGGCGTTGCGTGTAGAGGACACCGAGGACGCCGAAGTCTTTCGAGTGTCCGGCCGCGGTGAGCTGCACATTGGGATTTTGCTGGAAGAAATGCGGCGCGAGGGTTATGAGATGGAGGTCTCCAAGCCCGAGGTGATTCTGCGGGAGACCGATGCGGGTCTCATGGAGCCGATGGAGCGGTTGTTCCTAGACGTGCCCGATGAATATGTGGGAGCGGTCATGGAGCTGTTGGGTCCCCGCAAGGCGACGATGACGGCCATGGGGCAAGCGGGGCCCAATCAGACCCGCTTGGAGTTTGTCATCTCGGCCCGCGGTCTCTTGGGATTTCGGTCGTCCTTCATCAATCAGACGCGTGGCTACGGGATTATGAACCACCTCTTCGAGGGCTACGAGCGTTATTCGGGGGCTATCGAGGAGATGCCCCGCGGGGCCTTGGTGGCGATTGAGACAGGCACGGCGACCTCCTACGCCTTGGACAATGCGCAGGAGCGTGGGGTGCTGTTTATCGGCCCGAGCACGCCCGTATACGCGGGTATGGTGGTGGGGGAGAACAGCCGCCCCACCGACTTGGAGATTAACGTCTGCAAGAAGAAGCACGTGACCAACATGCGCAACGCCAACGCCGAAGAGGGCATCCGACTGACCCCGCCCCGCACTTTGACCTTGGACCAAGCGCTCGAGTACGTCAAATCGGACGAATTGGTCGAGATCACGCCCAAGAATATTCGGGTGCGCAAAGCCACGCTGGATCCCCATCGACGCAAGCGCGAGCGTATTTCGCGGCAGGCTTGAGATGACGAACGTCCCGCTCACCAATCTCGGATCCGGCTACTCGTTGCTGCAGTCTACGGCGGCGGTGGCCGATCTGGTGGCGGCCTTGAAGGATCGCGGCTTTACCGTAGCCGCTCTCACAGATCAGGAAACGCTGGCGGGAGTGGAGGAGTTTGACCGGCTGATGCGCATAGCCGGTCTTTTTCCATTGGTCGGCGTGAGCCGGCGGTGGGCCGCGGGGGGACAAGAGCGGGAGATCCGCCTCATTGCCACCGACCGCGCAGGATGGACCCCGCTGGTTCGTTTTCGCGAATGGGAAGCCCAGCCGCAGTCGGGTTTGGCTGTGGTGCTGGGGGCTTCTCCCGATGCGTGGTGGACCTCCATTCAGAAGCTCCGAGACTTGCCTTTAGTGATCGTCGAGCTCTTCTGGGATCAGCGGGCGCTGCTGGAGCAACTGCCCAGCCACTGGCGCTGGGTGCCGTCAGCCCGGGTACGCTGTCTGGAGCCTGGCGATGGGGAGCTGTTGGACGTGATGGCCCAATTGGCAGGACAACCGCGGGACCAAGGCGCGGAACCGCTCCCGCGCCAGTTCGACGGTTGGTTGGCACCTTTCGCGGATTGGCCCAGGGATCAATTATGGATGCCCCATGACAGCGGCAGTGTCTTCCCTGATCGGGGATGGAAGATGCCGAAATTGGACCTGGGGGATGAGTCTCGGACCCTGCGGGAAAAGGCCTGGGCCGGGTTGGCAGAGCGTCTCCCTGATGCGCCGGGCGCCACAGAACGTCTCGCATACGAACTGGAGGTCATTGAGCAGCTGGGCTTCCCTGGCTACTTCTTAATGGTGGCGGACGTGGTGAACTGGGCCCGCCGGCAAGGAATCCGCGTCGGCCCCGGCCGGGGATCCGCCGCCGGTTCGCTGGTCGCCTACGCCCTTGGGATTACGGATGTGAATCCCTTGGCGTTTGGACTTCTGTTCGAGCGGTTTTTGAATCCGGCGCGCCGCACCTTGCCCGACATCGACCTCGATTTCGAGGACGTTCGTCGCTTGGAGGTGGTCCAATATCTGAGGGAACGCCATGGAGCCGACCGGGTGGCCCAGATAGGCACCTACGGAACCTTCGGCGCGCGGGCTGCCCTGCGGGATGTGGCTCGGGTGCTGGGGCTTTCGGCAGATGCCGTCAACCGCGTGATGAAGAGTATCGATTGGGGCGCGCAACCCACCCTGATGGAGCACGAGGCGCGACTCAGGCAAGGCGCCCGGGAAGCTGGGCTGCCGGAGCAGTGGATTGCGCTCGCGATTCGTCTGGAGGGGCTGCCCCGCCATCGCTCGACCCATGCAGCCGGCGTGATTATCTCCCCGGAACCCCTCGGGGATTGGCTCCTCTGCCACGGCAATCCGCAGGACGGCTGGGTCACCGACTTCGATATGGGATCGGTCGAGCGCTTGGGTTTTGTGAAGTTGGACGTGCTGGGACTGCGCACGCTGAGTTTGATCTCCAAAATCGAAGCGGGGCTGGACTTGCCCGCGGATACCATAACCCGCATCGACGGCCGGGATCCTGCCACCTTGAGGCTTCTGGCCCGGGGCGATACCGACGGCGTGTTTCAATTGGATGGCCGCGGGGTGAAGAACCTTCTAAAGCAAATGCGGCCTCAGTCTCTGGACGAGGTCATTCTGGTGGTGGCGTTGTATCGCCCCGGACCCATGGAAGCCATTGGCGAGTATTTGCGCCGCCGAGCTTCGGGATATCGGCCCTTGCCCAATGACCCGCTGGAGTCCCGTCTGAAAGAGACGGCCGGAATTATGGTCTATCAGGAGCAGTTGATGGAGGCGGTGCAGCAGATTGGGGGCCTCAGCTTAGCTGAGGCCGATCTGGTGCGGCGCGCCGTCTCCAAGAAGGACCATGCGCTCTTGGCGGAGCTTGGCGGGCGCGTCATGGCCAACATGGTGTCCCTGGGGCACACCCAGACCGAAGCCCTTCAGTTTTGGGAGAAAATCCGGGCTTTCGGGGACTACGGATTCAACAAGTCGCACGCTGCCAGCTACGGATTATTGGCCTATTATTTGGCCTATCTGAAAGCGCACTATCCCTTGGAGTTTTGGGCGGCGGAGCTGTCTAACCATGAAGGCGGTGACAAGCTGCGCGATCTCATGGTTCAGGCGGTGAGCCAGGGGATTGCTATGCGCCCCCCGCATGTGAATCGCAGTCAGGTCGACTTTCAGGCGCGAGAGGGGGGGCTGGATGCCGGCTTGGCCATGATTCGGGGACTGGGGCTGGAGAGTGCCAGAAAGATTGTGCAAGAGCGTGAGAAGGGCGGATTATTCGCCTCGGCCGAGGATGTCAGCCGCCGCCTTCAGCGGGCATTGGGCATGAAGAGTCTTGAGGCTTTGGAGAGTGCGGGAGCACTCAAAGGATTGGGCTCGGTAGCCGGCCTCAAGACCACCCAGATGCAACTGTTTGAGGCTCTGCCAGCATCGGCTCCGCCGCGCATTGATTTTGAGGATGCTTTTGGGTTTGGATGGCCAGAGCCTACCGGCCCCATTTTCGTGCGCTTGGACGAGACCCGTGCCTGGCAAGAGGTCGCGCAGGATATTCGGGACGTGGCGTCGGCCATGCCGGGGGCGGTTCCGGTCTCCATCATCCGCGATGCCAAGCATGCGTCGGCTTTGGACGGAGTGGCCGTGGAGCCAGGCTTTCAGTCCATTCAAGCCATCAAGGACATCCGAGGGGTGGCGGCAGCCGGTCGCCGGGTTATGACGCCGACGGGTTAACCCAGTGGTGCCAATGCTGCCAGAGGACCTCCGTGGACGCGATATGGTAAGTGGAGGATAGGGCGAAGTCAAAGGACTGGCCCTTCGCCAGATGTCCCAAGAACTGATGGAACCCGGATGCCCCCTTGAGCGTCTCCAGATATTCGACCAAAGACAAGCCTTGGCGATAGGCGAGGGCCTGATTGGACAACTGGTAGAACCGATTATTAAGCTCAGGCATGGAATAGACTGCACCTGTCAGCCGGTTGTGGGGTGTGATCCACTGATAGCCGGTGGCGTGATAGTCTTCGTACTGCGCCACCCCCTCATTAAACCAGTTGGGATAGTTGCCGTCCGCTTTTAAGTTCAATAGGGCGTGTCCTAACTCGTGGTCCACCGGACCTTGCACCGCGAATTCCTGAAAGGCCGCCTTGGACGTTCCCAGCCACGCGCTCGGAGATAGAATGTCCATGACCCCGTTGTCGTCATATCCAATGTTGTTCACTCCAGGAGCAATTCCCACGGCGCGATTCATGGCTGCCTGACTGGCATAGAGAACCACGACGAGAGGCGCCTCGGGACGCACAGCCAGGCTCCGCTCCTCTTGCACTAGGGCTCGTGAAGCCTCGGACAACACTAAATGGGCTTCCTGGGATTGTCCGGGCGGGTAGTAGAGGCGGAAGTGGGCATTGTCGAGCGTCTGCCAATGGCTGAGCCGCCATTCGGTATGCCAAATTTCGGCTTGACGCACTAAACCATAGCTCCACACGCGCAGACTTTGCCAAAAACCGGCCATGACCAAAAGGGCCAGCAATAAAGCCAGTCCCGCCCACCAGGTCCCATGGCGCCCGAACCGTTCGGCGGGCGGCGACGCGGCCGGCTGAATCATCCGCTCCACCTCCCCGATTCATTGTATCAACGGAGCATGAGAGGAGGACACGGCAATTACCGGGGTTTTGGGCAATTGTTAGCAGAGTGGGCGGAAAGCTGAAACACATCCTGTCCGTCCTGCGTTGGGGAAGACAAAAGGAGTGTATGGCAAGATGGGTTTTTTAAAAAGCGTCTGGATAGCGTCAGCGGTCGCGGTGGGGGCGGGCGGTGTCTTGGCGCACAGCCCCAAGAATCCGCCCCCGATTCTGTCCGGCCTGGCGGCCATTCGATCGCTTTCCATGGAGGGCTCGGGACCGATGGTTGCGGAATACCGGCCGCGCTCTCTGACGATCAGCCGCTACGCGATCGAAGCCTTCTTCAAAGCCTCCCGCCGGGCACCTGGCGCCCCCCGCGTATCTGTGCCGCGAGTGACCTTCATGGACTACTTTGGTCCAGCGCAACTTACGGTGGCAACCTCAGCCGGCCGGGTGATTGTCTATCCCGATTACAGCATCGTCAAGGCCCATGGCGGCGGATACCATTTGGTGTACCATCAGCCCTATCTGGTCATCCAGCGAGGCCGCACCACAACGTACATCAAAAATCTGGCCTGGGATCACTGGTTTATTACGAATCAGTGGCAGAACAGCTTTGTCAGGAATTAGCGCCGCCAATCCACCCGGTCTTCTATGGGAGACCGGCGCTGGACGGGCACGGCCTTAGGGTAGCCTAAGCGCAGAAACGCCACGGGCTGTTCGTCTTCCCGCAGTTCAAGCCAGGTGCGGACGTCCGCATCTTGCATGAGGGGGCCCGTGTTCCAAAATGCCCCTACTCCGGCATCCCAGGCAGCCAGGATGATGTTGTAGGTGGCCATGGCCACGGCCGCATGGTCTTCGTGCCGTCGGGTGCCGTCTTCGTCCAAACGTTGGATAACAGCAATCACGGCACTAGCCTCAAGAAATTCCTGCCGGGCCTTATCGGCGCGGGCCTGGGCGCTCTCCTCGCCCGCTCTCCGCCGCAGGACTGCTTGATGGCGCAAATCGGCCAACGCTGCGAGACTGTCTCCCTGGGCCACCACAAAGCGCCAGGGCTCGCTGACGTGATGGTTTGGGACCCAGGGAGCGTAAGACAAAATTTCTCGAATGGTGTCCTCCGGGACTTGCTCACCCGTGTATTGGCGGATGGAGCGTCGGCTTTTCAGGACCTCTCTGAGTTCCAATGGCGTTCAACCTCTCGTGTGTGATGGTACGATCCTACACGAACGGCCCTATGCCATGCCAGATTTAAGAATGGCTGACCGTGAGAATGACGGTGCCATTGTGCAGGTCATGCACGGTGGCATTGGTGATGCGGCACATCCACATCGCCACGCGGTCGCGCTCCACTTCGTTGGGCGCCACGAACACGGGGGCCATGCCCCCGCTCACCACGGCATCCTTGTTGGTCGTGACAATGGCAAACATTGCGGGGACTGGTGAATCAGCCATGCGCATCTTCCTTTCGCTTGCGGCTATCGTGCATGCGGGACCACTTGCCGGACTCCAAAACGGGGACGTTCTGAATGGCTTTGATTAACTTATCCATGTCCTGTTCCACGGGGATGATGGCCAAGGCAGCAATCCCGGTGCCGGAGGGCATTTCCATCCGGCACAGCGGTGTCTGCTCCGGATATCCCACATCTTTTTGCACGCCCACCGCAGCCGCCGCTTCGTGTGAGATAGCTTGCCGCTGCGCTATGTTCCAGAGGACAGCCTGACCGCGGGCGTTGCGGGGCGTGAGCGTGACCCCCATCCCATAGGTCAAAAAGCGCTGGCGCGAGTCGGCCAGACCCACTTCCATGAGCATCACCTTGCCGGCGTAAAGCAGGGTGCCCTTTTCAAACCGAAGCTTGGTCGGTTCAACATCCACCATATCACCCACGCGCGGACCCGACATATACATTTCGCCGACGATGATGAAGACTATCCCGGCGACGATGCCGACCCAGAGGTTTAGTTCCGCCGCCAAGGAGGTGGACAGGGCGGTCAGCATGGCGAGGAAGTTTCGGGCCTCGTAGGTAATGGCAATGCCTTCGATGTAACCGGCACCGCGTCCCACCAGGATTAACCCTTCTTCCTGTTCCAGGGTTTTTCGCTCATTGGTGCGGACGTTGAAAAACTGGGTGGCAGCCAGAGTGAGAAAGGTAGCCGCCGTAAATTGCTTGCCCAAGAGCGCCACGATCACGACCGATCCAATCATCGAGGCAATGACAGCCAGGGCGAGTTGGATGACATAGCCGGAGGGATAGCCCGGATTATGGCTTTTGCCAGACCGGATATACAGCACGCGGGAAATAAATCCGGCTAGGAAGCCCACAATCATGGGATCCCAATTGACTGGTGCAGCGGAACCGGACATAGCAGCCTCCTCGACACTCTTTAGGGGCTAGTGTGGCCCATGGCCATCCATTTTAGCCGCGTAATTCAACCGGCGTTGGGGAAGTATTATCCACACCGAACCCAAGCGCTCGGAATTTACCCTGGCGGGAGGATTTGCATTGCCCCGTTTCTTGTACCTCCAGAATCAAAAAACTCTTGTCAGCGACTCTTGGCCCCAAGAATCGGACTCGCTATGGGTGGATCTGGGCCCCGAAGACAAAGGCTCCGTCCAAGAGGTGGTCAACCACCTGTATCAAGCTCATCCCAAAGTCATTGAAAGACTCTTGCAAGGGCACGATCACCGGCCCAATCTTTTGGTGGAGGATGATGCGGTGAGCTTCATGCTGGCCTTGATTCCGACTCATGATGCCGACGAGCCGTTGCGACACTTGAGCTTTATTATGGGCCAAAAGTTCTTAGTGACCGCGCACCTCGATGGTGTATCGGAGGTCGTGGATGGTGCGTTCGAATATGTGCGGAAGAACCAGTTGATGGACGAAGGTGTCGACTTCGCTCTGTATCAGCTGCTGGATCGCCACGTGGTCGCGCTGCGTCAACTGGCCAACGATCTGGATCGGCAATTCGAAAGCTTGCATCGCCGGCTCTTGATGCACCCCTACACCAACATGTCGCCTGATATTTTGGCACTGAGGAAGCGCGCCATGGCCGCCAAGCACATTCTGGATCCGGAAGGGGCCATCGTCGAACTCTTGAAGAGCAAGGGCTTTCCCTATGTGAGCAAAAGGAATCACCCGTACTTCCAGGACGTGTCTTTTCTCATGAATGAGGTGGTGTCGGAAGTGCAGGACATTCGCAATGGATTGGCGGAGATGGTGGAGGCCTACACGTCGCTGCAATCTAACGAAATCAACAAGGTGATGTGGTTTCTCACCATCGTATCCACCTTAGCTCTGCCTGCCACCACCATCGCCTCCATCTACGGGATGAACTTTACCAACATGCACGAACTGCATTGGCGATACGGGTACTACTACTCCCTGCTCCTGATGGCTTTCATCTCTGTGGTGTTGTTGTTGTGGGTGAGAAATCAGCGACGGCGTGGTTAGGGGTGGGAAAAACTGGAGAGACTGAAAGCGAATGTGTGACGTGTAACGAAGGAGGCTAGTGCATGTCGGACCTGTCTTTCGCCCATCTCTCCGGGCCTGAACCCATTCCCCCGTGGCGGGGAACCTTTCAGCAATATTTGGACCAAGTGCAAGCCACGCCGTGGGTCGCCGAGTCTGCACACCGCCGCCTGTACCGGATGATTATGGCGGCAGGATCTAAGACGGTCGACGGCACTTATCCATTTTTCCGAGACTCGCTATTCGGAATGGACGAAACCCTGTCCCTGCTGGTGGATGAATATTTGAGGCCTGCGGCCCTCGGCCACGAGGTCAAGAAGCGCATTTTGCTGCTGGTGGGTCCGGTAAGTGGCGGCAAGTCCAGCCTGGTGTGGCTTTTGAAGCGGGGATTGGAGCATTTTAGCCGCACCGACGGGGGGGCGCTGTACGCTATTCAAGGCTGTCCCATGCACGAGGAGCCCCTGCATTTGGTGCCGGAGCCGCTCAGGGCTTCCGTGTCGGAACGGCTGGGGGTGCCCATTGAGGGACAGTTGTGCCCCTGGTGCCGCTATCAAGTAGAGCGGGTGCACGACGGCCGGTTCCAAGACCTGCTGGTAGAGCGCATCGCACTGTCGGAGTCCCGCCGGGTCGGTATTGGCACCTACGCCCCATCGGATCCCAAGAGTCAGGACATCAGCGAACTAACGGGATCGGTGGACTTTCACGCCATCTCCCAGTACGGGAGTGAATCTGATCCGAGAGCCTTTCGGTTCGATGGAGAGCTGAACATTGCCAACCGCGGACTCATGGAGTTCCAAGAGATGCTGAAGCTGGACGAAAAGTTCCTCTACCATCTGTTGTCCTTGAGCCAGGAAGGAAACTTCAAGACGGGCCGCTATGAGCTCATTTCGGCCGATGAGGTGGTGATAGGCCACACCAACGAGCACGAGTATCGCAGTTTCATCCAAAATCCCCGCAACGAAGCGCTCATTTCCCGTCTCTTTGTTCTGCCGGTGCCCTATACGCTGGATTTGGACGCGGAAGTGCGCATCTACCGGAAGCTCATGGAGCCGCACAGCCCTAAGGGCCTCCATTTGGCTCCGATGGCCTTGGAGACCGCCGCGGCTGTCTCTATTCTGTCCCGGGTTACGGAAGAGCCTAAACCCGGGTCGGATCGGATGAGCAAGTTTGAGATTTATGTTACCAAAGACGATCTGTCGCGCTATCAAATGCTGCGGCGCGAGGGCTGGCTGGCTGGCGAGGGGATGAGCGGCCTCGATCCGCGCTTTATGATGAACCGCCTGGCTGCATTGATGGCGGACGAAGGGCAGGAGTGCATCGATGCGCAGGATGTGCTGGACAGCTTGAAGCGCGGGTTGGAAGCCAATCCCTTCTGGGACAAGTCTCAGCGCGGCCCAATAGGTGAGTGGCTGGAATTGGCGCGCGAGTGGTACAACCGGCAGGTTGAGCAAGACGTCCTAGAGGCATTCCAGAACGATTGGAATGACGAGCTGACCAATCTCTATCATAACTACATCGACAACGTGGTATTGGCGGTGCGCGCTGGCCGTTCGCATCGTGGCTGGGACGAGGCACTGCTGCGTTCGGTGGAAGAGCGCATGCATATCTCGGAGGTCCAGGCGCCTGCGTTTCGCGAGGAAATCTACACCCGTCTGGAAATCGCCAAAAAACAGCAGCGGGTGTTGAACTTCCTGGACCACAGCGGTCTTCACCGCGCGTTGAAAGAAAAGCTGTTGGATGATATGAAGGACGAAGTGAAAATCACGACCAAGGCCCCCATCCCTGATCGGCGGACCCTGGAGAAGATTGAGCGAGCCGCTGAGGCGCTGGTGGCCACGCGCCGCTATTGCCCGCGGTGCGCCTCCAAAGCCATTCATCACGTGGGAGGGCTGTTGAACCGATGACGTCTTCCTTCAGTGTCTCCCAAGGCCAGGACGGGGTGGCGCCGCTCTTCAGTGCTGAGCGACGCCGGCACCAGGCCAAGGTAGAAGAAGCGATCCGTCAGCACCTAGCCGACATGGTGAGCGACGAAAAAATCGTGGTCGTGAGCGGTCAGCGCACGTTGTCGGTGCCGATTCCCGAATTGAAGGAATTCCGCATCCGCTTCGACACCGATTCTCGGGAAACGGTCGGCCAGGAAGGCCGGGCGGACCACGAAACCGGCCATGGCAGCGGCGGCAGCGGAACGTCCGACGGTCGCAAGGAAGGCGGAGACCAGCCGGGCGTGGATCTGGAAGAGACCGAGGTATCTCTGGAAGATGTGCAACAGGCCGTGTTTTCCCATTTGGCGCTGCCCAACTTGGATTTGGCCAAACGTTCCCGAGGTGCTGGCCATAGCGAACAGCCTACCAGCATTGGCCGGACGGGGGTGGTGTCCCAATGGGACCGCAAACGCACGTTGAAGGCCGCGCTGATGCGGCGCGCCCAGGTGGGCGGAGGGCTGGGATTGGAACCGGAAGACCTGCGGTTTCGCGTTTTTGACACCGTGGATGACGATCAGGGCGGGGCAGTGGTCATCGCCATGATGGATACCTCCGGATCCATGGGCAGTTTTGAAAAGTACTTGGCGAAGAGTTTCTTTTTTTGGACGACGGAGTTTCTGCGTCAGAAGTATCCGCACGTTGAATTAGTATTTTTGGCGCACGACGTGCGGGCCCGAGAGGTGGATGAGGAGACCTTTTTCCATCGTGGGGCCTCGGGCGGGACTGTGTCCTCGTCGGTATACCGCATGGCCATCGATATTGTGGACACCCGCTTTCCTCAGGACTTGTACAATATTTACGCCTTTCATTTCACAGACGGTGGCAATCTCACCTCGGACAACGGATCGGCCGTGGCGTCGGGACGCGATTTGGCCAGCCGGGTGACGCTGTTTGGCTACGGCGAGATTCACGACACCGAGCGGAACCCCTCGCCCCTATATCAGGAGTTCTCCCATCTCCCCAGTGTAGGGGTCGTCATCCTGCGGGAAAAGGACGACATCTTTCGCGCCATGACGCGTTTCTTTGGCCGACCCGAGGAGGCGCGCCATGCTTGAGGAAAGTCAGCTGTATGCGCTGGCCGAGCGGGTCTGGCCGGTCGCTCAAGAGTTGGGTCTAGAGCCAGGGCATGTGCATTTCGAGTTGGTGGCTCCGGACTTTATTCCTCTTCTAGCCGGCAACGGAGGGCTTCCCATCCGTTATGGCCACTGGAGTTTCGGCAAGAGTCAGCAGCGCTTGAAAACCGCCTTTGATTTTCGGCTCACGCAAATCTATGAACTGGTGCTCAACAACGTGCCGGCCTACGCGTTTGTGGACCAAACCGCCAGCCCGGGCGAGGCGCTCATGATTGTGGCCCATGTGCTGGCCCATGCCGATTTCTTTCGCCATCATCGCGCATTTCGAGCGCTGGGAACCGACATGGTAACCCGGGCTGCGCATCACCGCCGGCGGGTGGCCGACTGGCGGCGTCAGCACGGGGATCGGGCGGTGGAGACGCTGATTGATGCGGCCCATGTTCTGGCGGAATTTAGCGGAGAGACGTTGGGTCAGCGGCCCATGGGCGGGGTGGAGGACGATGTGCTGGGCTACGCCGCTCGGTGGGCACCTCGCCTCGACAACTGGGAGCGCGACTTGCTGGCTCTCATTTGGAATGAGGCGCGGTATTTCTGGCCTCAGATGCTCACGAAAATGGCCAACGAAGGGTATGCGACGTACATCCACACAGAGATTTTGCGCCGCATGAATCTCACGGCGGAGGAAAGCTGGGAGACGGCCCGTCTCAACGCAAAAATCGTGCAAGTGGCACCGCCCAAACTCAATCCTTATCGCGTTGGCTTTCTGTTGTTTCAAGAGGCTTGGCGGGAGGGGGGCGAGGCGGCGGTCTCTGGGGCACGCGACTTGTATGATGATGTGGGGTTGGCTCGGGCTTTTATGACCGATGGTGTGGTCGAAAAAGCCGGTCTGGCCCTGTTTCGCCAACGGGAATCCGACAGTACACCGCATCCAGCGTCCCCGGAAGAGCTTCGGCGGCGGCTCATCTATGACCTAGATCACGCGGGTCTGCCGCGCTTGGTGGTAGAGCCCTCCAGCGAACAAACGTTGCGGCTCAAACATTTGCACGACGGACGCGACTTAGACTTTGCCGAATTGCCGGTTGCTTTAAAACTGGTGGCGGAGCGGCTCTGGAAAGGTCCTGTCACCCTTCTGACGGAACGCCAGCGGGTACCTCATCGGGTTACGCACAACGGCAGCGACTGGATTGACCAAGTGATTTAACGGCAGAAAAAATGGACGGCGAACGCCGTCCATTTTCGAAGGTGGATCCATTTACGAGTCCAGAGATGAATTACCGGGAGCGGCCGGCCAAGTTCTGCTCAGCCATCTCGATCATCTTCTTGACCATGTGTCCACCCACGGCGCCGCACTGACGGGCCGGAATCTCGCCCCAGTAGCCGTCGTCAACGCCTTGCAGTCCGAGCTCGTGAGCGACCTCGTACTTGAATTGGTCCAGAGCCTTAGCGGCTCCCTGCACCAATGCGCGGTTGCCGGTGTTGCTGCCTCGTGCCATTGTATCTCACCTCCTCATTGCGAAGTGATGTTAGTATGGCTGGGCCAGAGCCTTTTACCCCGGTAACTTTTACCGAAACCGGGTGGTCTCGCTGGCCAGGTTTTGTTCAGCCATTTCGATCATTTTCTTCACCATGTGGCCTCCTACGGCGCCGCATTGGCGGGCAGAAATGTCGCCCCAGTAGTGGTCTTCGGGAATGCTCAGCTGCATCTCTCGGGCTACGTCGTACTTGAACTGGTCCAGAGCCTTAGCGGCGCCTTGCACCAATGCGCGGTTGCCGGTGTTGCTGCCTCGTGCCATCTCGCTTGTCACCTCCCCTACATAAGGTGCTGGTAGTGTGTGCCCGACGCAGACATTTATGTCTTAAAGGAGAAACGTCTCACGAGAGCTTCTCGCGAGACGCCTTGGGGGGCTTGTGGCGCAGGCGGTGTACGTGTCCCTTTTTGGGGCCCTGTCGGCCTCCGCCCCCACCCCGCATTTTTTTCGGCAGCATCTGTTTTTCGTTAATGATGAACCAGGCCAAGAGACCTGAGGCAACCGCCAGGGCGGCCGCTCCCCAAAACACCATGTACCGATGGGACATGGCCATGCTGAACACGGGCGGACCCATGGCTACCCCGAAAAAGCGCACGCTGCCATAGAGGCTGGTCACCACGCCGCGCTCCTTGGATGTGGTGGCGCTGGTGACCATGGTGTTGATGGACGGCAGCACACTGCCGGTGCCGATGCCTTGGAAAACCAAAACCAGCAGGGCCAGGACCACATTGGTCGTGGCGAAGAACGGCTCCACCACCATGGCGGCGGCGATCAGCAGCATGCCCATGACGACGATGCGGCGTGCCCAGCTGGCGATGCGCTTTTGCAATACGGTGCCCGAGATATAAGAGGTGATGGCGGAGGCCATGACCGGGATGGCAATTAAGAGGCCTCGGACAATTTCTCCGTAGCCAAAGGTCTTTTCCAAGATGTCGGCCAGGTAGCTCAACACTCCGAACAAAATGAACAGGACCACCGCACCGCCTAAGAAGGTGGTCAAGATGGAGGGGCCCTTGGTGGTGAAGGTATGCTTTAATCCCTGCCAGTACTGTCCGAATCCGCCCGCTTGGGCCGGCTTCTTGGGTTCATTCAAGACAAACCAAATTAGCGCGGCTATGGGAAAGGACAATACGCCGTACGCAAAAAATGGGAGAAACCAGACCACCAGGGCTAAGATGGACCCCGTAATCGGAGAGATCACCTTGCCGAGTCCGTTGGCCGCTTCCAACAACCCCAGTGCCGAAGCTCTTTTCTTGGACTGGAACATGTCACCGGCCACAGCCATGGCGAGTTGGTATGTTCCGCCGGCCCCGATGCCCTGCAAGAGCCGGGACGCCATAATCCACATGAACGGGTGGGGCAAGAGCCAAGCGGAAAACCCGGCTCCCAGTCCGCCCAGCCCGTACAGAATGAGGGACGGCGCCATGATGACGCGGCGGCCGATGCGGTCTGAGAGGGCTCCAGCCATGGGGATGACTACGCCGGCGGGTATGGAGAAAATGGTGATGACCAATCCGGATTGAAACAAGGTGAGATGCATCACCTTCATCATTTTAGGCAGTACCGGAATCAACATGGAGTTGCCGAGCACCATAATGAAGGGCACCAAACAAAGCACCCATAATTTCATAGCATGGGATTTCTGGTCTTGGGACTTGGAATTCGAAGCCGACGCGTGATGCGCGCCGTGCGTTTCCTGAGCCATCGCGATCCTCCCCATCTTCTTCGAGTCGTCTCTCATAACCTGCCCCCCATGCTTTTCTCAATCCCGTCAAAATTTGGCCGTCACCCTCGCCTGGCGCCGGGAATATGGTGCCAAGGATCGCATCGACCACGAATCAGGAGGGATCGCATATGCTGCGGCACGACGGCGAAGCATGGCTCGACATTTTGGATTTTCCCTTTAAGGACCGCGCCCAAAAGCCCCGTACCACGGGTCTTACAATGGTGATCGACAAGGGATTGGGCCTCACCGATACGCGTGATTTGATGGAACTGGCGTCCGATTACGTCGACCACTTAAAGTTGACCTTTGGCACATCGGCCTTCTACAACACCAGACTCTTGCGGCAAAAAATTGAACTGGTGAAATCGTATGGGGTGCACATTTTCCCGGGCGGCACGTTTCTGGAACTGGCCCTGTTGCAGGGCCGCATCCTGCAGTATCTGGATCGAGCCCGCGACCTGGGATTCACGGGAGTGGAAATTTCTGACGGGACCATTAATATTGATGAGGAGACGCGCTACAACACCATCAAGCTGGCGCGCACTTACGGATTTGATTTAGTCATCAGCGAGGTAGGCAAAAAGGATCCGCGGGACCAGGTCAGCACCATACCGCTTTACGAACAGGTCAACCGCGATGTCGATGCCGGATCCGACGTGGTGATTGTTGAGGGCCGTGAAAGCGGCGAAGGGGTTGTCATTTACGACAACCAGGGGAATATTCTGGAGGATGAGGTTTCGAGCATGGTAGAGCACGTGCGGGATACATCGCGGCTCTTGTGGGAAGCTCCGCAGAAGAAGCAGCAGCAGGAGCTTATCATGCAGTTTGGTCCCAACATCAACCTCGGCAACGTCCAACCACAGGACGTGCTGGCTTTGGAGGCGCTGAGAGTGGGACTTCGCGGAGATACGCTCCGACACTATTATTTAACGCTGCAGGGCTTGGAAGAGCCGGTTAAATGGCCCAAAACAGCCCAGCTGCAGGGAGGCGCGCGTGGTAAGAACGATTGATGTAGCATTTCGCTTTGAAGACGTCGAAGTTGGCAACGACTATGGGGCAGCCGCGGTCATCGATACGCTCCGGGCGACCACCACCATGATTGCCCTCATGGAGCGGGGCGTGCTGGCCATCCGCCCCGTGGCCAGCTTGGATGAGGCCTATGCTCTCCAGCAAAAGGACCCGCAGCTGTTATTGGGCGGTGAGCGCAATAACCGACCCCCAGAAGGGTTTGATGGGGGCAACTCCCCCTATGATTGGCCAAAGGAACGGGTTTACCAGCGGCGCGTGGTCTATACCACCACCAACGGGACTGCCGCCATTGATCGGGCCCGCACGGTGCCGCGCTTGATTTTGGCTGCCCTGACTAATGCTGAGGCTGCCTTCCGCTATCTCTGGTCGCTGGAGCGGCCCGTGCTGGTGGTGGCGTCCGGCACGCGAGGCCAAGTGGCTCTGGAAGATGTGCTGGCGGCGGGAGCGATTGCCGCCCGATGGCCTCGAGAGGGCCGCACCGACCGGGCAGAAATGGCGGCCGCCCTGTTTTTGCAGAACCAGGGCGACATTGGCAGAGCCGTTCGGGAAAGCCGCCACGGGCGAGACCTAGCCGAGATGGGGCTAGACCGGGACCTTGACTATGCCGCCCAGTTGAACATGAGCAGGGTCGTGCCCGTTCTATCCCAAGACGGCTGGATTCGTGCTGTAGACTAGCCTTCGCGATTGCTGCCGGCCCTTCGGGGCCGGTCTTTTTATAGCTTGCCTCTCATATCTATTCCCGTCGGGACAAGACGGGGAGGCGCCATGTTTACCACCGAAAATGTCGGGCTCATCATTTTATTGCTGCTAGGGCTGGTTGCCCGGTCTAACCTTGTGGCGGCCGCGGCGACCATTCTCCTTATGTTGCGATTTACCCGACTAACCTTTGTGCTCCCAATTCTAGAGCGGCGGGGCGTCGAGGTGGGGTTGCTTTTTTTGACCCTGGCCATGCTGGTGCCGTTTGCTCTAGGTAAGGTGAACCTGCGGGAAGTGGGCAAGAGCTTCGTTACGTTGCCCGGCATATTGGCCCTGGTGGGGGGAGCGGTGGCCACCCATTTGAACGGGCGCGGTTTGCACATGCTCAACGACCACAGCCACCTCATGATCGCCCTGATTGTCGGTTCGATTATCGGGATTGTGGTTTGGGGGGGTATCCCTGTCGGTCCCCTGATGGCCGCTGGAGTCACGTATTTGATGCTGGAATGCATTACATTTGTCACCCGTTGGTTGAAATAACGGATAAAGCTCACGAAAGAAGGCCTGATCCGGTGTCGGACGAGATTTTCCTGAAGGGCATGATTGGGATTCGATTTTTGTCGGCTGCCATTGAGTTCACTGGCGCGTTCCTGATGTGGCGCTTTTTCAGGCTGGATACAGCGATTCGCATCAACGGATTTTTGGGATTGGTCGGACCTGTCGTGCTCACCACAACGATGCTGCTGGGCATTGCCGGCTTAGCCGCCAGTCGTGTTCCGGTCGCGAAGATGGTGTGGATCGGAGTCGGCGTAGCGTGCATTCTTTGGGGCACAACCCGCTGATGTGGGTGGTCGTGCCCCTGGGTCGCTGGATGCGGCATTGGGCGCTGGGGCTGGCCTTCTTGGTGATACTGGCCTATATCCCTTGGATGGTGGGCCGGATCGGAGCTTTCGGTCACGGTCCCGCACCGCCGGGCGACATCGTGTCATCCATTCCGGTATCCGAGCGCTGGGTGGCGCTGGCTTTCGCGGACGGGCCCAGCACCCCGGCCACAACGGCCATTTTGCGGGATCTGGCTCGGTATCGGGCGCACGCCAGTTTTTTTGTGGTGGGGTTGAACCTGCAGCGCCACCCGGATTGGGTCAAACAGGCCGCAGCGCTCGGCAACGACATCGAGACTCACACCGAAGGCCACATCAATCTCGCGATTCACAGCTACAGTCAAGATTTGCGGGATTTGCAGCAGGCGGTGCGGAGCATCGAGCGGGTGGTGGGACGGCGGCCCCATTGGCTGCTGCCTCCCTATGGGGCGTGGAGTGCCGACGCGCTGAAGTCCGCCCGCGCCGCTGGGCTGACGCTGGTCGTGCCCAGCGCCGGGGAGGGGGTGCGCCAAGATGAGCAGCATCCCTCCCAAATCGTGCACCAGGTGCTGTCACATGTGCGGCCGGGCGCCATCATTCTCTTGCACGATGGGCCTCTAAGCAAGCCAATGGTAGAGGCGCTGCCCACGATCCTGCATTTGTTGCGCGTGGACGGTTACCACGTGGGCAGTATTCCCGAGCTCTGGCGCCATCGTACGTAAAATTGGACGAAATCCCTTCAACTGGCGATAATAAGGGCGGACGGTGACAGAATGCGCATCATTGGCGGAGAGGCCTCAGGTCGTCGGTTGAGCTCGCTTTCCGGAACCGACACCCGGCCGACCGGCGATCGGGTGCGGGAGGCGCTTTTCAACATTTGGCAGGGAAGGATTGCGGGCGCCCGATTTTTGGACGCCTATGCGGGAACGGGCGCCATGGGACTGGAGGCGCTGTCCCGGGGAGCCCAGAAAGCCCTCTTTGTTGAGCCGCACGCCGGAGCTCTTCGGACACTCAAGCGCAACGTGGAGCTGGTGGGCGTGAAAGAACGCGCCGAGATTTGGGGGCAAACAGCTGAAGCGGTGCTGCCGCAGTTGGTGGAGTCCGGCCAGCGTTTCGACGTGATTTTTTGCGATCCTCCATGGCGACACGGTGTTTCCGCAGCGGTGCGGGCTCAGTTGCCCCGCCTGGTGGATAACGGAGGTCTGGTGGTGGTGGAGAGCCGGCAGTCAGATTCAATCGTGGTGATTGACGGCCTCGAGCAACGCTGGACACGCCGGTATGGGGACACGCGCGTCACGGCCTATGGATTACCGCTGGAAGAGGAGGAACCTTCGTGACCCGCGCTATTTATCCCGGCTCATTCGATCCCATGCACAATGGCCACCTCGACGTGGTCACCCGGGCCAGCCGCGTGTTTGATGAAGTGATTGTGGCGGTCTTTGCCAATGCCGGCAAGAAGCCGCTGTTCAGTGCCGAAGAGCGGGTCCGGCTGGTGCAGGAGGCGACCGCGGATCTCCCCGAGGTCAAGGTGGAGCTGGGATCGGGGCTTTTGGTGGACTATGCCCGCCAGGCGGGAGCGCGAGTGATTATTCGGGGCCTCAGAGCGGTTTTAGATTTCGATTACGAATTTCAGTTTGCGTTGATGAACAAGAAGATGGCGCCCGACATTGAAACAGTCTTTATGTTGACCGGCGAAAATCACGCCTATCTCAGCTCCACGCTGATCAAAGAACTGGCGGGATACCACGCCGACATTTCGCAGCTGGTGCCGGCCCCTGTGGCTGATGCATTGGCTCTGCAGTATCGGGGGAAGTGAGGGATATAGTGGACCAGGAGACCGTGATATCGGAAGTGGCGCATTTGTTGGACAAGTTGGAGCGGCTGGCGGATTCGGGCCGTCGTCTCCCCTGGGGCCGGCAAGTACTGGTGGACGATGAGGCCTTGCGCACCTTGGTTCAGCAAATCCGCCACGTTCTGCCGGAACAGGTGCGTCAGGCGGAGTGGATTATCCATGAACGGGATCGCATTATCGGAGAGGCGGGCCAAAATGCCGACCACATTGTGGCGGAGGCCCATACGCGTGCCCAAGCTTTAGCGGAAGACTCTGAGGTCCTTCGGGAGGCCCAAGGTCGCGCTCAAGAAGTTTTGCGCGAAGCCGAACGGCGGGCCCAAGAAATCCATGCCGGTGCGCTGGCTTATGCCGATGAAGTGCTGGAGAGGGTGGAGTCCCAAATCAACCGCATGGGAGACACCGTCCGCCAGAATCGCCAAACGCTTAAGCCTCGTTCGGCTGTTAACGAATAACGGACATTCCGCCCCAATACAACGCGCCCGCCAGCAGGGCTTGCACGACGCGGATTCCCGCCAGCCGAGCAGCCCTGCTGGGCTGTCTTCCGATATGCATGAGGAGCGGAAGCCAGTAGCCCAGCCCTCCAAAGGCCGTCCAGAACAAGCGTGCCGGCGTCCATGCATTCCGCCCTACCCAGTGAAGGCCCAGCGGGTCGATAAGCCACCCCACGCCGAGGTTTGGGATCCATTGATGTCCCAAGAAGGCGAGAACGATCACGGCACCCATGATGGTAGTCCAGTTCATGCCGTCCAAAACCCATTGGCGGGGTGACAAGGCGAGCGGACGCGCCCTGCCAGGGGGGTGGGCCAGAACTGGACGCATGATGAGTGCCGCCGCCAAAAGTGCGGCATCTAGTCCTAAGCCCTCAGAGGGTTTCGGGAACAGAAATGGATTGTACAAATTGGTGTATAACAAAAGGGGTACAGGGTCCCAATCAGGTTCAGACTCACCGTTACAGTGGGTCAGAATCACCATCAAGGCGACAGGCGGAAAGGTTAGGAGGGCGGTACCCACAAGGGCCGGCGTTTGCCAGCGGGGCAGGAGATAGAGCCATGATTGGGCGAGAACGTATCCGGGAAGCATAATCGGCACCAGATGGTTCCACCACAAGGCAACCGCATCTTCGGCCGTATGGCGGGTGAGCGCGGGGTTTGCCAGGGTTCCTCCGACAACCACGATGATGAGGGCCAGGGCCGCTATTCCCCGAATCTTGGATCCGTTCATGGAAGCCTCCTCTCCACTCTATGCGGGGAAGGGGGACAATATGGCGGCGCATGTCCGGCTGATTCAAACATAAGGATGAGATGTGACGGCGGGAGGAGATGCAATTGGTGCGGGGCGTGACGCTGGCGCTGTCCTCGGGGGGCGCGCGCGGATTTTCTCACATCGGTGTCCTGAAATCGTTAGAACGCCATCACATTCCGGTTCTGGGCATCGCTGGGTCGAGTATGGGCGGTTTGGTCGGCGCGTTGTATTGCTGTGGCTACACGGCTGATATGCTGCGGGATTTGGCTGGAAGTCTCAGGCGCAGCCAGTGGATCGATTTTTCCTTGTCTAAAATGGGCATGGTGCGTGGACTGAAGCTCTTGGAACTGATGGAGCAGCTCACCAAGAATCGTACCTTCGAGGAATTGTCCCCGCCTTTGAAGCTCGTGGCTGTGGATATTCAGCGGGGGGAAGAGGTGGTGCTCGACAGCGGCAGCGTTGCCGAAGCTGTGCGAGCCACGACGTCCATCCCGGGGATTTTCAGCCCCGTGGTGCGAGGGGATGATGTGCTGGTCGATGGCGGCGTGTTGAACCGGGTGCCGGTGGACTTGGCGCGAGAAATGGCCGAAGCCCCGGTGGTGGCGGTAGACGCGGGCATTGACATCTCGCCCGTGGTGAAGTCGGTGTTTGATATTTTGTTTCAAGCGTTTGACATCGCAGCGCGTGAATTGCGCCGTTATAAGCCGGTTCAGGCAGATGTCCTCATCGAGCCGCACGTGCCCAATGCCCGCGAGGCCCAGTTTACGCGCGTGGACGAATTTGTGCGGGCGGGAGAAGCAGCCTGCGACGAGAAAATCTCTGAGATTTTGGGACGATTGGAGGGATCGGCGTAATGAAGCGACAAAGGCCTTTGTGGACCGGAGTGCTTTGGGTGGTGGCGCTGTTGGCCATCGCCGTGGCGGTGCTGTGGTACGTTCCCAGCGGCCAGATTGCCATCAGCCCGGGCATCACCGGCAATTTGAAGCAAATGATCGCGGTCAAAGGCGGACACAAGCCCGGGCCCGGAAAACTTTTGATGGTCGCCATTGACGTCGGCACCGCCAATGAACTGCAGTATTTGCTGGGACGTTTCAACCCCACGGTCGCTTTTCAGCCCCAACAGCTGGTGCTGGGCGGTTTGAGCATGAACCAGTATGTGCAGTACAACAACAGCTTAATGCAGCAAAGCCAATGGGCGGCTGAGGTGGCGGGTGAGAGCTTGGCGGGCCTGCCGGCTAAGGTGATTACGGTACCGGGTGCGTTGGTGGTCGGTGTGGCCAAGACGGGGGCCGCTGCCGGCAAACTGAAACCCGGTGATCTCATCACCCACATCGGACCCTATCCCGTGACCAACTATGCCGATGTGCGTCATGTGATGAGTCACTTCAAAGTGGGTGAAATCGTCAACATCACCGTGACGCGCAGTGGCCAGCAACTGGTGATTCCCATAAAGACCACCCATATCAAAGGGGATCCCGAGCCTGCCGTGGGAGTTTTGGTAGCGCCGTTGCAGCGTCCGGTCATTCCCCGACGAGTCGCGATAAAAGCTCAAGGAATCGGAGGGCCGAGCGCTGGCATGATGTTTGCGCTCGAGATCTACGAGCAGGTCACGGGCAAAAACCTCGCCAAAGGACACATCGTGGCGGGTACCGGCGAAATTACGCCCAGCGGTCAGGTTCAAGTCATCGGGGGCGTCCAGCAGAAAGTGGTGACCGTATATCGGGCGGGTGCCCGGCTGTTCCTCGTTCCCAAGGGAAACTATGCGGCCGCCGAAAGTATGGCCAAGAAACTGGGCTACCACATGACCATCCTGCCGGTCGCCAACATTCATCAAGCCTTGAAAGATCTGGAGTCCCAAGGCTCATAAAGCGTTTTCGGGGCGGCCATACTATTGCCAAACGTCACCAACGGAAGAGGCGATATGATTGGCGGACCGAAAACACCGACACGGGCGGCTGGCCCCCAAAAACCGATCCGAAAAGTCCGGACGGGGACGGGAGGGTCAGTCGTCTCAGTCTGATCAGAATTCCGAACACGCGCCCCAACTGCGACAGCTCATCCAACAGCAAAACGCCTTATTGCAGCAGGAATCCGCCATGGCCGTGGCCCCGGAACTGGCCCAACAAACCGTGAGCTCCGAGGAGGTCGAGCGCATGATTCAAGAGGCTTTGAATTCCGGCACTCAAAACCAGCAGAATGAGGGTGCTGGATCGTCCGAGGGGCAGAGTCAAGGGGTGAGCGCCCAAGAGGTGCAGCAGATGATCCGCCAAGCCTTGCGCCAACAAGGCGGTGGCAGGCAGCAGCAGGGCAGTGCCGGCTTGCGAGCATCCAGCGGCCAGCAGCAACCATCGGGGCCACAGGCCAGCGGTGGATCGAGCTCTGGGCAATCTGAGACGGGCGGGCAGTCCTCCGGAACCCAACAAGGTTCTGCAAGCCAGGTATCGCTCCAAACAATTCAACAGATGATTCAACAAGCGATGAGGCAACAACAGGGAAATTCAGGTTCGGCGTCATCGAGCCGCCAACAGCAGTCATCGGGATCGCAGGGCGGCGGCGGCTCCAACTCTGCGCAATCGTTGTCCGGGCAGCAAAACGCGGCGGCGTCGAACATGGTGACCATGGAGTCTGTCCAGCAAATGATTCAACAGGCCTTGGGACAGCAACCATCGTCCGGGTCACAGCAGGGATCCAGCGGCTCGAATCAAACGCAGCAGCAAGGTCGTGGTGGGTCAAGTTCCTCCAACAACTCGTCCCACTCACAGACCCAGAAGAGCGGATCCTCTGGGTCCTCATCGGGTTCGTCGTCGAAAAACCGTAACGGGGGAAGCTCGTCATCGAGCGGCAGCGGTCAAAAAAATCAGGCGGTGGGACGACTGAAGTCTCTGGTGTCCAAGCAGAAGGGGTCTTCTTCGTCGTCCAGTCCAACGAGCGTGGGTTCGTCCAGCCAGCAGGGATCGACCAGCCAACAGGGTTCTTCGAGCCCAAGCACGAACTCTTCTTCCCAGCAGACCGTCGCGCAGGTGTTGACGCAGGCTCAGTATCAGCTCAGCCAAGAGCTGGAGGCCAATCTCAACAAGTTGAAGAGTGTGATTCAGGAAAGCCAGGAGATTGCCAAGAAGATTGAGTTGGTCCTCGGTCATGGAGAGCAAGGCAACAGCGGCAGCAGCAGTTAATGTCGGAAGGCCGGCAAGCGGTAACCGGGTCGCCGCGGCGTTTTGCGGAATCGACGAAGGGGAGGAAGCGGTCGGCGGTCCCACCCGGGGAGTTCCGGCCGCACAGAATACTATGAAGGTACGAGCAACGCTGGTACAGGGCGCCCAGGTATTTGCGCCAGAACCGTTGGGCACTCAGGATGTCTTGATGGTGTCGGACCGGGTGGTGGAAATCGGGCCGAGCCTGAGCGCCCCCGCCTGGGCTGATGTGCAGACGATTGATGCGCATGGCCGCCTCGTCTTTCCGGGGTTGGTAGACCAGCATGTGCACATTGTTGGAGGCGGTGGAGAAGGAGGCCCTCAGTTCCGCACGCCGGAACTCAGCTTGACTGATTTGACGCGCTATGGCTTGACGACCGTGGTCGGTGTGCTGGGAACGGACGGGACCACCCGATCAACCCAAGAACTTTTGGCCAAAGCCCGCGCGCTTACCATCGAAGGCATTAATGCCTGGCTCTACACCGGCGCATACCAAATGCCAACGCGAACCATTACGGGCGATCCTCGAAACGACATCATGCTAATCGATCGCATCCTGGGGGTGGGGGAAATCGCGATTTCGGACCACCGCGGCAGCCATCCCAGCGATCGCGAATTGGCACACTTGGCGGGCGAGGCCCGAACGGGGGGACTGCTCTCAGGGAAGGCCGGAGTGGTGCACCTGCACGTGGGCAGCGGAGCGCGGCGCCTCGATCCCGTCTATCAGATTTTGAGCATGGCCGATGTGCCTATTGGCGTCATGGTGCCCACGCATCTGAACCGCACACGTGACTTGCTGGAGGATTCCGTGCGGCTGGGGCGTATGGGGGGATTTTTGGATATTACGACAAGCATCACCCCGGACAAGCACGACCGGGCTCCAGTCAGCCCGGCGGAAGCTGTCCACTACCTTCGGCAGCAAGGGGTGCCGTTAGACCGCATTTCGTTCAGCACCGACGCGGGGGGATCGGCGCCGGTATTTGATGCCGAGGGTCACTTGGTGCATATGGGCGTAGGCATGCCCGACAGCCTCTTCACGGAGATAGTTCGGCTGCACGAGGAGTTGGGGTACGACTGGAGTGAAGCCATTCTCCCAGGTACCCGAACACCTGCCGCGATTTTGAAGATGCCGGACGTGGGCGTTGTTCAGGTGGGGGGGCGCGCGGACCTCATTATCACAGACGGACGCGCAGTTCTCACGGTCATCGCAGGAGGACGGGTTATGGTGGAAGACGGGAAACCGCTGGTGTTCGGCACCTTTGAAAAGTCCGGAGACGACAGTCGGTGAAGTGGGGAAGCCGCCGGTCTTGGGGACGTCTGCGTCAAATTGCAGAGGTCATGGCTCACCATGGACTGGTCATGGTTTCGGACAGCATGGGACTCTCCCCTTATTTGCCGCTCGGCAAGCGCATCTCCAGCGGGCGCCTGCCGGCCGTCGACGCCGACTGGCCGGAGCGGGTCCGCATGGTGTTGGCCGAACTGGGGCCGACCTATGTCAAATTAGGGCAGCTCGCCTCTATTCGTCCCGATATTCTGCCGGATGTGCTGGTCCGTTCCCTGGAACGGCTGCAAGATGACGTGCCGCCGTTCTCGGAACAGGAGGCCCGCGCCATCATTGAGCATGCCTGGGGAGGCGAGATCGACCAGCATGTGGCATGGTTTGACCCCGAACCGATGGCCGCCGCGTCGGTTGGCCAGGTGCACCGGGCCCGGCTCTTTGACGGACGGGCGGTGGTGATTAAGGTCCGGCGTCCAGGAATCCGGGAACAGGCAGAGGCGGACTTTCGTATTTTGACTGCGTTGGCGGCCAGCGCCGAAAAGCGCAGCCAATGGGCGCGCGACAATGGGGTCTCTGAATTGGTGGATGAGATGATCTCTACCATGCGCGACGAGCTGGACTTCACCGTTGAGGCGCAAAACACCGACACAGCCCGCCAAAATATGGCCCGCAACCATTTTGTGCGGGTTCCTGAAGTGATTTGGCCGTTGACGTATCCTGATGTGATGGTGATGGAGTCCATCGGCGGTGTCAAGTTAAACGACCGGGAAGCTTTGGAAGAACAGGGGCTGGCCGTGGCCGATATTGCGCAAGAGTTTGTGCATGCGCTCTACCAGCAGATTTTTTTGCATGGCTTCTTTCACGCCGACCCGCATCCCGGGAACGTCCATGTCGACGCTCAGGGCCACCTCATCTTTCTCGATTGGGGCCTCATTGGGATGCTCTCTCCGGAGATGCGGAATCGTTCCGTACAACTGGTACTGGGTCTTGTGCAGGGACAGTCGGAATCCGTGGCCGAAGCGCTCTTGACCATCGGTGTGGCGGGAGACCATGTAGACCGCCGAGCTCTGGTGCGGGATGTGGAGCGGCTGCGCCGACGTTACTACGAAACCCATTTGAAAAACTTTCAATTGGGACAGGCGTTGGCCGATTTGTTCTCTGTGGCTCAGCGGCACCGTCTGCGCATTCCGCCGGAGTACATGCTGTTGGCGAAGACCGCTGTCACGGCGGATGGGGTGGTGCGGGCTTTGGATCCCAATTTCTCCCTGCTGGAAATGGGCAAGCCCTTGGCCGGGGAGCTCATTTGGAACCGGATTAACCCCGAAAACTGGCTGCCGGGCGCAGCCAAGAGCGCCATGCAGGCGGGACAGGCTTTGGCTGGGCTGCCCGGTGAGATCGAGCGTGCCCTCAAAACCCTGTCTCGGGGGGAGATCCGGATTGTCTTGGAGCACAAGAACATCGACCGGGTTCTCAATCACTGGGAGAGCCTGGTAAACCGATTGGCGTTTGCGGTGCTGTTGGCGGCGGTGGTATTGGGACTGGCACTGGTCGTGCATCGAAACCATTTGGACCGCATTGCCGGATTGCCCGTAGGGGAATATGCCTTCATGCTCGCCATCGCATTAGCCATATGGGCCGTTATTGGGGCGTTGCGACGGGGCAAACTTTGAGAAATTGACAGCCGATCTGTCGTCCTTATATACTAGTAGGAGTGTCGCGAGGTGGATGTATGGAAGTACGCGTATCGGATGTCAAGAAGTGGAGCGGCCGGCAGGAGACGACAGAAATTGTCGCGCCTTGGCCGGTTGAGGCGCAAAGCCGCGTCGATTTCCCGCTGATCGACCCGGCGCGTGTGAAGGTGTTGGTTCGCAACACCGGGGGCGGCACACTGGTTGTGGAAGTATCCGGAACGGTTGAGGCCGAAGCGGTATGCAGCCGGTGCGCGGAACCTTTCCGTATATCACTGCCGTTTGAGGCGACGGAGGAATTCCGGGAAGAAGCCGGGCCCAATGATGAAACGTTGGATTATTGGCGGTTTACCGGAGACAAGATTCAGCTGGACAATATGGTGGCCGATGCCGCCGGAGCCAGCTTTCCAATTGCTGTGCTGTGCCGACCGGACTGTCAGGGGCTGTGCCCAGTGTGCGGCACCAACTGGAACGAGTCGACGTGCAATTGCGCGCCGCCGTCTGATGACCGATGGGCTGAGCTTACAAAGCTAATTAATCACGATCAAGAAGAATTGGGGAGAGAGAATCATGGCCGTACCAAAGCGTAAGTTGTCGCGTTCGCGCACCCGCCGGCGCCGTTCTCAGTGGAAGCTGAAGGCTCCGCAGTGGATCGAATGCCCGCGTTGCCACGGTGACCGCATGCCGCATCACGTCTGTCCGCACTGTGGTTTTTACGACGGACGCATTGTCGTCAACCACGACTAGGTGTTCTAAATTCCATGGCGACGCCATGGAATTTTTTTGCGCATATTTATGACTAAGTGATATTATCTAGTCTCATAGAGAGTTGTTAGAGAATGGATATGGGGGAAAAGAATGGCCAAGCTGGGACGCGCGGAACGCCAGCGTCTCCTGCAGGAGCGGATTCGCGAAAATCCTTTGCAAACAGATGAAGAGTTGGCGCATTATTTCGGGGTTAGTGTTCCGACGATCCGGCTGGACCGTTTTCACCTCGGGATTCCGGAACTGCGTCTCCGATCTGAGGGATTGGCTAGGCAGGCGGTACGTGGACTTCGGGCCATGGGAAGCCGGGAGATGGTCGGTGATCTAATTGATTTGGATTTGGGTCGTTCCGGCCGGTCCGTCATGGACACGACCCCGTCGATGGGATTTGAACGGACCGGTGTGCTCCGCGGCCACTATATTTTTGCTCAAGCGGATTCGTTAGCCTTGGCTGTGGTGGATGGCGACGTCGTGCTGACAGGATTGGTCAACGCCAAGTATAAGCAGCCGGTGATGGCTGGCGAGCAGATCTGGGCTGCCGCTGAGGTGTTGCGCCATCTGGGTCCCCGATGGGTGGTGTTGGTGGTCAGTACCGTGCGGGATGTTCCGGTGTTCCGGGCCAAATTTGTGGTCGTGGCGGTGGAACGGGAGAGAGGGGGACCGGGTCAATGAGAATGGCTGTCGATGTGATGGGGGGAGATCTGGCCCCAGATGCCGCCGTGCGCGGTGCCCGGCTGGCGGTTGAGGAAAGGCGCGACATTCAGGTGTTCTTAGTCGGTGACCGCTCCGCCTTGAGTCCGGAATTGCAGCCCATGGCTAATCACCCGCAGCTAGAGTGGGTGCAGGCCGATGAGACCATCGACACCGCCGAATCGCCCGTGCAAGCGGTTCGCCAAAAGGACGAGTCCTCGTTAGTCAAGACGATTCGGTTGGTTCGTTCCCAAAAGGCTGATGCGGCCATCTCGGCCGGCAACACGGGTGCCTTGATGGCCGCGGGTCTGTTTCTGTTAGGGCGCCTGCGCGGCATCGAGCGGCCTGCCTTGACCGCTATTTTACCCAGCTTTCACGGTTGGGGCGTGCTGGTGCTGGATGTCGGCGCCAATCTGGACCCCCGGCCGGTGCAATTGTATCAGTATGGGGTGATGGGTTCGGTCTATTGTCGAGAAGTGTACGGGATTGAAAGTCCCCGAGTCGCCCTCCTCAATGTGGGACTGGAGCCGGAGAAGGGGCCGCCGGTGGTGCGGGAAGCGCACCAATTGCTGACCTCGGATCCGCAATTAACCTTTGTGGGCAATTTGGAGCCCCGGGAGCTGTTGCAAGGCCATGCCGATGTGGTAGTCACGGACGGTTTTTCTGGCAACGTAGCTTTAAAGGCTATCGAAGGCACGGCCCGCGACATTTTTCGTGAGGTGCGGGGAGCGCTCTTGGGCAATTGGCGCCGGAAGTTGGGCGCGCTCTTGGTCAAGGACGGGTTTCAAGCTCTCCGAACCCGCTGGGACTATCAAGAGCAAGGTGGAGCACCGCTCTTGGGACTTAATCACATTGTCTATAAGTGTCACGGCTCTAGCGATGAGCGAGCCTTTTACCGCACCCTGTTACGGGCGGATGACTATTGTCGGCACGAATCGCAAGAGCGAATTCGCGAGCGCATCAAGGAAGGGGCCGAAGGACTATGACCCGAGCGGTACTGGTGGGATTGGGAACCTACGTTCCGGAACGCATTTTGTCGAATCATGATCTCGAGCGCATGATGGATACCAATGACGAGTGGATCGTATCCCGGACAGGGATTCGGGAGCGGCATTTGGCACGGGAGGACGAGGCCACCTCGGATATGGCTTTCATGGCGTCGGAGAGGGCGCTCGCGGATGCGGGGGTAAAGGCGGAAGAGATTGATTTCATTTATGTCGCCACCAACACGCCCGACACGCTGTTCCCCTCGACGGCCGCCCGTCTTCAAGCCCGGCTGTCGGATACACCTATCCCCGGGGTGGATGTGCAAGCCGGATGCACCGGATGGATTTACGCCATCGCAATGGCCGCTTCAATGATTGAAGCAGGCCTTTACCGGCGAATTTTGGTGGTCGCGTCCGATAAGTTGTCCAGCATCACCGACTACGAAGACCGGTCGACTGCCGTCCTCTTCGGAGACGGTGCCGGTGCTGTGGTGTTAGAAGCGCGGTCCGATGCGCCGAAACACGGCGTGCTCTCGACATATTTGAATGCCGATGGACGGGGTGCCGAACTCTTGGCGCTGCCTGCCGGGGGATCGCGGTGGCCGGCATCCAAGGACACCGTGGACAGTCGGCTCCACTTTTTAAAGATGAGTGGCAACGATGTGTTCCGATTTGCCGTGAAAGCCATGCCCGACGCGGTCGAGCAAGGACTCGCGCGGGCCGGCTTGACAGTCGCCGACATGGACCTTTTAGTGCCTCATCAGGCCAATCAGCGCATCATCGACGCGGCCATGCGGCAGTTTGGCTTGGACGAGACCAAGGTGGTCAAGAACATCGAACGCTACGGCAACACCTCAGTGGCGTCAATCCCCCTGGCCTTGGATGAAGTGCGGGCCGAAGGCCGTTTGCAAGATGGCCACGTCGTGGTCCTGGCCGCCTTTGGAGCCGGCCTGACTTGGGGAGCCACGGTGATTCGCTGGGGGCGCGGCGCATGACCATCCGCGTGGTCACCGACTCCACCGCGGATCTAGATACGGAGTTCATGCGCACCCATGGGGTGACCATGGTGCCCCTAACGGTGGAGTGGGAAGGCGAGACCCATCAGGACCGCGTCGATCTCGACCCGGTCGAGTTTCTTCAGCGCCTTCCAGCCATGAAGGAGGTGCCGCATACGGCGGCGCCATCTCCCGGGTCCTTTCGCGCCGCCTATGAAGAGGCTTTGGCGTCGGGTGCTGAGGGAGTGCTCTCCATCCATCTGGCCGGGGGTCTCTCCGGCACCGTGCGTTCTGCGGAGGCCGCGGCACGGCTGGTGGACGGGCCGGTGCATGTGATCGATACGGGTTCCGCGAGTCTCGGTATTGGTCTTTTGGTGTGGTGGGCCGCCATCCGGGCGCGGCAGGGGTTGTCCTTGGAGTCACTAGCCCAGGAGATTGAACAGCTGAAGGGGCGGCTGTTTGCGTTAACAGCCCCGGTTACCCTAGAGTATCTGGCTCGAGGGGGACGCATCGGCCAGGCAGCGCGGCTGGTCGGCACGATTCTCGACATGAAGCCCATTCTCTTACTCGAGAAGGGGTCGTTCCGGCCTGAGCGCAAGGTTCGGGGAGAACGCCAAATTGTTCCGGCCTTGCTTTCTTCATTAAAAGAACGCGTACCAGAAGGGACCCCTATGCTGGCGGCCCTCGGTCATTCGGGAGATCCCGGCCAGCATGACGCCTTGATTCAGGAGGTGCGTCAGCGGTGGCAGGTACTGGGGTGGCTGGATGGCGTAATTGGGCCCGTTATCTCCTCGCATGTGGGGCCGGGCGCTTATGGGATTATCGCGTTGCCGCTGACCGCGGACGAAGTGCAACGATGGAAGGAGGGGTTGTCATGAATCGCTGGGCCGTCATGTTTCCTGGACAGGGATCACAGTCGGTAGGCATGGGTAAAAAGCTCTATGACCACTACCCGGTATCCCGTTTGGTGTTTGAGGAAGCCGACGACGCACTGGGATACGGCCTGACCAAGCTGATTTTTGAAGGGCCGGCCGAGCAGTTGGAAGATACCGAGGTTCAGCAACCAGCGATCTTGGTGATGAGTGTGGCGGCTTGGCGGGCACTAAAGCACGAGCGGCCGGACTTCCATCCCTATATGGGCATGGGCTTGTCGCTGGGCGAATACTCAGCCTATGTGGCCGCCGGAGCCCTGCCGTTTTTTGATGCGGTGCGTCTGACGCGCATTCGCGGCCGTGCCATGCAAAACGCCGTGCCCAAAGGTGTGGGCGGCATGGTGGCAGTGCTGGGGCTTTCCCAAGAGCAAGTTGAGACTATCTGCCAGGAAGCCAGCCGCAAGGGTGTGGTAGACCCAGCTAACTTTAACGCGCCGGGTCAAATTGTTATTTCCGGTCAAATTGCGGGTCTCGAGGTCGCCGAGCAATTAATCCGGGAGGCTGGAGGCCGAGCCGTGCGGCTTCCCGTGAGTGCACCGTTCCATTCGCGGCTGCTGGAGCCGGCTGGGGCGGCTGTAGGCGCTGCTCTGGCAGAGATTAAGCTGGCCCGGGCCGCCTTCCCGGTTATCGCCAATGTGGACGCCGAGGGCTGTCTGGACCCGGACGAGATTGTGCCGCGCCTCATTGCGCAGGTGTCACGGCCCGTCCGGTTCGAGGCGGGGGTGCGTCGTGCTTTGGCTGAGGGCGTGACCCACTTCCTGGAGCTCGGTCCCGGACGCAGCCTCTCCAGCCTGGTCAAGAAGATTGATCGTGGCGCCAAAGTGGCGGCTGTTGAGGACCCGGAAGGGCTCCATAAGGCACTTGAACTGGTCTAGGTCGGAGGCTATAATAGCAACGAATTGCGGTTGGAGAGCCTCAGCCAAACCTGTCAATCCAAGGAAAGTAGGATGATGATGACGATGTCATGGCGTGATAGGGTGGCGTTGGTCACCGGGGGCTCCCGTGGTATTGGTCGCCA
>JAJZAN010000128.1 GCA_021799435.1 Bacillota bacterium | reverse complement strand
ACCTGATAGACAGTGTCCCATACCAGGACGTCAACAGCATCCACTCGCAACCCGGCATCCGCTCCAAGTTTATGAACGGCCTCGGTACGAGCTATGTGGTGTTGAACGTCAAGCAAGGTCCTTTGAAGAATGTACACAACCGCGAGGCCATCAACTTCGCACTCAACCGCCCAGCCTTGGTCAATCTGGCCTACTTTGGCCACTCCGTTCCCGCGTACAGTACGATTGCTCCGTCCTCTTGGGCCTACAATCCCAAGTTGAAGATTCCCTATTCTATCGCCGATGCCAAACAGCAGTTGAAGCTTGCCGGCCATCCCCATGGGTTCAGTCTCACGTTGCAGGTGGCCAACAACAACTTTGACGAGCAAATGGGCCAGGCCATTGCGAGCGAACTTAGCAAGGCGGGAATCAAGATCAAGATAGAGCCGCTAGATCCCACCACTCTAGGGCAAAACGCCGTGAGTGGGAACTTCCAAGCCAGCATGTTGGGGTGGAGCGGAAGGCCCGACCCTGACCAAGACACCTATATTTTGTTCACACCCAAAGGGGGAATCAATTACTCAGGCTATTCCAACCCCACCGTGAACAGGCTCTTGCTGCAGGCCCGTGAGACAGACAGTCAACCTGCACGTAAGAAGCTGTACTATGCTGCAACAAAGATTCTTCTTGATCAAGCGCCTTATATCTTTCTCGCCTATACACCCGTGATTCAAGCTTGGTCCACCAAGGTTCACGGCTATGTCGAATACCCCGATGACCTAATGCGCTTGACAGACGTGTGGCTGCAATAAGAAGAGGACCCAGCCACTGCAGGCGGGGCCGTCAGCGGATGGGCAGCTAATCCTCGCGGCCACGAGATCACTCGCGTCACGGAGGCTGTCTCAACAGGTCTTGATCCTCAAAATGGTGCCCGCTTGAGCCCCGAACACAGGGAGGAACCTGAATCGGTTCTTCCACCATTCGGGGAAGCGGGCACCTTTTCCGGGCTACTCACTGCCAAGCCCGGCGACTATTGCGCTTAGGAGAGTTTACGATCGCAGCGCCAAGGCCGCAAATCCCGCCGCCCCTGACCGGAGACCCCGTTCATCGACAATCAGCCCCGCAGAGTGGAGACCCGTGGTAAAATGGTCGCCTACAATGCCCACGTTCAAGCATAGGCCCGGCACCCGCTCGGCCACAAAAGCAAAGTCCTCCACGCCCAAGGTGGGATCAATCTGCTGGATGCGCTCGGCCCCTATCTCGCTCTCGAGGATGTCCTTCACCCGATGCGACCACGGGATATCCGCCACCAGGGGCGGATAGCCGGGCTCCATGGTCAATTCGACCGTGGCCCCATAGGTGGCCGCCACCGACTCCATCACCTCGCGGAACCGTTTGACGGCCCGTGCCCGTGTCGCGGGCGTCATGCTGCGAATGGTGCCGGTGAGGTCCACACGGTCGGCAATCACGTTTTCGCGAAAACCTCCGTGAATGGTTCCAAAGCTAATCACCAACGGGTCAAAGGGATCCTGCTCACGGCTGACCAGCGCCTGGGTCGCCTGCACCGCGGCCGCCGCCACGTAAATGGCGTCAATGCCGACGTGCGGGCTCGACCCGTGGCCGCCCCGACCCAAAAAGCTCAGCGAGAAGTCGTCGCAAGCGCCCATGGCCGGACCTTCGCGAAGGCCGATGACCCCCTGCGGCAGTTCCGAGCTCACGTGCACCATGGCAGCCTCTTTCACCTTGGGATTCTCCAAGACGCCCGCCTCGATCATCGGCACCGCACCGCCTGGGCCCTCCTCCGCCGGCTGGAACATCAGCACCACTGGCCGTGTCAACGCGCTCTCGTGCGCTTTCAAATAGCGAGCTGCCCCGAGCAACATAGCCGTGTGGCAGTCGTGTCCACAGGCATGCATTCGGCCCTCAATTTCGGACTTAAACGGCAAGTCGTTGTTCTCGAGAATGGGCAGGGCGTCCATGTCCGCCCGCAGCAACAGCGCTTCGCCGCCAAGATGCGCGCCCATGACCGCCTTCACGCCATTTGCAATCGGGCGGGTATGCTCGATACCGAGGTCATCCAGCACTCCTTCAATCAGTTGGGCCGTTTTGGGCGTCTCCAGCCCCAGTTCCGGATGGCGGTGGATGGTGCGCCGAATCTCAATCATCCACGGCTCAATTTCGTCCCACAATGCGTCGTTGTAAATCATGCCGTCATCCCCTTCTTCGTGTCAAAATGGAAAAAAGGGCCCCCGCACCAGCGGAGACCCCGATCATAGCTTTAGGTGTACTTGATGCGCGGGTCTATGAGGCCATACAACAGGTCTGCCAAGAGGTTGCCGACGATGGTGAGCATACCGGTCAGCACCACGATGCCGAGAATAATCGGGTAGTCGCGCTGCAAGGCAGCGTTCCAGAACAGAAGCCCCATGCCCGGATAGTTGAACACCACTTCGACGAACAACGCACCCGCGAACAAGTTCGGGAGCGCGAAACCCAAGAGTGTAATCAAGGGCAGGATGGAATTGCGCAGCGCGTGCTTCATCACCACCACCGACTCGCCCAAGCCCTTGGAACGCGCCGTCCGAATGTAATCCTGAATCAGGGTTTCATCCATCGAGGTCCGCATGTACTGCGCCCACTGAGCGATAGTCCCGATAACCAGCGTCACAATCGGGAGCGTACTGTGCGCGATCCACGAGCCCACGCCAGGATTGGGGTTTAGGGGGTTGGACAGCCCGCCCGAGGGGAACCAGTTCAAGTCCACCGAGAAGATCAGGACCATGATGATGCCGAGCCAAAAGAAAGGCATCGCGTAGAAAAAGTAGGTGACGGTGGTGACCAAGTAGTCAAACACCGTATTCTTCCAGTACGCCTGCATGCTGCCCAAAATCACCGAGCACACATGAGCGATCACGATGCTGACACCGACAATTCCCAGGGTCCGGGGCATATTGATGGCGATAAGACTCCACACGGACTGATTGTAAAAATACGAAGTGCCCAAGTTGCCGTGCAGGAGCTGCCACATCCAGATGCCGTACTGCACCACAATCGGCTTGTTCAGCCCGTAAATGCGATTGATTTCCGCGATTTTCTGCGGAGTGGCCTTGGCGCCCAACATGGCTTGGGCAGGACCTCCGGGAACGATGTGGACCAAGAAAAACCCGATGATCGTAATCCCTATCATAGCCGGGATAGCCTGAATCAGACGGTAGATAATATACTTAACCACGTGTTCCCCTCCTTACCGCCGCAGCCGCGGGTCGTAGGCCTGGTTCAGCGCCACGCCGATGAAGTTGACGCACAACTCCACAAACAGAATCGCGAAACCGGGCGGGTAGATGAGCCACCATGCATTTTGAAACATGTAGGTCATGCTGTCCGACAACATTTGTCCCCAGTTGGGTGTCGGCGGCGGCAGACCCAATCCCAAGAAACTTAGTCCAGCAACGGTTAGAATGGCGTTTGCGACCTGCAGCGTGGTGGATACCACCACGACACCCATAACGTTGGGTAGCAAGTGCCGAATCATGATGCGCATGTTGCTTGAGCCCAAGGCTCGAGCGGCTTCCACATAGTCACGGGTTTTGAGGGACAGCACTTCACCACGCACCAGACGGGCGACGCCGAACCACGAAAACAAAGCAATCACAAACACCAACAACACGGCGTTGGGTTTAAATACGGAGTCCAAAAAGAGCAGGAAGAACAACTGCGGGATCGCATATAAAATGTCCACGATACGCATCAGGATTACGTCTGTCGCACCACCGACGAATCCGCTGATAAGACCGTAAATGACCCCGATGACCATCGTGACCAACGCCGCCGCAAATCCGACTTCCAGCGAAAGCTGACCGCCGATCATCAAGCGGATAAGATTGTCCCGTCCCAAGCTGTCAGAACCCAATGGATACTGGGCATTCGGCGGAGATAAAGCCGCCCCCAAATTCGGCGCATACGCACTGACGTGATAGAACACCGGGCCCACGAACGAAAACAGGACGATGAGAGTAAGCACGATGACCCCAATCCACGCCAGCGGATTGCTCCAAAAAGTCTTCCATTCACGCGAAGGTTCTCTGCGTTCGACTACTTGGGGCGACGGGGGACTCAGTTGAACCTCAGGTGTCGCCATAACCGCCCTCCTACTTAAGAATCAAGACGCCGGACCGAAGGTCCGGTGTATGCGTCCTCCAAGCTCAGTCTTGCTAATGGATTTAGGCTGCGGATAGACCTTGCCTGTTTTCGACCTTGCTTGTATTCGCGGTTTCTTTGGACAATTCCTGTTGATCTCACCGCCGAAAGTCAAAAAATAGAGTTCAGTATTTTTTCCCAACGCAAATTTTGTCAACAAATCCAACGCTTTTTTGAGCGCCATCCGCGTCTGTATCCCGGCCCCTGCCTACGGACGAGCCCCGAGGCTGATGGAGGTTGAGCGGTACTGGGTGGTGCATGCTATCATGAAGACACGCGTGAGAGGGGGCAACGTGATGGTGGCCAAACGATTTCATATCATGGCAGCCGCCGCTCTGGTGCTGCTCGGTGCGGCCGGATGCGGATCTCAGCCGCGTGGGGCAAATCCCCCGCCCGCCCACGTTCATCATGCCAAGTCCCCTCAAGTGGCTTTCGGGCCCACAGTCCTTAAAACCGGAGACGTATGGGAGCTCAATAACCCAGGGAACGGCACGCCCCGCGAAGAGTTTACCATCCAACGCATCCGCGGCCAGCGGGTCGACGCCCAAGTCTACCTCGGATCGTTCGGATCGCTGTTGGAGGCCCAGGTGACCGGCCGCCTCAGTTCCTCACAGTCGCTGACGATGTCCGGCACCATTACCGAGTCTTCAGCCACCGGCAACAACCAGACGATCCCCATTCAAATCCTGATCAAGCCGGTGGATTCGCATACGTTATGGGTAACCCAAACGATCGCTGGCGACGCGGCCAACTCCTTCACGCAAATACCCTTTACGGAAGGCGCCACTGCGTCCGCACAATCCTGAAAGTTGGAACGATTGCCGCATTATTTCCCCATGAATTATGATGGAGGTACCTCGCCCTACTGCGGCAGGACTTCTCTATAAACGAGGGATTCGCATGGCTCACGAACTGGAAAAGAAACCTGGCCTCATGTCGTCGGATCTCACCGTGGCCGAGACGCTCCCTGCATCATGGTATTGGGATCCCGCCGTGCTGACTTGGGAAACCCAGAAAATCTTTCATAAGACCTGGCAGCTCGCGGCCAAGTCCTCCGATCTGCCAGAGCACGGTTCCTACTTCGCTACGGAACTGGTCGGCGAACCGTTGCTGTTGACCCGCGATCAGGAGGGCCGATTGCACGGCTTTTATAACGTGTGCCGCCACCGTGCAGGCCCCGTCGCCGTGGGCTGTGGCACCCGCAAGGCTTTGCAGTGCGCCTATCATGGCTGGATTTACGGCCTGGATGGACAGCTCAAGAGCGCCCGAGAGATGGACGGAACGGCCAACTTTGAGCCAAGCCAGTTCGGTCTAGTCCCCATTCAGGTAGCCAACTGGGGACCGCTGATTTTCGTGAATCTTGACCCTGATGCCCCAGCCTTTGAAACCGAGTTTGGTCCCATCATGAAAGAAGTCGCCGACAAAGGATTCGACCTGAGCCGCATGGCTCCCGTGGAGCGGCGCGACTACGACATCGCCTGCAATTGGAAGGTCTATGTCGACAATTATCTGGAAGGCTACCACATCCCCATCGTACATCCCGGACTCTTCCAGGAGTTGGACTACGAGCGTTATGAAGTCGTGACCTACAGAAATTATTCCAAACAGTTCGCACCAGTCCGCACCGTCACTGAAACCCAAGCCGAAGAGCGACGGTACGCCCGCTACGTGTCCGAAGACCAGCAGGCTGATGAGGCCGAGGCTCTCTATTACTGGGTGTTCCCCAATCTCATGCTGAACATCTATCCCGACAATATCTCCACCAACGTCATTCTGCCGACCGAACTGGGCCGCACATTGACCATCTTCGAATGGTTCGCCAATCCCGAGGCCACGGCCGAAGACATGAAGCAGACCATTGATTTCTCCGAGGAAATTCAGCAAGAAGACATCTTTATCTGCGAGCATGTACAAAAAGGGTTGTCCTCCAAAAGCTACGACCGCGGCCGCTACAGCGTGAAGCGGGAAAACGGCTTACACCACTTCCATCTGCTGATGGAGGAGGCTCTTCGAGATTAATTCACGTTCACAGATAGGGCTTCGCCTCACCACCGGGTCCTCCAGTGGTTTTTTCTGACATTTAAATGATTAAGATAGCCTGAAGATGAGCGAATATAATTTCAATTTAAGGAGGAATTCGGCCAAAAGAATCGAAACTCTTAGACCACTCCGAAAAAATATTCGCCGGAGTAACTCTAAGGGAGGCAGTTCTTCCATGAAACAGAAATTGCTCGCCTTGGGCGGCGTGGGCGCCTTGACACTGGCCTTAGCTGGGTGCGGTGTCGGAGGCTCGACAAACTCCACAGCCGCTGCCAGAGCAGCGCTGAAGCCCCAACGGGGGGGAACTGCGGTTTTTGCGTTGCAACCTCAGACCTCACCGAACTGGTTTTTTCCGCTGGTGTCCTTGGCGGCTGATACAGTCGTCAACTTCCAGACGATCTATATGTCTTACAAACCGCTGTTGTACTACAACAGCCATGACCAGTTCGATCCCCGGCACGCCTTGGCCGAATCGGTGACTTGGAACAAATCCGGAACCGTTTATACCATCAAGCTGAATCCCAAGTGGCATTGGTCAAACGGTCAGCCGGTGACGGCGCAAGACGTGGTCTTTACGTACGACATTGCGCGGGCCGCCTCGCTGCCCAACACGCACTACGCCTGGAGCTTCGCCGGCCAAGGATTTGGCGGTATGCCGTCGGACTGGAAGAGCGTGGTCGCCAAGGGTCAGGACACGGTTGTCATTACCACTGTACATCCCGCAAACCCCGACTGGTTCACCCGTGACGGAATTGATGCGTTGATTCCGATGCCCAAGTCGGTCTGGGACAAGTACCCTACCAATATGACGAAGGAAATGTCCTTCATCAATTCGGTGGCCAACTCTCCCACCAATAAGGTTTTCAGCGTCGTCGACGGCCCGTACAAAATGCAGAGTTACCAGGCCAACAACAACTGGACCTTTGTGCCGAACCCCAAGTACGATGGCCACAAGTCTTACTTGAACAAGGTCGTCTTCCAATATATCACCTCGACCACGGCGGAATTTACCGCATTAAAGCAAGGAACCATCAACGTCGGATACCTCCCGACCGGGCTTTTGACCGCCAAAAACCAGTTGACCAATGACCATCTCTCCATCGCCTATCCGTTCGGATTCGACTACTTCAACTTCAACATGAGTCCGAAGGCGCCGGGCGGCATCGGAAAGGCTTTCAGCACCTTGCCGGTCCGTCAAGCGCTGCAGTACGGCGTCGACGAGAAGGGCATCATCAAGACCATCTTCCACGGTTACGGCGTGGTGGACGACACCACCTTGGCACCAGCGCCGCAGACCAAGTACTTCAATCCGGCCCTCTACAAACAGCCATATCCGTTTAACCCCGCTAAAGGCAAGAAGATCTTGGAGAAGGCCGGCTGGCGGATGAAGAACGGCGTCATGACCAAGGGTGGCATCCAGTTGAAGTTCACCTTGGACTACGCTGCGGGAAGCCAAAGCGGCACCGACATGGTTAGCTTGCTCAAGCACGACTGGGCCCAGGAAGGCATCATCGTCAATCTGGTTTCCCAGCCCTTCGACACCATCGTCAGCAATGGTCAGTCGGACGCCAACAAATGGGCCATGGTGGACTGGGACCAAGGCAACCTAGGCGGTTGGACCTACGGCAACCCCTTCCCCTCTGGCGATGGCTTATTTAACACCGGCGGCGGCGAAAACATGGGCGGATACAGCAGCAAGAAGATGGACGCCCTGATTAACGCCACATTGCAACCCGGTACACCCCAGCAGGTGACGCAGCGGATGTACGCGTACGAGGCGTATGCGGCCAAGATTCTCCCCGGCGCGATCTTCCTGCCGTGGGAACCGCTGTTCAACGTTAATGCCAAGAACATCCACGGGACCGTCTCGACCTACAATCCCATCGGGGACGTTATCTTCCCCAACTACTGGTGGGTTTCGAAGTAAAACCCGATGTGCACCCCCAAAAAGGAGGCCGGATATCCGGCCTCCTTTTTTTGTCCCCCCGTCATCTTAGAACGCGTGCCATGGCATAGGCCGCGCTTGGCGCGAGGTGCTACTGAACCATGTTGACCAAGGTGGTGTCGAGCTGCTGGGAGATCGTGATTACCTTGGAGTTCGCCTGATAGCCCTGCTGGGCAATAATCATGTTGACGAACTCATTGGCCAAGTTCACGTTCGAGCCCTCCAACTCACCCGCTGCAATGCTGCCGAGCTGGCCTGTCGAAGCCGTCCCCACCAGAGGCGCTCCCGAGTTGGGAGACTGCTGCCATAAGGTGTTGCCAATGTTCAGCAATCCGCCCGGGTTGGAAAAGTTCGCCAAAGCCACCTGCCCCAACACCGCGGTGCCACCGTTAGAGAAACTGCCGGTTACCGTGCCGTCCGCTCCGATCGTGTAGTTCTGCAAGGTGCCGGCCGGGTTGCCATTGGCCGTCGCGGCAATGCTCGTGGCCATGGCATAGCC
>JAJZAN010000127.1 GCA_021799435.1 Bacillota bacterium | reverse complement strand
GTCCTGGCTTCGTCGTAAACCGTGTGCTTATGGCGTCAATGGCTGAGGTGCTGCGTTTCCAGCACGAAACCCAAATTCCGTATCAGGAAATCGATCAGGCGGTCACCAAGGCCGGATTGGCCCCCATGGGTCCGTTCGTGCTGGGTGACGCATTGGGATTGGACGTGGCCCTTGAAGTGGCGCGCACGCTCACAGCCGCCTATGGGGACCGCTTTCAGGCGGGCCCACAGCTGGAGGCGTTGGTTGCTGAAGGACACGTGGGGCTCAAGAGCGGGCGCGGATTCTATAGCTATCGCTAATCGGGGGAGGCAAGCACAATGGATGAAGCACAAGAGCAGCAACTGATTCTGCGGTTTTCACTGGCCACGTTTTTAGAGAGTGTGCGCCTGTTCGAGGAGGGCATTGCTTCGGCCGAGGAGATCGATATTGCAATGCGCGCGGGTGCGGGTCTACCCAAGGGGCCGCTGCGCTGGGCCGATGAGCAGGGACTGGATCACGTTCTCAAAGATTTGGAGTCGCTCCAAGCATCGGTGGGGGAGCGCTTTGCTCCACCGCAGTCTCTCCGGGACCGGGTGGCACGTGGGCAACTGGGAGTGAAGTCAGGCATCGGGTACTTGACGTATGCAAAGTAACAAGACGGAGGTCCGCTCATGAGTGCCGTATCGGTCAAAGAACGGGACGGGGTGGTGCTTTGGACTATCGCCAATCCCCCGGTCAATGCCATTAGCATGGCAGTTTTAGAAGAACTGGAAGCGTCACTGAATGACGCCGAAGAGAATCCCAATGTCCGCGCTGTCGTCATCACGGGTCAAGGCCCCACTTTTGCGGCAGGGGCCGACATTCAGGGGTTCATGAAGCTGGGTGGCAACCTGCAGGACTTTATGGTCAAGGGCGCCCGACTGTATCAGCGGCTGGAATCGACTCGGTTGCCGATTGTGGCGGCAGTAAACGGCGTTGCCTTCGGTGGCGGAAACGAGCTGGCCATGGCCTCGGACATCCGCATCGCTTCCACCCAAGCGCGATTTGGACAACCTGAGGTCAATCTGGGCATTATTCCCGGTTGGGGCGGCACGATGCGGCTTCCTAAGCTTGTGGGATTGTCACAAGCTCGCCGTCTGCTCTTGACTGGGGACCCGATTGACGCTGAGAGAGCCTTAGCCATCGGTCTGGTGGACCAGGTGGTCGAGCCCCATCTTTTGGTGGCCCAAGCCCTCAACCTGGCGGACCGATTGGCCGCCTTGCCGCCGTTAGCGTTGAAAGAGATTAAGCAGCTGCTGTTGGACCATGGTCCGGGCGGGCAGGAACGGGAAACCGCGGCCATCCAGCGTTTGATGATAACAGCGGACGCGTTGGAAGGCATCCGGGCCTTCATGGAAAAGAGGCGGCCGCGGTTTCAGGGACATTAACGGACTCGCCGCACCGCCAGGCTCAAACTAAACTGGATGGCGCCCAGAGCCAAAAACGTTAGGGCCGCCCACAAGGGGATGATATGGAGGTGCCAGAAGGCCAAGGCCAACAATACCGCGACGGAGGCCCAAAGGCCCCACCATACTTGTCCTAAGCGGGCGACCGCGAAGAGGATAAGACCCAGCAGGACGAATCCCGTCCACCACGTGATCCCGTGCCCTAACGACAATAATCCGATGGTGAGAACCATAAAGATGAGGCGGCTGAGGCCCACGGGGTTGGCGCGGCGATGGGCCTTGCGTGCATGTTCGGGTGTTTTGTATTCGGGTTCCGGACGGCTGTAAACCAAGGGTCTAACCTCCTCATGATATGGGGGTGCGCAGGAACGCAAACGGAGACACCCGGACCTCGGTCCGGGTGTCTTGGCGAGTCGGCGAGAGAGTGACGGGGATGCGGCGTCCTTTCAGTGGACGACACCGTTCCCGAACTCTCCTCATCGATATCCCTCCGATGGCGCGCTGTCTAACTGTTTGGCAACACTTGCACAGCGCCGTCGTATGCTTGAGCGAAATAGGGGGTGCTGAGGCTTTGCACCACCACACCTTGACTAGGAGTCGCAGCCGAGATAAACTCGCCGTTTCCGAGGTATATCCCGACGTGATTCGCGAACACACCTTCCGTGGTAAAGAACACCAGATCTCCGGGTTGAAGCGCTTCTTCACTCACATGGGTGCCAACGTTCCATTGGCCAAATGAGGTACGGGGCAACGCAATGCCAAATTGCCCGTAAACCCACTGGACAAATCCCGAGCAGTCAAAGCCCGTGGCTGGACTATTGCCGCCAAATACGTAGGCGGCACCTTGATACTTCATCGCTAGTCCGACAATACCGGCGGCGGTTGGTGATATGCTGCCCCGGTTCACTTGGTTGCTGCCCATGGTGTTGGTCGGGGGAGCTTGATGTACGGCCTCGTCCAACGCGCGCCACGTAAGTACTCCAACCAGACCCGTGGCTGGGATGCCGTTGGATTGCTGGAAATCCACGACCGCGGTCAGGGTCATGGGGCCAAAGTCCCCTTCCGCACCGCCGGTCGAGTAGCCCAAGGCTTCGAGATCTTTTTGCAGTCGAACAACGGCCGGACCGCTGTCGCCCTCACGCAACAAGCCGACTCGGGCGGCTTCCATGGTGGGACTGGCACTGTTGCTGCTGACGTCCAAGGCCTGCATGGTCTGGGGACCCACGATGCCGTCTACGGCCAGGTGATGGGATGCTTGGAAGTTGCGTACATCTGCGTATGTCACAGGGCCGAAGTCCCCATCGACCGCCAAGTGGTATCCGTGTGCGATCAGCAACTGCTGCAAGCGGGCCACGGCCGGGCCGTGGCTGCCGAGACGCAACATCAGAACGTCGGCGAATTTCGGGGACGCACTGTTAGTGCCAGCCGCCTGGGTGCCCACGGTCGCGCTCAACTTTTCCCACGTCAACGTGCCGACGATGCCGTCTTGGGCGAGTCCGTAATGACCCTGGAACGACTTTACTGCCAATAACAATTTCGGTCCGAAAACCGCATCTATGGCGCCATGATAATACCCAAGGGTCCGAAGCGACACTTCAGCGTGTTGGACGGCGCGGCTGTGGTCTCCTTCCCGAATAACCGGGTGGTGGATCGATTGAGCTTGGACTGTTTGGGACAAAGCCGGAACCGCAAGGACAGCCAGACCTGCCAAAACAGGCGACACGTTACGGTTGAGTTTTGACAAAAAAGACAACGCCCTTCCTTCTGGTGACTGCCTCCGAGGTTAGTAGCGGGACAAACCCGTGGTTCGGGGGAGAAGGAGCCCCCTACTGCCGCCAAATGGCGCCAGATTCACCACCTAAAGTCGAGCTTTAGGATCCCCCGTACCCTGACTCCGTCAAGGATTCGGCGATTCATTATATGTATGAGTCTAAGGGGGTAGAGCCTGGATGGTCAAGAAAATAGTGGAGAATTTTGGCGAATGACTGGACAAGGGCTCGATATTTGGAAAATCCAGGAAGTTATAAATTGAACCAAATGCAAGGAGGATTTTTGGCCAGGAGTGGTATAATACACGGGAAACTTTTTGAGGACGGGGTGACCCATGAGGGCAACGGATGCGGCCTATGCTGTGCTGAAAACTCAAGGCCAACCGATGGATGTTCAGGACCTGTTGGATGAAACACTGACACGGCTCGGACTAGATCGGGAACCCAAGGTGGCGGCGCGGATATACACCGACATTAATTTGGACTCCCGCTTTCAACACCGAGGCGGGTCGTCGTGGGGACTGAAGGAATGGCAGCCTCGCTCGACGGGGCGCACGACCTCCAGCCGCGACAGAGGCGGGTATGAGGATGACGATGGAGATGACTTAGAGGAGGACGACGGCTAACCACCGTTCGGACTCCTTCTCCATTTTTCCCGCGACGCGTCGACCTATTTATCTGACATCATTATGGGAGGACCAGAATGGCGAAGTATGTTTTTATTACCGGCGGTGTGGTGTCGTCGCTGGGAAAAGGCATCACCGCGGCCTCGCTTGGGCGAATTCTGAAAACGCGCGGACTTCGAGTCACCGCCCTGAAGCTTGATCCGTACATTAACGTGGACCCGGGTACCATGTCTCCTCTGCAGCACGGGGAGGTGTTCGTAACCCAGGATGGGGCCGAGACAGATCTCGACTTGGGGCATTATGAACGGTTCATGGACATCAACCTGTCCCAAGCCAACAATGTGACGACAGGCCGCATCTATTGGTCCACCATTACCAAGGAACGACGCGGCGATTTCCTAGGCGGTACCGTGCAGGTCATCCCTCATATTACCAACGCTATCAAAGAACGCATCCATCGTGTCTCTGAAGCTAGCGGCGCTGATGTGGTCATCGTAGAAATCGGCGGCACCGTGGGTGACATTGAGAGTTTGCCTTTTTTGGAAGCCATTCGGCAGATGCGGTCAGACATCGGCCGCGAATCCGTTATGTACATCCACGTCACCTTGGTGCCGTTTTTGAGCGCGGCCGGCGAGGCCAAGACCAAGCCTACCCAACATTCGGTGAAAGAGCTTCGTTCCATCGGCATTCAACCGGACGTCATTGTATGCCGAACCCAGCGGCCCCTGTCCAGGGAGATGCGGGATAAAATTGCCTTGATGTGTGACGTGGATCGGCGGGCTGTCGTGCAAAACGTGGATGCAAACTCCATCTATCAATTGCCCTTAATGCTGGCCGATGAAGGGCTGGATGACATCGTGGTGAGTCGATTGGGATTGAACAACGCCGGACCTAAGGAATTGGGCGACTGGCGCAACATGGTGGAACATGCGGCACATGTGCAGGGTGACGTGGAGATTGCCATTGTGGGCAAGTATGTGGATTTGCATGATGCCTACTTGAGTGTGGCAGAGGCGCTTACGCACGGAGGAATCGCCAATGGCGTTCATGTCGCGTTACGGTGGGTAGATTCCGAGGATATCGAGAAGGATGGGGCACAGGCCCACCTGGGGGGCGTGGATGGCATCCTAGTGCCCGGGGGGTTTGGATATCGTGGAGTCGAAGGGAAGATCCAAGCCATAGAATATGCGCGCGTGGCGCGGATTCCCTTCTTCGGGATTTGCATGGGAATGCAGGCTGCGGTAATCGAACTGGCCCGGCATCGGGCAGGACTGGCGGGGGCCAATTCGACAGAGTTTTTGGCGGACACCCCATACCCCGTCATTGATCTCATGCCTGAGCAGCAGACGATCGAAGACATGGGCGGCACCATGCGTTTGGGCAGTTATCCGTGTGCTTTGACATTGGGAACCAAGGCTCAAGAGATCTATGGTGAAACGCTTATCTTTGAGCGCCACCGCCATCGTTTTGAGTTTAACAATGCCTATCGGGAGGCATTGCAGGGGGCGGGTTTGGTGTTGTCGGGATTGTCCCCGGACCACCGGCTGGTCGAAATTGTGGAACTGTTGGACCACCCCTGGTTTATCGGCACGCAATTTCACCCGGAATTCCAGTCGCGCCCCAATCGCCCTCATCCGCTCTTCCAGAGTTTTATCAAAGCCAGCCTAGAGACTCGGGAAAGGGAATCAGATCCGGTACTGTATTCCGACGGCAAGTAAGGGAAGAGACGGAGGACAGGCCTCCGTCCCTTATAAGGGCGTATAACTTCGGCAGAGCGCACCCCGGGCTATGGCATCGGGGTGCGCTTGTGCATACTCGGCGTAGGCGTCAAATTCATCGGCGTAGCCCGCCAGCAGAGATTCCGGAGACAGATGGGCGGTCGGCTCCAGGATCTCGGGAACAACGCCGACGGACCCCGGACCGACGGTGATTTCCGAGAGGGCGCACTGTTCGTGGTCATTGTATCGGCACTCGGTAACGTCGCATAAAATCCACGTCATTGGCGACACCTCCCGGAGTTAGTGTCCCCGGATGCAGAAGGTTTTTGACAAGGATTTTTATGGGGGAATATACTGAGGTCAGCAGAGAGGAGGCTTTTCATGGGACTGATGGCGCGCGTTTCCACGATCTTCAAATCGAAAGTGAACACGGTTTTGGACAAAGCCGAAGATCCGCGCGAAACCCTGGAATACTCGTACCAAAAGCAGGTTGAACAGCTGCAAAACATCCGTCGTGGCATCGCTGAGGTGGTGACGTCTAAAAAGCGGTTGGAACTGCAGGCGGCGCGCCTGCAGCAATCCGCCGATCAGCAGGATGCCAATGCGCGGGACGCGGTGCGGGCGAACCGGGATGACTTAGCGCAAGAGGCGTTGACCCGCAAGCAAGGGTTTACCAGCCAGATTGCTGGTCTTCAAACGCAAATTGATGATTTGGCCCGTGAAGAAGCTCGTCTCACCGACTTGCAGCAGAAACTGCAAGCCAAGGTCGAGTCGTTCCGGACCCAAAAAGAAGTGATTAAGGCCCAGTACTCGGCTGCCCAGGCTCAGGTTAAGATCGGCGAAGCGTTCACCGGTCTCGGCGAAGACATGGCAGACGTGAACATGGCCTTGCAGCGTGCTCAGGACAAGACCGAAGGCATGAAGGCGCGAGCCGCCGCCATTGATTCATTGTCGGAAAACCCCGCGTTTGCAGCGGACGCTTTGCCCAGTTCCGGAGATTCTATTCGGGACGAGCTCAACAAACTGCAGGCTTCGTCTGGTGTGTCGGACGAACTAGCCAAGCTCAAGGCTGAATTGGGCCAAGGAGATAAGGCATGATTGTGCGGATTCTTTCGGAGGGTCAATATCGTGTCGATGGGGACACGCTGGAGCAGATAAAGGTGCTCGACGACCAGCTTATGGAAGCTCTCACTGCCAACCAGGCGGATCGGTTTCGAGAGCTTTTGGCCACAGTTGCGGAACTGGTGCGACGCGGCACCGCTCTCGATCCGGAGCATCTGGTCGAGTCCGACTTAATCCTACCGGCGTCGGACACGACGTTGGAGGAGGCCAAGCGGCTCTTCGCCGACCCCGCTTAAAGCTTTTACAAGGGAGGGTCCCAGAGCGGGTACCATCGCTCGGGATCCTTTTCCATTGGCAGGGCATCGATCAGGGTTTGACGGATGCGAAACTCCCGGCTCGATTCGCGGCGGGAAGGGCCTGTCTGGACGAATGGGTAAAAGGCCGCGCGGCGATAGTTGTAAATGAGATACCAGGAGCCGAACTGGAACATGGCTGCCAAGAGACTGTCCCCAAAACCTCCTTGCTTAATGAGGTCGGCTGTCATATGCAGGCCATTAATGGCATCTTCTAGTTCGGGACCGTCGAAGAGAATCCAGTGGAATCCCATTTTGTCGTGTTCAACCCGTACCTTGGCGGTGAAGTCCGAGCCGCCCACGGCTAACAGATCCTGAATGTCGCGGCTCACCGCATCGTAAGCCGAGTTGTCTACGGAGCGCAGCACAATGGCGGCGCGCCCGCTGTAAGTGCTGTCCAGTTTAACCTCGATGTCCAAGGCTGCCGTGGAGAGCGCAAACAATGCATCGGTTTTTCCCGCCGGCATCCGCGTGCGGCCAAACAACGAATCAAAGAATCCCATCGGGTCTCTACCTCTTCTCCATATCTTGCTGGATCCGTTCCAACTGGCGAATACGGTGCTCTATCGTGGGGTGTGTGGAGAGCACTTCCATCACACTGTCCTTGCGCACGGCCGGGAAGATGAAAAACGCGTTCATGGACTCAGCTTGACGCAGATCACGAGAGGGCGTGGTGCGGACCCCGGATTGAATCTTTTGCAAGGCACTGGCCAGGTAGCCGGGATGCCCAGTAAGAATGGCGGATCCCCGGTCGGCCGCGTATTCGCGATAGCGGGACAAGGTTCGAATGAGAATGAAGCTGATGGCCCAGACAACAATCGACGCCAGCCAAACGATGATAAGGTCCTCGCCTTCGTTGTTGCGGCCGCCGCGACGGTCGCCTCCCATGGATAACCCCACGAAAAAAAATTGTTGCACGATGAAGGACGCGATCATCGCAAAAAAGCTGGCCAGACTAATCACAGTCACGTCTCGATTTTTGATATGGGTTAGTTCGTGTGCCAACACGGCTTCAATTTCGTGAGCATCGAGCCGGTCGACCAACCCCCGGGTGACGGCAATCACCGCTGATTTGGGATTCTTCCCGATGGCGAACGCGTTCGGCATGCGGGTATTAATCCATGCCAGCTTGGGGGTGGGCAAGTCGGCCAATTGCGCCAAGCGGCTAATCATTTGGTGAAGGTCGGGAGCCTGCTCAGGACGCATGATGCGAGCCCCGCTGGCCAATAGCACAAGTTGGTCAGAAAAAATTAGTTGAGACAACAACACCAGGCCGACGATGACGATTAGTGTCGCCAGACGAACGCCTGCAGCCATCAGTACGACGATAAAGGCAGCATACAATGCCGCCAACAGGAACATGGTCAATCCCATCCGAAACGACAAGCCGAAATCCCTGCCGTACCATGGCTTCCTCGATTTTGCCATTGTCGTCAGTCTCCCTTCTCGTTTATAGTCTACGTTGTTGGCTAATATCACTCAAGCATGTTTCCCCGAGGTCGCTTCCGGAAAATGCTAAAGGACAACTCTTGATTCGAACGCATGGAGTCGATATAATAGAGCGTGCTTGTTGGGGGATGATGTAGCGGTAGCATAGGTGACTCTGGATCATCTCGCCCAGGTTCGAATCCTGGTCCCCCAGCCACGGCCCCATAGTCTAGAGGCCTAGGACGCCGGACCCTCATTCCGGAAACAGCGGTTCGAATCCGCTTGGGGCTACCATTTTATCAAGGTTTGACCGCCG
>JAJZAN010000003.1 GCA_021799435.1 Bacillota bacterium | reverse complement strand
CGTGCGACCGCGGCCCCCGCGCGCCCTAAATGGCAAGATATTCCTGCGCGTGGGTAAAGATTAGCGAGTACCCAGAGGAGGCCGCCAGTTTCCTGGCGACTTCATAATACGATCGGGAGCGAACACCGCTCCGTGATGACCGTGGGGAATTCCACCGTGGATGTCCATGGGGCGGTGTTGGGATAGGGGCTATTTATGCCGGCGCTGAAGAACAGTGCTTAGGTCGTTCTCTCATTATGGTGGCCAGTGCCAACGGACGGCATGCCGCGCATCTCCTCGCCCCCCCCCCCCACGGCCGTTCCAGTGCCAGGCGCGATGTGCGTGTCGTTGGGAGGCATGCCGGCGTCTCCTGCGCCAACGCTATGGCTAAGGCTTCCCATTGCCCGCTGGGTTCCGGGGACGCGGCACTCTGAGACTGTACCCCTGGGTTCAGGCGAGAATCGGTTGATACCGCCTGCGCCCACACGAAAGCCATCGCAATTCCGGTCGAACGATGGGGAGGAGTGCTTCCGGACGCCGTGCGTGATGGTGATGGACGATCACGTGCCCTTTGCCCCCAGCCCTCTGTTGCGCACCGATTGGGAACGGGCACCGGATAGGGTCCAGTATGATGGGGCGTTCGGGCGTTACCCACGATAATCCGGATTGGACTCCCGATGTTGGCATAGGAGGGAGAAACGTCTTCAGCCACGCGGTTCAACACGGGTGCTGGGCCGACGCCAAGAGCCAGGCGTCATACGACTGCAAGGCGATGGGCAGCTCAGAGGGAATGGCTTCATATCGACCCAACCATGCCAAAAGTGCCGCCATCTGGGGGTGAACCAATCGGATTCCCCACTTCGGGGCAGGGACGTAGGGAATGGATGCCCGCATGCGTTGCTCCCATGTGAGACACAGGGTTTCGGCGGTGTCGGCGCTTCCTATGATGCGGTACGTCTGGTCCTGGGCGCGGCGGGGGTGTTCAAAGGCCCACGCCGCCATACACCCAAGATCGTGCAACGAGGTTAGCGGGATCGGATGGTTTTTTGGCATGACCGCCCGGAGTGTAGCGAGAAACAGGCGGCCAACCAGAGGTCGATGGCGGCGGAGGAGGCGCTGTATCGGGCGAGCGAAGGGCAAGGATGCACCGCGAAAATCATCCATGAAGAGACCAGGTTGCAAAATGGTGTAGGGCAGGCCGGAGTTCCTCAGGTGCTGTTCCAGGATCGCCTTCCCATCAATGGCTTCCACGTGTTGTGGACGTTCGGCGCCGAGTCCCGAGCTATAGACGAGGTGTGGGCGATGGCCGGCCTCCGTGGCCGTCCGGATGACATTCGAACCGAGCCGGACTTCCTGGTTCATCCCCAACTCCCAGAAGTTCTGCACGCTGAAGACCCCGGCAGCCAGGTGAATCGCTTCAATAAGGGAACCCCGGTCCGCCAAGTCTCCCTGCACCAGGTGCGCCCCATACCGTTGGAGAGCTTGGGCCCTGGGACTAGACGGATTACGTGTGAAGGCATGTACAGTACGCCCGGCATCGAGCAAGGCGCGAACCACTTGCCGGCCCTGATTGCCTGTGGCGCCAATTACAAGTATGGGTCCTTGGCTTGCCAAGTGCATCACTCCGAATCTCGCGAGCAGGCCGAAGATTGCTCCCTTTTTAGAAAGAAGATTCGCCGGTTGGCGGGACTGATCCTCTCGGGATGGTTCTGCGGATTTCGGACTCTCCATGGGTACTTTCGAAGGCCAACTTCTCAGAATGACTGTTTCGGGAAAACGCTTGCTCTGTGATTGTCGCTAAGTGACGTGTGAGCCTGGGACACAGACGACGGAGATTATCCTATTGAACGGTGGGACCAGTGGGGCAAGACCAGCATTGCCAAAGTCGAAGAAGATAAAGAAATAGCACCCGCAAGGCCGCTATTTCAAGACGACAAGTTGGGGCTCTTCAGGCCAGCACGCGGTGCCCGCCGCGTGCTCTGAAAATCCAAGGCCCCCGGCCCATCGGCTGAACCGACCCTCCCTTGCGGGAGGTCTTCCCCGTTAGCCTTACGATACGAACCGGTTGCGCTCATGTCAATATCAACTCCGCCCGGGAACGGAGCAACCACGCTCATGTCAGACGGGTGTGGACAATGCACATCCCTCCCCATTAAGCGATTTTCTCTCGCAAGCTCCGCTATTCGCAGGATGTCACTACATGGCAATCCAGAGGTACATGCGGGCATTACCTACGACACGGAGGTTGACATGACCCATATGGAACCCGAAGAGCGCAAAATATCGCACAACACGTCAAGGTGTATGAGCATTTGACCGCGTGGGTCGCTGTATAATCGATGCAATAACGGCTTGGTGGATCGGGGTGTCGGCGCCGTCGCGATTGGGCGGAATGTTGTCACCTATGGTGACGGGGCGGCGTAGGAGGGATACGCGCGAAGACAGGAGGAAGGCATGAAAACTCAAGGGCCGTTGCCGGTGCGTTGGGTGGCATCCGTCACAGTCGCGTTCATGGGGGCGTTCTCGTTAGGTTTGATCGGACAATACGGATTTGAATGGATGCCTCGGTGGGGATTCTTGGTCGGTTTAATTGTCGTGTTGGTCATCGGTGGCTGGGGATCGTGGTATGTGGAAACGCACCACAATCAAACCTAAATCTGCGCCGGATGGGTTACCGCCTCGTCCCAAACGGCTGGGTAAGCTGTCGCCGGCGCTCAAAACGTCCGTATACAAACAATCCGGCCACCAGCATCATGAGGACCGCCCGATTATGGCCATGGTCGCGGAATAACACCGCGAGACCGATGGCTGCAAGATAGGGGACATACCAGAGTAGCTTTGTGATCGTGATAATCACCCTCTATGGACCATGATAGGGGATTGCCCGGTGCCTAGGGTAGACGCAGGACCTGATTTTTACGTACGCCTGTCGAAAATGTTTGCACGACCATGGAATATCCCCACGTCCACAAGAGAGGAGTCGCAGTCCATGATGCGTCAAAGACTACTGACTATCGCCAGTATTAGTTTCGCCGTCCTCGTGATTGTCCTGGGTATATGGGAGATAGTGAGTCCTTCCCGCATCGTGCATGGTTTGGTGCCAATTTCGGCCTGTGTGATGCTGCTAGCCGGGGGTCTGACGCGGTATCTCGATAAGAGAAAAGGCGGTCTCGTATCGATTGGGGCGGGCTTATTGGTGGCGACGATGCTCGCTGTCAGTGGAAAATGGTGACCCCCGACCTTAGACCCGATGAATGGTTTTAGAAGTCTTGATGTCATTCCCTATCAAGAGCTCTTGACTACTGGTGTACACTAGACCAATCGGCTCTTTTGCTAATCCTCGTCTTTTGTCAAAGGAGAATCCCTTGTTGCACGACCAATCTGCGGGCGAACCGCGTCCGGTGAATCGCCGTCTCGTCTTGGCGGTCATGTTGGCTGGCGCGTTTGTTGCCATATTGAACGAAACCTTGCTCAACGTCGCGTTGCCGCGGATTATGCATGACTTCCACGTGACCGCGAACACTGTGCAGTGGCTGACCACGGTATACATGCTGACTAACGGGGTACTTATTCCAGTCACAGCGTTTCTCGTCCAGAAGATATCCACCCGCGTGCTATTTATCACTGGCATGGGACTTTTTGCGCTTGGCAGCCTGGTTGCGGGCATTGCGCCCGAGTTTGTGATTATGGTAATCGCTCGAGTGGTGCAGGCCAGCGGCGCGGCGATTGTACTACCGCTCTTGATGAACGTCATCCTGGCGGTATATCCGGCGGAGCAGCGGGGGGCGGCCATGGGACTGGTCGGCCTCGTGATTACCTTTGCCCCCGCCATCGGTCCCACCTTGTCCGGATGGTTGGTGGATCATTATAATTGGCACCTCTTATTCTTCATCGTTCTGCCTATCGCTATTGCCGACATGGGGTTCGCGTATGCAGCGCTGCCCAACGTGTTGACCCTGACCAATCCGCGTATCGACATGGTATCGATTGTGCTGTCCACGGTTGGGTTTGGGGGACTGCTGTACGGGTTTAGCGATGCGGGTACCGTGGGATGGCATTCCGCCGTCGTATTGGGTGCCCTGGCGGTATCGGTGGCAGCCCTGGCGCTGTTCCTTTGGCGCCAACTTCATCTGTCGGTGCCCATGCTGGAGTTTCGCGTGTTCCGGGTTCGCCCATTTACACTCTCGACAGTGATTACCGTGTTGGTGTTTATGAGTATGTTTTCCGCCATGCTGCTGCTCCCCCTCTACCTCCAGAATGATCGCGGGTTTTCGCCCTTCTCCTCCGGTCTTCTGGTGATGCCGGGAGCCATCGCCATGGGCATCATGTCACCCATTGCGGGGCGCATCTTTGACCGCGCGGGCGGACGATGGCTGGGCGTGGCAGGGTCGGTCCTGTTGGTGGCGGCGCTGCTCCGCTTTACCGCGGTGAGTGATTCGACGTCGTATCTTTCACTCATGATAGCGTTTGTCTTCATGATGCTGGGCATGTCGCTAATCATGATGCCGGTCATGACCGCGGGACTGAATCGGCTGCCTCCCCATCTCTATCCGCACGGCACTGCGGTTTCGAACACGTTGCAGCAGGTAGCCGGAGCGGTCGGCACTGCGCTCTTGGTCACCGTCATGACAGAAGGGGCCAAGTCTTTTATGGCAGCGCATGACCGAGGACCATCGCTCAACCCGGTCGCTCTGGTAAACCAAGCTAGCGTTCATGGCATGAACCGCGCTTTTTTGATGGCGGCAGGCTTCGCCATCATGTCGCTGGTGCTATGCTTTTTCGTGCAGTCAAAGCCGCGATCGGAGGCTCACGGGATCGCCGCAGCGGACGGCAAAGCGGTGACCGATTGACATAACGTGCGCGGAAACCGTCGACGGTTGGGGCGGGTGTCCCAGCCAGAGACGGCGTGGTGGACGTCATGGCGACGACATGGCTGTTCATAGCCTTTGCGGAGGCAAAAGGCCGGCTCAAAGGACCGGAGAGGAATGGGGCAGCGATGGATCGAAGTTTCATCATTGAAGCGCGCGATGTAATCCTTCGACCGTACCGCTTGGACGACGTCGATGCCATTTACAACCTAACCCAGGAAGCGGCAGTTCTAGAGTTTTTGCCAGACTGGAACGCACCCAAAGCGCAGCGCCGCGAGTGGCTCGCTGATTATGAAATCCCCGAGAACGACCAGTTCTTGGCTGCAGCAGCCGCGGGAGGACATATCGGCGACCTGCGACTGAGGCTGGCGGTGACAGTACGCGGCACGGGACAGTGCATCGGGTGGTGTTGCACAGGAATCAAGGAGGAGTTGCCACCGCCCAATCGTGAGGTGGTGTACGCGGTGGCGGAGCGTTATCGAAACCAAGGATATGCGACCCAAGCCGTTCGGGCCTTGGTCGAGTATTTGTTTTCTCAGACGGACACGGCGGCTATTAATGCCGTAGCGCTTCCCCGCAATGTGGCCTCCAACAAGGTCATTCAAAAGAGCGGCCTGCCCTATGTGGGTCTGGTGGATATTGATGGAGAACCGTTCCGCCGCTACCAACGGATTCGCTAACGGATCCGCAGCGCTGGTCTTCGGGCACGCCGCTGACGGCCTGTGATTGTCGTGGGCGATTGTGGCGGGTTCGATCCCAGGACCTGACGAAAGGCAAAAACGGAGGCGCGGTGGGTGTGTTTTGTGTCACAATTTGCTGAGGGATACGTCTTAAGCGCACGCTTAGGGCAGGGACACTTGTGAGACGGGCGAGTGAAGCGGAAAATTTCGCAAGCGACACCTTCAGCGATGCAATGTTGCCATTCACTCGTTATATAAACAGGGACTTGGTCACCTATCGCCATTATAAGGGGGACATGCATTGAATCATCATTATCTGATTCCGGCACTAATCGCTGGTCTTATTCAAGGGATTGTCGAATGGTTGCCGGTCAGCAGCAAGACGATGATTACCATTTATTTCACCGTGCTCGGCATTAAGGTCCAAAACGCCTATGACCTCGGTCTGATTGCCAACTTCGGTTCATTTTTTGCCGCTGTGTACTACTTTCGCGTGGAAGTGGTGCGGACCATCAAGGCTCTAGGCCATCCCTTCCGAAAAGATTACTACTCCCGCTTGTTGCGGTTTCTGTTCTTCGCCACACTGGCCACGGGAGTCACCGGTATTCCCGCCTATATTTTGGTACGCCATGCCTTCAGCTCTATTGGGGGATCGGCGGCTATGGTGGTCATTGGGCTGTTGCTGTTGTTTACCGGATTTGTGGTGAGAAATAAGGAAAAAATGGTGCAGCGCAGCCAGGAGAAGGCCGCCGAGACATCGAACACCACACCAGACGACGAGCGGGTTCCGGGTTTCTGGGCGGCCATCGTCACCGGTGCCATGCAGGGTTTAGCAGGACTGCCAGGCATCAGCCGCAGCGGCATGACGATTACCCCTTTGCTATGGTACGGTTTTGAAGCGCGTGAGGCGATTCGTTTCTCATTCATGCTGGACGTGCTGGCCCTGGTTGGCGCCGGATTGGTGCCCCTCGTCATTGGACACGGCGGAACGGCGGCGGTTGCACAGTTGGGGCTGACCACCACTATTCTTATGGTGGCCGTGGCCAGCGTGGTGTCCTTTGTGGCCATTAGTGCCGTGATTCGGCTTGCGAGCCGGTGGCGTACCTCCACAGCCACCTTCGTCATTGCGGGGATCACGCTGGTCGTGGCGTCACTCGCGTTATTGGGTGTGTAGTCTAACGCCCAGGCTTACTCGCGACGCTCCATAAACCGGGTTTCGAGGAAGCGGCCTGGCTCCGGGCCGCCCGTGTCGACGCCGCGCAGGGGGGAACTGTACCCTGCGTCAATGTCGTGGTCCGCGGGCGGTCACGGTGCCTACCGCTAAGAGGAGTCCGATCCCCATCATGACAACGCCTAAGATTAGAGGACCCCAGCGGAACGGCAGGACGGAGACGCCCATCAGCCCGAAGCCGATCACACCCACCACAGAGCCAATCACAAACCGCAAGATGCCGAGATAGCGCTTCATGACGAATGAGAGATATCGACGGGGTCGGGCTGATGGGTGGCATAGAATTTTCGCCATATCACACGATGCACCCCCAATAGGCGCGGCAGACGATTAATGCCTGGGATCCACGGCGCGAGCATCAGGACGAGAAAGATGACCATACCGGATCCCAATGCCAAGGCATCCGCGGCACTGGCGTTGGCGATAAAGGGGATTTGATAGATCGCGGTGACGATGGTCATCCACCACGGGCCGGGATACGGGGCCCGTTCTTCGTGGATAATCCCCCACTGGTTGCCCTCCAATTCCAGTTTTTTGGCCGCATTGTGCAATGGACTTCCTTGCAAGAACAATAAGGCGTTCTGATTGTCAAATTGATAGTCGGCGGGGCTGCGATTTAAGGCCCCCGCCATGAGCCCGCTTTGTCCAAGCTCTAAAAGTCCTTGCATCATGGTACCGACCGGACCATACGCGCCGGAGGGCAACAGCACCTGCGAACCCTGCACCCGTGCCTGCTTCAAGGAGCCTCCGAATGCCTTCTCCCAGCGGCGCTGCTGTGCCGAGGAGGCATGCGTGAACTGTTTTAGCGCAGGGGCCAGGCCGGGGTTCAGGTGTGCTGCGTAACCCAGCGGCTTTAAAACAAAATCTTCGCGGGGATACACAGGGTGAATCACCCCGATCCACTTCTGAACGAAGTCCTGGACCGATCCCGTGCCGTGGTTATATGGCGGGCCATAATTTGCGATGGTGCCCGTGCCGTTCAGGTCGCCAAGCGCCACCGTCAAGAACTCCTTGGGATGGGTGGTCGCATAGGTGTTGATCTTGAGGGCCGGCCGGACCGGTTCGTGAAAGACTCCCGAAAGCACGGCCGTGAGTACCGCTACCACGAGCGTGGTGCCCATAAGATGCTTGACGAAGTCGGCCGGGACATAGCGATAGCGGTGCGTCACGTCAACGCGCGGATGGTAATGGCGCATTAGGGCACCTCCTTGTTCAAGATTTCTTCCAATTCTTCATGGCTTGGGTAGGGAGGCACGACGCCTTTAATGCGGATGAATGCAATGTGGATGGCAATAATGGTGCCCAAAATTATTGGCATCACCACTACGTGCAGACCATACATTTGCCCGGCGTTGAGGGGATTGAGCCATGCAAATCCCAGCGCGTTTAAACCGTCTTTCGATTGCACGGCGTTCCATTGGGAGTAAAAGTCGCCCCGCATGAGATACCCGGTGAACGCAGTGGGGATGGCCACCAGCAATGCCAGAGTTCCCAGCATCCAGGTCCGCTCGCGGCCGCCTCGCCATGCTCCGGAAAAAAAGACGCGCAAGAGATGCAGAATCATGAAAAAGAAAAAGGCCTGTACTGCCCAGAAATGGATGCCGCGGAGATAAAATCCTATCGATGAGATGGTCCACCATTGAGGGCCATTGGCGGCCATAATAATGCCGGAAAGCACAAGAATGACGAAGCTGGACGCGGTCAGAGACCCCAACGTATACATGAGGCCCATAGCATATTCGGGCAGTTCCGTGGGAAGCCAGGTGTCCATTGAAAACAAGACTCCCATCTTTTGTCGGATATAAGCCGTCCAATTCATGGCGGACCCTCCCTTTTGTAAGTTGGCAAATAATGTAGGGTCTAGTGTACCAAGATGTTTTATGTGAGACAATTTCTGAAGAGCTTGGTGATATAAAATTAGATTCCGAAAACATGGTTTAGACCCCTATTGGGCGACGGACAGGAACTTGGGGTTCTATGGCGGCTGCTCGTAGGTGTCATGGTTGCTGGGTGTCGCATACGACAGGCGGGGCGCGAAAGAGAGGCGGACATCAACGGATGCCTGACTGCATCGTTTGCCGCGCTGATGCGCGGGGCACGTTCTGATCCCAAACGCGTCTCGTGATACGCTAATGGGGACGACGGGCGGTCGGGACAACTTATGGCACGTGCAAGGAGGTCGGGGGGAATGACGCGATCGCAATGGAGTGACGCGGCGATCCGCCAATTGTGGGCAGAAGGCATCGATGGCCGGGCACTGTTCGGACCTGATGCGACCGTGAAGCCGCACCAGGTAGACAACCTGCTTCAGCATCGGAGCGAACTGCCCATGCGCGATGCCTTGAAATACCGTAGTCCAGATGAAGTGCGCGTAGGCGCTCCGTTGATGGCCCTTTTTGTTGAGCAGGGGTCTTTAGTGCCGTGGCTGGAGCGCCTTTTGGGCGGTGCTCTTCAAGGGGCCGCGGTGACGGGTGTTCAGGACGGACAGTTGGATCGCATTACCCATTGGCGGCTGAATCTCGCGCTCGGTCATGGTTTCCCGACCCCTGATCGCGTGGTGCAATTATGGGCCGACCACCCTAATCGGGTCCAGGATACCCCAGCCGAGCAACAAATTCTTCACTGGCATCGGGGGCACGAGCCATGGCTGACGCGTTGGCATCCATATCGGGAAGGGTCGGGTGCCATGCGGCGCGCACTGCTGTGGGGCGCCATATATCGCGTTCCGGAGCAGGCCGCGGTGGCGGCGGCGGGTGATGCCCGAGCGGCCTATAGCGGTTGGGGAATCTGGACGGCAGCCGTGGTGGCCTATGCGGTCAGCGGATTGCCGCAGGGGTGGACGCCGCACGATGGGGCTCGGCGGTGTCTTTACGCGATGACCCGGGTGGATCCAAAATGGCCCGGGATCGCGGACCTTGATGCCCTGTTGCGAGCGGATTTTCCGGGCGGCTCGTGGGATGCCTGGCGGCACACCATTGACAGGGAATTTTCGGGATATCCGGACGATCACAGCCTGCCGAACCTGCTGCTGATCTTGGGCGTCCTGTATTGGTATCCAGAGGCCAGTCCCGAGGAAACGGGTGATCTTCTCCAAGGGGCGGGGTGGGATGTGCTGGGCAATCGTCTGATCGCAGGGGCACTGATGGGCCGACGAGCGGGTCGCATCGACATCGACCCAGACGCGTTGAATCTCATGGTGGAAGCCACGGTAAAGGCGCACGGGCATCCGCCGAACGCCCGTGGACAGGGGATATGACAGCGGAGCATCCGCTGGCGATATGAGAGGAAATTCACCGCTCTCGCGTGAAACAAGGTGCTTCTCTACCGCGTTCTGAAATGCGACGGGCGGTCTCGATTTTTCGCGGATCTGACCGAACCCGCGTGGAATAGGAGAGGATGCACATGATTGGCCGCGTAGCAGCTGTATCGGCAGCAACCCTGGGATTCATGGTGGCGACGGTTGCGCCCAGCGCGACCGCAACGTCGCCAGTTCCTCCGAGTGCTGTCGCGCTGCGGATGGAAACCACGGCTAAGGCAGTGCCGGTAGGTATTCCGGCCGAATTAGCCGCCATTCCCATTAATGCCAAGGGAGCGTTCGCAGGCGGCAATGTCGCCACGATCGCGTGGTCGGTGACTCCGGTGTCGAACACCCAGCTGTTCCCCAAGCGCGGCGGCGGAACCCAGTTTTTGGCTGAGCGTCCTGGCCGCTACGATATCCGGGCTCGGCTCGGTCGGCTGACGGGTGAGATTGCCATTCGGGTCGTTGCCGCGGCTAAACCTGGGGTGATTCCGACGACGACGCTGATATTGGCACAACCGTCGCCCCATAATAAGCAACTGATTAATATGGTGGGCCGGGTCAACGTGCCCAAAGGCATGCCTCCCGACGCCGCAGTCGTGCGTGTTCCGGTACCGCTGTATCCCGGCGCCGAGCGGAAGCTTATGCGGGTCCACAACTACCCGGCGCCTGTGCCGAGCTCGTATTATCTGCTGGCTTCCCCGGTTCGCGGCTATTACGTGCATGCACCGCAAACCCAGGTGGATTTGTGGTACCTCAATGCATTTAAAGCGATGGGATACAGCATGAACGGGCAAGGTGGGGGCCCCACCAACATCAACACCTATGATTTCACCAAGGATGCGTCCGCCGCCGAACCGGAGACCATGGCGATTCGCACAGAGAGCGCGGATGGGGGCACGGAGGTTGTCTATGGAGGTACTGACGTGGTGGTTCCCCCGCGCCCCAGGTCCAGCATGATGCCTTTCACAGTGAGAACGCTCACCTTGACGTACCGTGCCAGGCCGACAGCCCAGCCGATGCCATTGGACGTGACGCGTTCGGCCGATGTTCGTGAGGTGGTCCATGACTTAAATGCCATGCCGCTGAGTAGTGGCGGGAGTTCGTTCGGCTGTCCATCGGAAGGCGGTCCTTCGGTGCGAATTCGACTCACCAGTCGTGCCGGCCATGTATTCACGGCCCACTTGTTCGACTATTCCTGTCAACCGAGCACCATTGGACCGGTGCAGGTATCCAGTTCACCAGGATTCTGGCGTTTAATCGAAAAGCTGGTTCGATCCAAGGGGGCCTGACCGGCTCGCGGCCGGTGAAGCCGCTTGTCGGGCTTGGTGCGCCCTTCATGCATGGCCTCTCGAATCCTTACCGGGTGGTTGTGGCAGGGGAGAGCGCCTAGTGTCCTGCGGCAGTTCGGGCCTGTTTCCCAAAAGCCCGCGGCTGGCGGAGGTGTTCATGGGCTCTCGGGCGGGTCTGACGGGCTGAAGCGAACCGTGGTGGGCGGGACGGGACGACGGGCTTCCTCCATGTGCCGAAACGGACGCGACTCGTACTCGACCGTCATGTTTAACCGTGAAATTTGGTCATCTGGAATGGGGGGCGTCACGATAAAGGTCCGGTTGGCGTGGTGGCCGCTGCTCCCTCCCTCGGCGGGCATGGTGTCGTATCCGTCGATAGAGAGATTAATCTCGAGATGGTGAAAGCCGCCGCCGTCAACGTTAGGCCCTTCCAGTTCGACGACTACAACGCTGCAATTATTATGTTGGCGAACATACGGGATCATGATGAGGATGTCTTCCCGCTGCTGGGTCGCCATCAGTGGCACGAATCGCAGAAATTGATCGGGCTCTACACGGTCCCGAAAATCGGGCCGGTGATGAAGGAAGGCGAATAACTGCTGCAACAGTCGCAGCGGGGTGTCGTACTTATCTGCCCAGTCGTTCAGATACTCGGCGCGCGGGAATCCCGGGTTTCCTTCCGAGAGGGTATAGCGAGCGGCCACGAGTTCGGCGATCTTCTCATCCATGTCTTTGAGGCGTTCGTCATAATGTTCCGTTGGCGGGCGAAACGGCATCATTCTCATTACATCATCCTCCATTCAGGTTCCTGTAGATTCACGCGGGCTGTCGACGGGCGTTCCTTCTGCCGCTGCATCCTCTCCTTTATTTTCCAGTCGCTGCTATTATTCTAGTTCTTTCTGTGCGGAGCGGTAAGATCTAGACGGCATGATCGAATGCTTTCGGCTGGGAAACCAGTTGTCGTGCTTGACCAAACGCGGACGGTGGTCACTTCATCTCGGGGCAACTTGGAGCATGGGGGCTGCTTTCGCAGGGAAGTCTTCCCTAACTTGGGTGATGGAGTTGCGTTAGGGAAGGCGTGCTAGACCAAGATTTAACGGATCCGGAGGGGTCGACTCATGGAGGGACAGAGGTGCAACCCGATTGCGTGAAAATCTCTAAAAGACGCGTTCACGGCATGTTCGGCCTTGTTGCAGCCGCCGTGGCTGGCACAGCCGCGTGGGTACCGGCACATGGGCCTCACCTAGTCAACGGCCGGGCCGTGTCGGCTCCGCGGTTCTTCATAGCGCCGCCGAGCGTCAACCGCTCCTTGGCCAAATCGTTGGGGCCGTTCGCATTTGCCAACTCGCAGGGATTATGGATGACTACAGCAGGCGGCGAACTTGTGTATGTATCCGCCAACACGCATGCGTTAAACCCCAGTTGGTCGGCGAATGGCCTTTATTTGGCTTACGAAACCTCCGGTCCCAACGGGGCTGATGCCAAGCTCAACGTCTACAGTGTCCGGCTGGCCACGACTATCTACCACCAGTTGTCGGTGTATGGCATGGCCTGGCAGCCTGGCCATAACGTAATGGCGGTATGGGGGACGCGAAGTGCTGTGCTGTCCTTTAGCAATGCCGGTGCCAAGACCCTGGGCACGCTTCCGGTGCCTCATGGCAGCATCATCTGGACTTCTACAGGCCAGAGGTTCATCTATAGCCGCACTCTTGGCGCAGGGGCCAAGCGCTATGACCAGGTCTACGCCGTATCGGTCTCTGGGAGCCGCCTCGGCAAACCGCAAGCGCTCTTCCGCTCCGCGAAGGGGTCCGGCCTACTCCCGGCCGCCAGTTTTTCGAATTCCCACAATCTCTTGTATTGGCCGGACCCCCAGTTTTCTGCCTCTCTGCTTGCGGACGGCACCACCTTACAACTGTGGCACGCGGACTCTGGGACCACGTCCAAGTACTTACCAATGCTGCCGTATCCGGACTACCTAGCTTTTGGTCCGAAAAACCGCTGGGCGTACATGGCTGGCGGTCCTCGTGCCATTTCCGGCGGGAAGTCGGTGGTGCTGGTGCAAAACGGCCGGGCAGAGAGCCTCGCCGTGCCGACAAGCGTGGAGGCTCTCGAACCCGCCATGAATGCGAAAACGGGGGCTCTCCTGGCGGTGTTGGCCCAAAACAATCCCAACGCCGCTTGGGGGCTTGGGAAGCCCTACCGAACCTGGGTCCAAACCCGCAGGTTGGCCATCTGGGAGAGGGGCATCTGGACGATCTGGCCAAGCGCTGGTCGAGGCGTGACCGATCCGGTCTGGTTGCCGAATGGCCGGGGGATATTATATCTGGCCAACAATCGACTGTGGGTGGTGCGGGGCGCGCATACTCCGCCTCAGATGGTTATTGGCCCTATCCCCTCGGCCGGGGGCTATTACGGGGAAATCCTTCGGTCCAGCCTTTGGAGTCTCCACCCGTAGGGAACATCACGGGAAGCCATAGGGAGGAACGGTCCCGGAACGATCTGCGATCGGTCTGCTGTGGCTGTGATTGTGACCCTCGTGGAACTGTTGGCGGCCTGGTGCAAAGGCGTTGAATAGGGAAAGGAAATGACGCATGGTGCACATCGGCATTATCGGCGATTATGACGAGACAAAACCTACGCATCCCGCGACCACCGCGGCCCTTCTGCGCGCCGGGGAAGCGTTGGGAGAATCACCGCGGATTACGTGGATCAGCACGGTGGAGCTGGCTCAAGACACGGCGGCATTGGATGCCTGTGACGCCATTATGGCCAGCCCCGGAAGCCCGTACGCGGATTTCCAGGGAGCTTTGGCGGGCATTCGCTACGCGCGCGAGCGCGGGCGGCCGTTTCTCGGCACGTGAGGCGGCTTTCAACATGCTCTGTTAGAGCATGCGCGCCATTGTCTGAGCCTCTTAGACGCCACATCAGCGGAGCTCAGCCCGGCCGAGGGCGACGTGGTGGTCACGCCCCTCGCGTGCTCGATATTTGGGGAGATTGGCACGGTGGGAATTATGGCCGATACGTTGGCACGGTCATTATATAAGCGTAATACCACCCGTGAGCCATATCGTTGCCATTACAGTCTCAACCCGGCCTACCGGGACCTGGTCTTGAGTCAAGGGTTGGTGGCTTGCGGCATGGATGATGACGGGGAGGTTCGCATGATTGAGCGGACCGACCACCCCTTCTTTTTGGCTGCGCTGTTTGTTCCCCAACTGTCATGGGAGCAGCCGCATCCCCTCCTGACGGGTTTACTGCGTGCGGCATGGGAGCACCGTTAGAGAGCGTGCATGAGAGGATGGCGGGGAGGGATGCGGAATGGCATCTCGGATTGACGGGCGGCGGACAGCGGCTCGCGGAACCGAGCGCGCACAAGAATTCTGACTGATGAGGAGGCAGATGCTGAATTGAACCGGCTCCGCACCATGACCACGGCTTATCTGAGCCACGATAATCGACTGCTGCTGATGCAGCGATCCCCGCAGAGAGACTTTCTGCCCGGCGTGTGGTCGGGGATTGGCGGACACGTTGAATGTCATGAGGTCGGGGACGTCCAGGCAGCGTGTCTGCGCGAGATTGACGAAGAGACCGGGCTAGGCGAGGCGGACATCGAGGGGTTGACGCTGCGATACTTGTTGTTGCGGCAGCGGAAAGACGAACTGCGCCAGCAGTTCATCTATTTTGGGACGGCAAAGACCCCGCAGACCCGCCCAACCATGGAAGGGCAACTCCACTGGGTGCCGTTTCGGGATGTCTTGATGCAGCCCATGACGGACAGCAACCGGATGATGTTGGAGCATTATTTCACCGAGGGACCGCAAGATCTCGTCATGGTCGGAGTCCTCTCGGGCAGGCTTCTGTCTCCAGAGATCCGGTGGTCCCCCATATCGGACTGGGACGTGTGACAGGAGGAATAGTCGATGCTAACCTATTCGCATGCCCCAGACGGTTACGAGTGCCCCTTTTGTGAGGTGGCGGCAGGGGTCGACCGGCCCGGTCGAGGGACCAAGCAGCGTGATATCGTGTATCAGAACCTATCTGTGACAGCCTTTGTTGCCACGAAATGGTGGCCCAACAACCCAGGACATGTGCTGGTGATTCCGAATGCTCACTTTGAAAACATTTACGACCTTCCCATGGATTCCGCAGCCGAAATCCACCGCGGAGCCCAACTTGTGGCGATGGCGATGAAACACACCTATGGCTGCAGCGGAATCTCGACCCGGCAACACAACGAGCCGGACGGCAATCAAGATGTCTGGCATTATCACCTGCACGTCTATCCGCGTTATGCCGGCGACCAGCTATACTGGACGGTGGGGTCTCCCACAGAGCCGGAGGAACGAGAGCCCTATGCAGAGGCACTGCGGCACTGGATTGATTCTCAAGTCACCGGTTGACAAGACCTGTGAAGCGAACGTGAATCCGAGGAGTACTCTGGCTTGTTCCGTTCCCATGCATAAGCTTGGCGGCCTGTGTGGCGCTCGTTTTTACGGATAGATTGGGACAAGCATGGGATGTTAATGGCTGTGCTGTCAGCCGGCGTGAGATACGTGCCGCGCACGTTTGCTTTACGACCAGGAAATTGCGCCGGAGTGGGCGGCGCTCCACTGATCAACTGACCGTTAAATGGTTCTTATTGGCCGAGGAGGCGACGTACATGGCAAGTCAAGACACAACAGCGACAAAGTCGGGCCTGTTCAAAATCGGAGGGGATCTTCCGGTCAACCGCCTAGGTTATGGGGTGATGCAATTGCCGGGTCCCGGCGTCTGGGGGGAGTCGCGCGACCCAGAAGGGGCCGTTCGGGTTCTCAAGCGTGCGGTGGAACTCGGTGTAAATTTAATCGATACGGCGGATGCCTATGGACCGTTCGTCGCCGATCTCTTAATCCGAAAAGCTCTGCACCCTTACCCGAAGGATCTGGTTATCGCCACCAAAGTCGGCTTGACGAGGTCGGGACCCAACGATTGGCGGCCCGTTGGCCGCCCCGAGTATTTGCGGCAGCAGGTCGAATTAAATCTTCGCCATCTGGGGCTGGAGCGTATTGACTTGTTGCAGCTGCACCGTGTTGACCCCAAGGTTCCGCTCTCAGACCAGGTTGGTGAATTGGCCCTCATGCAGAAGGAAGGAAAGATCCGGCACATCGGACTAAGCCAGGTTGATGTGGCGCAAATCGAAGAAGCCAGTCGGCATGCTGCCATTGTGTCTGTCCAAAATCTGTACAATGTGGCCCAGCGCGATGCGGAACCGGTTCTCACATATTGCGAACAACACAACCTGGCATTTATCCCGTGGTTTCCCCTGGCGACGGGAAAGTTGGCCAAGGACGGCGGCCCTCTGGAGCAGATGGCCAAGCGGCTGAACGCCGAACCGTCTCAACTGGCGCTGGCTTGGCTGCTAAAACGCTCCCCGGTGATGTTGCCCATTCCCGGCACAGCAAGCGTCGCCCATCTGGAAGAGAATGTGGCAGCCGCGCGCTTGGAATTGAGCGTCGATGAGTTCGAGATGTTGTCCAAGGCGGCCCTGTAGAGCGCCGGTGCAATCTCTCCGTTCAGGATACGGGCATGGGCGGCTGTACAAACCGCCACGCTGACCGGGTCATCCCTAAAGCACCTGACAAGACCGACGTTTTTAGAGCGTCGGTCTTGTCGCACAGGCCGGCCACGCTCCTGCCGAAGTCGGCACCGCTGGCACGGTTGTCACGGGAAGCCAATTAGCACGAGCGGGACATCGGCACTAACGCGGGACTGACCGAGGCATTTCACGCCCGGTTATGGGCATGGTCGCTGATTGACGTCCTGCCATCGCTATGGGGTGACGAAAAAAGACGAGGGCTGAGCCCTCGTCTTTTTCGTCAACTGTGGCTGTGTTGCCTATACCCACCAATGCATACCATTGGCGAAGTTCAGCGTGACGCCATAGGTTAGATATAAGAGCCAAATGCCGGTGAGTAGTTGAAAGAGACCCGTGCCCTTCTCCCACGTCTTGCTGTTAAGGAACCGGGAGGGGATCTCCGTGACGTAGATCAAGACCAGGCCAATAAACAGGATGCTCGCCGGGATGTCGCCCGCCTTGGCAAACGAGATGGCACCCAGCACACTCAAGCCGAGCAGAGGAATGGCCATCCATGCCTCTGGACCGTGATCACTGCCCGTGTAGCGGCGGACACCGAGGACAATCCAGTGAATGCCGTATATCGTGAAGGCGACTGCGGCCATGTAAAGCGGCGGAGCGTTCCGGTAAACCGGGAACCAGGAAAGACCGACCATTAAGTAAGTTCCGGTAAGCAGCTGCCCGAATCCGCCCAGAAACATGCCCCAAAGACCCATAGTGCGGTCGTGCTTGGCTTTATCGTCGCTCCAATCGGGTCCCCCGAACAAGGTGTTTCCACCCTGAACGAAGTAGTTGATCGAAAGGGATAAGAATCCAATCGCTACTGGCCAGAACGTCGAAATTGGTACCGACACAATCTTCACCCACTTTCTTGATGGATCGTGTATACGGTACTCCTTTGTTGCGAGGTACGTAGAATAATTAGGTTTATTTTTAGGAGGCAAATTTTGCCCCGCGGCCCCACCGCCCAGCAGGGGCCATGGGGCATGAACCGGCGGGTCTTAAAACTGGTGGGAGAACGTGGTCGATGCATTAAGGAGTGGCATACGCCAGCTTGTGTCGACACTTTGGAAAACTTGTGAAAGGGGCGAAAGGGACTGAGAGACCGCTGGAATGTCGAATGGCCTTCCTCAGAACGCATCTACGGGGATGGCGTCACGCCTCCTGCGGATTGGTTGGGCAGAAATGGGCGCGGGTGCTGCCAAAAGGGCTAGGCGCTATTCGTCTGGAACCAGGTCAATATATTGAAAACGATTCTCGCGTAACGTCTGTCCGCCTTTTCGGAATGACACCGGTTTTGAGAAAATGGGGCCATCGTAACAAAAGGTATGGAACTCTCCTTGCTCGGCGCACCAGTCAATGCCGGCCGGCAATTCGTTGAGGAACGCTTGGTCGAACTCGCGGCCGCAAAAAGAGGCGTCCAATTGGGTGGTGTCGACACACACCACAATCGCTTTGAAGCCCACACGGATGATGCTCTCGGCAAACTCGCGCGTGGGAATGCCCCACACCGGAAACAAAGACCTGACGCCCACCGTTTGATTCATTGTCTCGCGATATGAACGAACATCCTCGAGATATAGGTCGCCAAATGCCATATGGTTCAAGCCGCCCGCCTTGTACCTGCCCAGAGTCTCTTGCATTTTTTGTTCGTAGTCGTCCCCTCCATCCTCGGGGGTTAACCAGACAACGTCCAATGGCAAGCCGATGGCGTCGGCTTGCTGTTGAAAAAGCTCTGTACGCACACCATGCATGGAAGACCGATTGTATGTGGCGTTCGCCGTTGTTAGGAGTCGTTTAACGTCCCAATCAGGACTTTTCAACAGTCGATAGAGCGCCATAGAGCTGTCTTTTCCGCCGCTGTACGACATGACAATCGGTTGTTTCATCTCAGTACCGGCTTTCTGGCGTGGTTTGAAGCGGCATGGCGGCGTCTTAATCACCCTGCTCGCGAGCCGAACCATCGGAGTCTGTTCCTGCGCATGATATCACATGCGCAACGGGTGGCGCCTTTGCCTTCCAATCCACCCATAGTTTTGCAGGAAGGGGAATGGGCCGATTGTCCGATCTGAGAGAACCCGGGCGAATTTGGACATCCTGGCCATGCACAGATTGAACCGAAGGGGAGGAGAACGGTCATGGTGGTTTGCCTGCCGGTGACAAAGGAAGGACAGATTGGGGATGGATGGGGACGCGCGCATGACGTGGCCGTGGCGCGCGTGGACAACGCATCCGGGAACGTCGAAGAATGGGATGAGTACCCAGTGCGTTGGGATGAATGGCATGGCCAGGGCGGAGAAGGACAGCATCATGCCCGCATGGCTCGCTTCCTTATGGAGCATGCCGTCGAGCAGGTGATCTGCGCTCACATGGGTGACGGTATGTTGCGCATGCTGCAGCGCATGAACGTAGGCGTGGTCGTGGACGTTCATGGCGATGCCCGTGAAGCCGCTTCGCGATACGGCCGATTAGGAGGGTTGCCGCATTAGATCCTCCGTTCGGGAGCACTAGGCATGGGCAGGACCGGCATCCGCCATGGTGCCGGTCCTGTGGTTTCAAGCTGTAGCACCCCGGCCGTGCCCGCGTTTGGGTACACGCAAACCAGATCGGGCAGCTTTACGCGGGTGGAGTGGGTCTTTCAAGTCCGCCATGACTCCCCTTAGAAGTGCTTAATGCCTTGTCCCATAAGGTTTTCCGGCCGTTTTGGTGACCGGTCAAGCTCACATCCCGTTGCCCTTGATAAAGGGGGTCACGGGGATGGTTCGAGCGCGACACAAACATCAGAAGAGCCCCGGAACGGCGCGAGGCGGAGTGGTTTATGGAATAATGCTGGGATTGCTAGTGCTCATTTCTCTCTCGGGTGTCGGTGCGGTGTGGGTCCATCGCAACAGGGCGGTGATGCGGTCCCGTGCGGCAGCGGTGCACCAAGTTCTCGAGCATGATCGAAGACTGGGCGTACCTCGTGACCAGGTTCTAGGCGTGCAAGCGTCGTTGGATCGCGTGTTGCAAGCGCGTCTCTTGGTCATTCCGAAGTTCTGGCTGGGACCCCTGGCAGGCGTTCCGGCCCGTGTTGCGCGGGTGAGCGCGCAGGCCCAGCGGTTAGTCGGGGCGGCTCAGCGGAATGAGCGGCGTGAGGCGTTATTCTGGGGGCGGCGTCTGATGCGCGTCGAAGGGCGCTTCAGCTCTGTGAGTGCAGCCCAACTGAGAGCCCTGGCCGCGGGGAATCCATCAATTGGCCGGTTAACCCTGGAGGCTCGCACATGGCGCAAACAGGCGACAAGGTGGCAAGCGGCGGTGCGTCGTTTAGCCCACGTGGGTGGCGGTCTCGTGGGCTTAGAGCCGTATGATGTCGTAACGTCTGAGGCGAAATTGAGCCGCCGCCTAGCCGCTCGGGGGCCCTACTGGCAGGGCGCCGCCACGGCGAGTCTGGTGCTGGGGCAAACCCGGCGCTATCTGCGCCTGTCGCCTCTGGTGCAATTGAAAGAGCATGCAGTCATGATGGATCGGCTTGAGCGCGCCGAGAGTCAGTTGCGGCCGCCGACCCAGGCAGAGTTGGAGGCGGTACTGGCGGGAGTGTCAGGGGGGCTGGTCCACAACCAGCCGAAAGATGTGGCCTCGGCCTTGGCAATGCTCAAGACGCGCATGGCCAGCGCCGAGCCAAATTGGGCGGGGTATCGCGAAGCGGAAGCAGCGATCCAGGGGGCGGAGGGGTACTTGGACAGCCCGCTCCTATCGCAGATTAGCCAGCATGGAGCCGTGCTGGCGGCGATTAAGGCGGCATTCGAAGAGTTGCGGGCACCCGCGTCAGCCGCCGCAGCGCCGGGAAACCCATGGCGGGCCTCGGTGGTGAGCTACCTCAAGACGCGCCAAAGCGTGATATCGATCGCCGTGTTCAATGCCAAAACCCGGTCCGTCACCACCCTCAATTCTCAGACGTCCTACGTGACGGCCAGTATTGTAAAAGCGACCATCATGGCGACCTTGCTGTGGCAGTCCCAGAACACAGGGCACCCGTTGACGGCCACCGATAAGGCTTTGATGACAACGATGATTGAAGATAGTGACAATGCGTCCGCGACATCCTTGTGGTATGCGGCCGGTGCAGCGCCCGGCATCGCATCATTCCTGCGGACAGCGGGGCTGTCCCATACCATCCCTGGAGCAAATGGGTACTGGGGGCTTACGGAAACGACGGTCTTGGATCAGGTTCGCCTAGTGAAGTTGTTAAGCTATCCCAACTCCCTGCTCACACCGGCTTCACAGGCGTACGCAGACTATTTGATGGAGCACATCGTCAGCTGGGAGGATTGGGGCGTCTCCACCGGCCCTCTGGGGCGCGCCACTGTGATGCTGAAGAATGGCTGGCTCCCCATCAGCGGAGGATGGGAAATCAACAGTATCGGGCATGTCAGCGGAGACGGTCGAAACTATGTTATCGCCCTGCTGTCGCGAAATAATCCAACCGAGGCATACGGCATTCAGACCTTGGATACGGTCTCGGCATTAATCTGGAAGGCGCTCTAAAGACGGTAGGCTGGGGACGTGGTTCAGGATTGGCCGGAACGCCGCGGGACGCGCAGGGGGGCGAGGTGCGGTTTGTGTCAGGGCTCCGCTGCCGTTCCGAGGCCTCATAGCGGGGCGTCTTCCACAATTGGCCTCGAACGGCTCCGCCCGGTACAATGAGAGGGCGGGGGACGATGAAGGCTTACGCTCCCGCACATGGGCTCTAATGACGGTCTGGAAGGGGTTTGACAGGATGATTCGCAAGATTGCGCCCGATGATATCGAAACGTTGGTGGGAGTCCTGGCTGACGCATACCCCGGCTGGGGTTTGGCTGGCCGGGAAGAGCGACAGAGACTCGCAGAATCTGTGCAGAAGGTGCAGAATGGTCCCTTGGAGCGGAAGTACTATGGCTTATTCCGGGATGAGGGGCTAATTGGCGCGATGCGGCTCTTCGACTTCCGCATGAACCTCTTTGGCCGTCTTGTGGATGCCGGCGGTGTGGGGCTGGTCGCGGTCGACTTGCTGCATAAAAAGGAACACGCGGCCAAGGATCTCATGACCTATTTTCTTCAGCATTATCGCCGCAAGAAGGCGCCCATTGCGCTGTTGTACGCCTTTCGCACTGACTTCTACCAGCAGATGGGATTCGGGCAAGGTCCGCTGATGTACCAGTACAAAATCCCGCCTGAAAGATTCCCCAAGGGATCCTCCAAGAGTCATATTGTGCGGCTCCACGGAGACGAGGCGGACAAGCAGGCTCTTAAGGCCTACTATCGCGCGCTCGTTGCGCGCACCCATGGTTTGATCGAGAAAACGGATCCCGAGGTGGACGCCATGTTTTCGTCGCCTAAGAACGTGGTATGGGCGTATCGGGACGGGGATGAGGTGCGCGGATATTTGTGGTGTTCGTTTCAGCCGGAGAGCACGGATAATGCCTTAAGCAACAACATCTACGCGACCGAATTCTTTTATGATTCGCCTCCGGTCCTGGACGAGTTTTGCACCCTTCTGAACAGTCAAGCCGACCAGTTTCGGTACGTTATCATCAACACCCAGGACCGAGACTTCTATCATCTCTTTGCCGACTCGACCAACGGTGCCGATGTCACCACCCACAGCGTCTATCAAGAGGCAGGGAGGGTCGGCAATGGACTTATGTATCGGGTTCTCGACACCCGCCAGCTCTTTGAGGACTTGGACCATCATGTGTTCGGCTCAGAGTCCGGGTCTATCCGTTTTGTCGTCCATGATTCCTTTTTGCCTGAGAATGACAACCCCGTGACAGTACAGTTTCAATCTGGACGGATAATCTCCATTCGAGACGATGCAGAAGCCGACGTTGAGGTGCGCCTGGATGTGTCCCATTTCTCGTCATTGGTGATGGGGGTGGTGCCCTTTAAGAACCTCATAGCCTACGGCTTGGCCGAGGTTTCTGATCCCAACTGGACGCCTGCACTCTCCCGGATGTTTGGGGCCATTGAGATGCCTCGCTGCACGACAGAGTTTTAGTGCCGCCCCGGCCAGCGCCGAGCAGGTTTCAACAGGACCGCAGCTGCCAGACTCAAGAGAGCGGCCGGCAGGAATGGGCCGTCCATGCCAAAGGACAGCACGAAAAAGGCGATGGCGGCGAGGGGAAAAATGAGCAAGAGACTCCGCACCGCGCGGTAGTGAAAATACACGGCACCAAGGCCCAGGCCAACGGCTAGAACCAGTGGCGTCAGCAGGACGGCGCCCCAGCCTGTGCTGGACGCCATACTGAGCGTTTGGCATACCGTATTGCCCATGCTGGTAGTGCAGGATGTGCCGACAGGCATGAACCAATAGAACAGGACAGCAGCACAGATGAGAGTGCCGGCCGCACCTGCCAGCCAGTCAGAGGGGCTAACGAAGGCCTTGACGAGCCGCTCTCGGACGTTTTGCAAAGGCCGCTACACCTCGCTTTCGCACTGCGGGCCACATTGCCGCATAGCGATCGGTCGCCAGCATGGTGCTAACGGTCTATTATATTCCCCGACTTGAAGATGTCGTCAACTCCCCACAATTCTGGGGCATTCTTCGCGGCTCTTTCGGCAAATTGGGAACGGACTGATGAATGATGCGGGAGAACGAGACAGGGAATAAGTACACCGCTACGCAGAACAGGGGGAGAAGGACAATGGGGATGTCAGAGTACCTAAAAGGACTGCGCTCAAAAATTGGAGACGATTTGCTGCTCGTTCCCGTGGCGGCCGCCATCGTGCGGGACGCCGAGGGGCGTGTACTGCTTCAACGCCGCCGGGACAATGGACGCTGGGGTACTCCCGGCGGCATCATCGATCCGGGCGAAGCGCCGGCCGAAACGCTGATTCGCGAAGTGCGGGAGGAGACGGGACTGCTTGTGCGTCCTGTCAGTGTTTTAGGCGTGTTCGGCGGGGAGGCAGCCCGCTTCGTCTATCCGAATGGTCATCAAGTCGAAGCCACCATCATTCTGTTCGAGTGCGAGATCGTGGGCGGGGACCTTGAGGCACGCGATGGCGAGTCGCTTGAACTGCGGTACTTCGTTGCAGAGGACATCGAAACTCTATCGGGATTTGGCGAGGCCAGCTTTCGGGATCTGACGACCCGTCCTTTTCAGTGGGAGGAGCAATGGCTGGAGCGATTGAAGGATCGGTCCGAGGAGGTCAATCCATAGTGCGTCCCACGCTGCGTGAATTAGGCATCGCCGTGGGGCGCTTGCCCACGGGCCCCACCAATTCCATATTGGATGTGCCTGGAACGAAGCTGGGGCACGTGTCTCTTCAACACGGCGAAGGGCCCCTAGTGGTGGGCCAGGGCCCCGTTCGTACCGGGCTGAGCGTCATCATTCCGCCTGGTGTCGGCCCCTGGCCGGCTGCCTGTCATGTCATTAACGGGTACGGGAAGTCGCTCGGTCTTCTTCAAATCCAGGAGCTGGGTACATTGGAGTCTCCTCTATTCATGACCAACACGTTGGCTGTGGGGGCTGTACAGCAAGGATACCTTGAGATTTTGCGCGAACGGGGCGCGTTTTCTCCGAGTCAAAGCTTTAATGTGCTGGTGACGGAATGCAATGACGGCTACCTCAACGACCTCTGGGGCCTGCATGTGAGGCCTGAACACGTGCGGGACGTGCTGCGCGATGCCGAAAGTGGGGGCCCCCTGCGCCAAGGGAGTGTCGGGGCGGGTACCGGCATGGGTGGATTTGGACATAAAGGGGGAATCGGCACCGCTTCGCGTCAGATGTCGACCGGCGCGGTGATAGCGGCGGCGGTGCTGGTCAATTGCGGGAGGGCCGAGGAACTGCGCTTGGATGGTGCGGCGGTGTTCGGGACGCTCCCGCGTCCCCACAACCTTCCTGACGGCTCCATTATCATCGCCCTGATGACCAATGCCGGATTCTCCAGTTTTGACTTAGGACGATTGACCCGACGGGCGACCCATGGACTGGCCCGGACGGGGGCTATCTCGGCACCAGGAAGCGGTGACTTTGTGGTGGCGTGGGACACCGGAGATGCCGATCGCCGACCCGGCCTGGAGGAGGCGTTTTTAGCCGTGGTGGAGTCGGTTGAGGAGGCCATCTGGAATGCTTTGGCCACAGCCGAGGGGGTAGACGGACGGGACGGTCACCGGCTCGAGGCGGTGCCCACGGCCGCTATCTTAGGTGCGGCGCGCTCCCGTGGGTGAGGGAGACCGACAGACCCATGATTAATGCGGTGATCGGCACCCGGACGGCCCCTGCGCTAGAAGAAGGAGACTGCGAAGACCATGTATACCGAAAGAGACCGGCAGCAATTGCTGGACACCCTGCGTGGCGTGGCGGAAAGGGCCGAGGGGATTCAGGGTATGGTGTTGGTGGGATCGGGGGCTTATGGATTTCGGGACCGATATTCGGACCTGGACGTGGTGGTGGTGGTGGTGGATGAGAGTGCCTGCGTTCCCGCGGTCCATGAGTCGCTGATTTTCGCGATTGAAGCCGATCGCCCGGTGTTGAAGCACAAGGTTTATCGCCATGAGTCCGACATCTTCGTGTCCTGCTTATTGTTTGCGGGCCATCTCGAACTGGACTTGGGCGTGTGGTCGGCCGAGAAATTGCGGGCCACCAAGGCACATTGGAGGGTGCTGTTCGATCGGCGCGCGCCCGCGATTGATGAACAGCTGAAGCGCACCCTGCGAGGCTCGGTCTCCAATCTTGAGGAGACAGCTCGTGAATCGACGACCTACATGTGGCAGTTTATCCGTGGGGCCCTGGCCGCGACAGCGCGGGGAAACCCGATTCAAGCGTTCAAGCAGATGGAGTACTTGCGCGACAAAGTATCCGAACTAGCGGCCCAAAGAGAAGACATCCACCACGACGTGGCCAAAGAGTTGGCGCGTGTGCCATTCCGTCGAGCGTCTTAGGGCCACCTACGAAGGCACGATGGATGTGCCGGGGTCGCTGGTGCGGATGAAAGCCCTGGTAGAGCTCTATTGCGACCTGCTCGCTGAGATTCTGGGACGCGACGCCGTGCAGGCCGAGCGATCCCTGCTCCTCGACATGATTCAAGATCTAGCCCCGCGATAAGGGATATCGCACTTACTCTTCGAAGAGGGCGCCGAAGGCACGGGTTAAGCGGGAATCGGCCAGGAAATCGGTGTTGTCGGACAGTTGATCGACCGATCCGACCAGTCCACGCTGCCGATAGAGGGAGGCTGCGGGATCGGATCCCAAGGACGCAATAAGTGCGTCAGCGATGCGGTCGGCATGGATGACCCAGTACGGGCGGTCGTAAAACCACGACACCTGAGTTGGCATTTCCGGCACCAGGGACAACTGATTGAAGCGCTTCACGGCTTCAGCACAGGCTCTGTGCAGGGCCGCTTGGCGCTCCTCCCACACCGGGTCTGCGATGGCCCGAATAAGGTCCGGCCCCATAGTCGCAGCGACTGGAAGGCGGTCGAATGCGGTCCCCAGCCATTTGCTGTAGGGAGCGTAGCGGCGCTCCAGAAGAAACGCAAGGCGCAATATGTCGCGCACTAGCCGGGCGGTCGTGAGCCGTTCGCCCAGGGCATCGTCCACCTCGTGGCAGCGTCCGACAAAGGCTTCTTCTTGAGCAATTCGCGTCCACTGACAAGCTAGGAGGTAGCGCCATACCCCGTCCGGATACCAGCTCAGTCGATGGCGGGCCGTGCTGAGAGTACCCAACTCATCATGAAAAACGGCCCCTGCTGTTGCCTCCAGCAACCTCTGGCTGGGGAAGGACAACCACAGTTCGGGCGTCGGGGGCGCGGTGCCATCCCATCCGAGGGTGGTCTCGAAGAACATCCGCTCGGTCCAAAAGTCAATGTGGTGCGAGACGTTGCCGCGCACAGCTTCCGTCATGAGTCGAACGCCCGCCTGATCACGCGCACTGAAGGCGGTAGAATAGCCCATAAATTCTGGGGGAAGACGCTCTCGCAGATGGGCATCGAGAGCTGGGGTCAACCGGTGGAAGTCGTCCTCGGCAAGAAAGAGCAGCAGGCGCGGGCCCCACTCATGATCCTGAGACCGCTCGGTGTCGTACCCGAGCACGTCTGAACCGTAGCCAATGAGTGCGGCGCCATAGCGCAGGCCGGGAAAATCCTGCTCGACGATGGGCTTGATACAGGTCTCATAGTATTGACGGTTCAGTTCCAGTCCCGGGATGAATCCTGGCATGCAGGAGGGCCCCCTTCGCGTGTGGGTCGTCGGTCCTATTATATCGGGTGGTACAGGGTCACGGGGCCCCGAGTTAGGGAACGCTTCCTGTCCTGGTGTACGATCAGGGTGACGATGTCGGGAGCCAAGGAGGTCAAACGTGGCTGAGTCGGTGGTCATTGCAGCCTATAATCCGGACTGGCCCAAGCACTACGCGCGGCTCGCGCGCGCCCTTCGCGAGGGTCTCCAAGGCGTGGCAGAGCGGATTGAGCATGTCGGCAGCACAGCGATACCGGGAATGCCGGCCAAGCCCATTCTTGATGTGGATGTGGTAGTGGCATCTCGGGAATCCGTGCCGGAAGCCATTGCTCGCTTGGAACGCATGGGATACCGGCATCAGGGGGACCTGGGCATTCCAGGCCGGGAAGCCTTCCAGGCTCCCGCCGGCGCACCGCTGCACCACCTCTATGTGTGCAGCCAAGACAGCGGAGAGCTAGCCCGGCATCTCGCCTTTCGTGACTGCCTGCGCACGGATGCGGAGATGCGAGAGGCGTACGCAGAGCTCAAACAGCGGCTGCAAGTTCGCTTTCGGTTCGATCGAGTCCGGTACACCGAGAACAAGACCGCGTTCGTCCATGCGGCACTCTCGCGGTGGTGGAAGGCGACGGTGGAACTTCGGCCGTCGACGCCCGATGACGCCGAATTGGCGGCGGATTGGGCGGAAGCCAAGCGTCACCAATATCAGTCCTACGCTCCCGTGTTTTGGAAACCCGCAGTCGATGCCCGCATTCGTCATCGGCCGTTTTTGGAAGCTTGCCTGCGGTCACCGGATTTTACGTCTTTCAGCGCCGCCAACGATCATGAAGCGCTGGGGCTGGTGTTGGCGAGCCACCAGGTGTCGGCTCCCCTGTTGCCACCCGGTTGGCTCATCGACGATTTCTACGTGGCGCGCCCGGAGTTGTGGCATTCGGTGGGAGTTCGACTGCTGGAAGCGGAAGCCGACGCTGCCCGGGGTTCCGGTTGTCGACACTTAATGGTGGTCTCCGGATATCGCGATGCGGCCAAGAAGGAATTTCTGCGGCATTGCGGGCTGCAATCGGAAGTAGTCTGGTGGGTCAAGCCGATCCGCCCGGACCATAATACTGGTCGAATTGGTGAAGTCCGCATGGTGGTGGGGCCTGCGCCGCCGGTCTATGACCCCGGGGGGTTGACCGCGCTGGCCATAGAAGAGCCGAGAGAAGCGGGCCTGTTCGAGGATGCAGCGGCTCAAGCTGGAGCGGTTCTGGCCATCATGCCGGTTCGAAGCGCGAACCGGGTCATGAGCCAAGAACTTCGGGAGTCCGGGTATGCGGAAGCGTCGGAATGGTTTATGTGGACACTGTGACTTACCCGGGAGCGAGCCCCCTTCTGTCGCCAGTGATCGAAACAGAAGGCAGCCCACGGAGGATCGGCCTCTGTGCTGCGCAAGACCGGGCGCCTGGGGACGGGGCGATAGATCGCGTTGGGTGACGGAGGGAAAATCGTTGGCGCGCCCAAGCGATGGGACTAGGAGGAAGGGCTCGCAGCGATGTCGTGCATAGGGAGGTTCTTTCCATGTTTGACTGGGATAGTTTGACCCGTATGATTCTTGATCGAACCTCGGATTGGACGGTGCTCGGCGTTCTGCTGTGCGGCTCCTTCGCTCGTGAGCATGACGACGAGGCGAGTGACATTGATGTTGTGGTGGCCGTGCAGGAAGAGAATTCAGCCATATGGGCGGGTTCTTGGGGAGGACGGCATATCGAGATTCTGTTGATGCCCATGACCATACTGGCGGGACAGACGCCGTCCCGGGCCACGCTCCAAGGGGCTCGCATTCTGTTCGACTTGGACGGTCAGATGCAGGCACTGACCCAACGTCTGGATGTGTTGTTCAAATCTCCGCGGCCGGTGCCGGGCGCCCGACTAGCGTACGCCCAATGGGAGATTCAACACGGTTTGGACACGCTCGCATGGATGGCGCGCCATGCTGATAAGCTCGCGGTCCTGGACTATCGCGATGCCTGGGCATCGGAAGTGATGGAATACCTGTTCTTAAGCCGCGGCATCTGGCCGCCGACCAGACGTCGGCGGGCGGCCGTTTTGAAGACGGGGTGGCCCGGTATCGAAAAAGATTTCGAGGAGTTGCTCGCAAGTTCCGATCCCACGGACATTGCGGCGGCGGCGCGGCGGCTGCGCGACCGTTGGCTTCCGCCGTTTCACGCGCCTCCGTTGGAAGAGGCTCCAATCCTGGAATGGCCGCATTAATGTCGTTTGACAATCAAGCTGCGTAATTGCCAATAAAGATGCGTACCGTGACAATACAGATCCGTACTGGGATCGGGGTTCGCGGGGCGCATATCCCATTGTATTGACAATCAAGTTGCGTACGAAGCGAAGCGTCAGGGGCTGCTTTGGCGACCTGTTACGGGATTAACGGGCCGGAGTCCGCCATTCGCATTGTTAAGGAGAAAGCGGGGATTATGCTTTGAGTAAGAATTCCTTACTGGAGGCCGGAACCATGGAGACGTCTCGAGTGACCACCAAAGGACAAGTCACGATTCCCCAGAAGATTCGCGAGCGGTTCGATATTCACGCCGGCGATGTGTTGGCGTTTGTCAGCGCAGAGGACGGGACCTTGCGGGTGCAGAAGCTGAACCTGCCCGATGTAGAGGGCGCGCAAGGTCGCCTGGGCACCATCGCGGCTGCCGAGGGCATTACCGAGGAGGATGTCTACCGTTGGGCCCGCGAGGCCCGAGCAGAGCAATGGACGGAACGACAGAAGGATCGCAAGGACCCTAAATAATGCGCGTTCTGTGGGAGCGGGTTTGGTATTTGCGCGGGGGCAGGCGGCGCGGGCCCCTCTACAGCGGTTGGGAACGCTGGTCCCAACTGTTGATCACCCGGAGCGGAGGCCCGGTTTCCGGTACGGCGAAACCTCGTCCCCCGTTGGTGCCAGGTCAACCTGATGCACGATGCTAGTCCGAGATAGCCCCTTGACGGAGGTAGGAAATGTGGTAGCCAACCCACGGATATCAGTGTCCGTCGACGCACGGGGCCTTCGCTCCGGACCTTCAACCTTATTACGACACGGAGCTGTGTCGTTCATATCAATGGGGGATGTGCATTAAGACAAGCCGGTCTGGACCAGCTTAGCAAGCCTTGAGATGACCTCTACCCGTGCAATTTGTATACTAAGCATGAAACGGATTTGGAGGGGGGACGCGTTGTGGAATATTTGGACCGGATTCAAGTCGACCCGTTGGTGTGTCACGGGGCGGCTTGCATCAAAGGTACCCGGATTATGGTGTCGGTGGTGTTGGATGCCCTGAGTGAAGGGCACCCGGTAGACTGGATTCTGTCCCAGTATCCGGCGCTCACCGCTGAAGATGTGCATGCGGCCATCGCGTACGGCGCCTGGTTGGCGCGGGACCTCACACGACCGTTGCCTCCGCTCGAGGGGCACTAGTTGCGGTTTAAACTGGACGAAAACATGCCGGTCGTCGTGGCCGACATTTTGCGAGACAGCGGTTACGATGCCGAAACGGTCTATAGTGAGGCCATTTCAGGCATCAGTGATCCGGAGCTGTTGGACGTTTGCCGGCATGAGCACCGAATTTTGCTAACCCTCGATCTGGACTTCGCGAACATCGTTGATTATCCCACCGGCCGTTATCCGGGAATCGTGATTTTCCGTCTGAGTTCCGTGGGACCTGACGCTGTCCTTGTCGCTGTACGCCGCTGGCTATTGGCTGCCGCCGAATCCGCTCCGGGACCGGGCACTCTGTGGATTGTCAGCAACAATCGAATCCGGGTTCGCACCACTCCCAATCTGGGTTGACCGGGGCCAGACCTCCAAGCTCGAAGCCGTGAGATGGGAACGTCCTTCTGTCCTGAGTGGATGAATAGCCCTTTATGTGACAAATCATCTGTTAACGGGGGGCGAAAGTCCGTTTGATGAATATCGAAGCTAACCTTGCTTGCAGCCCAAAAACGCATGGGAGGTTGTCCTTGAAAACTTTTGAAACAGGTCGTATCCAGCACTTGACGGGGTGATGCATGAGAGATATCACGTTGGCAAACGGAGATGTTGTTCAAGTTGAATGCCTCAGTTGCGCCATCACTAGCGGGTTGGTAAAACCCATAGGTGGGGTCATTTATGAGGATGAATACTTTCATGTCCATCAAGATGTGGCCTACCCGATCCCGGGTTTGGTCATTTTAGCTTCTAAGAGGCATTTTTATCGGATGGATGAACTCACAGCGGTCGAGGCTACTAGATACATCACCCTCATACAGCGCATCCGTGGGGCCCAGTCAACATGTCTCGGGATTGACCATGTGTACTACTTTTACAACGAGGACACCACTCACCATTTCCACCTCTGGATGGTTCCGCGATACGAGTGGATGGGACAGTTTGGCAGTTCCGTTGAGTCTTTAAGACCGTCCCTAGTGCATGCGAGGAATGCCATGAATAGCGCGGCGAATGTGACTTACGTCATTGACTGCATAGACAAGTTACGCAATGCGTTGTTGGATTAACGTCCGCAATCTCGGGCAAGCCGTAGGGAGATATGCTCTTAACGGTCGGTCGCCCTTTCCGGAATTATCGGGAGGGAAGCGCCTTAAGAACACCCTTGCGTTGCCGCGTGAGAGGAGGAGCCGGTACGCATCTTTAATTGTCAAATGGGACCGCCAGATCATGGCTGCGGTAAAGCCGAGTACGCAATTTTAAATTTGGGTACCGCTTCGCCCATCCCACAAATTGGCGCCACTTCGCGATCGTCATTATCTATTTTGTTAAGCCACATTGAATGTTCGGCTGTTTACCCATGCTGGTAAGTTTGTTACGATTGATAAGTTAATCATCCGGGAAAGGGGACAGGAAGTGTCCGAGAGCCCACGACTGACGCGCGGCTTGACCTGGGTTTTGGCGATCGCCGCCGGACTGTCAGTTGCGAACATCTATTATAATCAGCCGTTGCTTGGGAGCGTATCCCGCCACTATCAGGGCGCGAGCCTGATTCATCTTATCCCCGCGGCGACGCAGCTCGGCTATGCGGCGGGCTTGCTTTTTTTAGTGCCTCTAGGCGACGCCGCTAGTCGGCGTCGGGTCATTTTATGGCAGACCTTAGGCCTGGTGGCCGCCTTGGCCTTCGTGTCATGGGCCCACACGCCCGCCACATTGCTGGTCGGGTCGGTGGTCGTCGGAGCCGCTGCCACCGTGGCCCAGCAAATCATACCCCTGGCGGCTGAACTCGCCGATCCGCTTCAGCGCGGTCAAGCGGTCGGCACGGTCATGAGCGGTCTCTTGGCCGGAATCTTGCTGGCGCGAACGTTGAGCGGGGTGGTGGGACAGTACCTGGGGTGGTCGGGCGTATTCTGGATCAGTACCGCTATGGCGGTGCTGTTAGGGATTATGCTGTATGCCACCCTGCCTCGCCACGTCCATTTTCGTCACACTGCCTATGGCGATCTGTTGCGGTCCTTGGTTAAAATCTTTGGCGACTATCCAGAGTTGCGCTGGGCGATCATTCGACAGGGTGGTCTGTTTGCCGCCTTCTCGGCATTTTGGTCGCTGCTGGCGGTTTATTTGGCTCAGCGCTACCACGTGGGCAGCGTCGCGGCTGGTCTCTACGGCATCCTTGGATTCGGCGGCGTATTGGTCGCACCGTTTGCCGGACGGCGTGCGGATACCCGCGGCGCCGGCGGTCTTATTGCGGGGGGCATTCTACTGCTCCTGGCCGGATTCATCGTGTTTCTTATCTGGCCGAACTATTGGGGACTCGGTATCGGCACACTCATCATGGATGCGGGCGTGCAAATGTCCATGGTGTCCAACCAGAGCATCATTTTTGCTCTCAATCAGGACGCGAGGAACCGCATCAACACCCTCTATATGACGGGGATGTTTCTCTGCGGCGCGGCGGGCTCGGCGCTCGGAAGCGTGGCCTGGAATGCGGCTGGCTGGAGCGGCGTTATGGGGCTGGGACTCATCTTAGGGGGAATTTCCCTGGCTTCCTTTCGAATTGGACATCATCTGCGGATCCGCGAAGCGTCCGCCTAAAACTCTCTGCAAGATTCTTGCTGTCCTATTGCCATTCTGGTCAACGGAGGGCCATCGCGTGCTATTATCCCCCTAACGGGGGGTGATGCCGATGGGTACCGTCGAAGGCCGAACGAGCGTGGATGCGGGCCAGATTCTAGTGCCGACTCCCCTGGAGTTCGCGTATCCCGAAGTGTTGACTTATCTAAGCCGGTCATCCGAAGAGTGTTTGTATCGGGTTGTCGGCGGACGAGTGTTTCGCTGGGTGCATCTAGAGGGATTCCCGGCACTGCTGGAGATTTCCCAGGCGGGGGCAGAAGGTCTGCAGGTTCTCGTATCCGGTTCCCCGCCTGAGAGCGTGCTTCAAGCCGCTGCCGCGTACGTTCGAGAGTGGTTCGATCTGGATCGAGACCTGGCCGGATTTTACGGATTAGCCAAAACGGATCCGATTCTGGATCGGGTTGTCAGAGACCACTATGGGCTTCGCCTAGTTGGTGTGCCCGATTTATTTGAAGCCCTCAGTTGGGCCGTCATTGGCCAACAGATAAATTTGGGATTCGCGTACACGCTCAAGCGCCGATTTGTTGAAGCCTTTGGGGCGCGCAAGCAATTTGGCCGCGAATGGTACTGGCAGTTTCCCACCCCCAGCCGGATTAGCGAGTTGGAAGTCAGGGATCTGCGGGATCTGCAGCTAACCCTGCGCAAGTCCGAATATCTCGTTGGCATCGCCCGGGCGATGGTGGCAGGACACCTCACTCGTGAACAGCTCTTGCGGATGGATCCGCCAACCGCTCATCAGGCCCTGCGGCGAATCCGCGGCGTGGGTGAATGGACCGCCAGCTACGTGGCCATGCGATGCCTTTTCGATATGTCGGCATACCCCGTCGGCGATGTGGGATTGCAAAATGCGATCAAGAGTCAACTGGGGCTTAAGACCAAGCCTAGGCCAGACGAACTGCGGCAGTTGGGCGACCGATGGAGGGGCTGGGAAGCCTACGCAACCTTTTATCTATGGCGCAGCCTAGCGGGGTACTCGGCATGAACCAGGGGCTTCCCGCCAGTGACGCGCTGTATAGCGCCATGATAGAGCGAAACCCTCGGTTCGATGGAATCCTGTATGTGGGGATTATGTCGACAGGTATCGTGTGCTATCCCTCTTGCCGATCCCGTCTGCCGAGACGCGAGAACATCCGAGTGTTCGAGAGTGTCGTGGCCGCTGTTGAAGCAGGATTCCGCCCTTGCAAACGCTGCCGGCCAGACAGTGCCGCGGGGCAGCCGCCAGATGCGGAGCTGGTGCGGAAAACGGAGGCTCTTATCGCGGGACGCTTTTCTGAGCCCATTACGCTTGAATCGCTGGCCCAGGCGTTAAACGTGAGTCCGTATCACTTGCAGAGAATCTTCAAACGTGTGACGGGACAATCTCCGACCGAGAGACTGCGGGCCGTACGGCTTGCCATGGCGCAGAAGTGGCTGTCCGAGGAGGGCGCGACGGTACGAGACGTGGCGCTTCGGTCAGGGTTTCAGAGTCCCTCCTATTTCGCGGCCCGTTTTCAAGAAGCTTTTGGCGTGAGACCCAGCATCTGGCGAGAAACGGAGGAACAAGATGGCGGCTGTTGATTCGGTGGTTTGCTGGACTCCCTACCTGAATGAGGATTGGACGCTAATCGTGGCGGCCTCTCCTCAAGGTCTCTGCTATGTGGGACTGCCCGGGACTGGACGCTCGGATCTCGAGACCTTTCTGCAAAAGCATTTCGCGGGATGGGCGTGGGAACAAGAGGCGGACAGGCTCCGTGACGTAACCCTGCAGTTAGACGAGTATTTCTCCGGGTCGAGGCGACATTTCGAGCTGGATCTGGACTTTCGGGGCACCCCGTTTCAGGTTGCAGTGTGGCAGGCCCTAGGGGAGATCCCCTATGGTGAGACCTGGACGTATCGTGCCGTGGCGCAGGCGGTGGGCCGACCCAAAGCGGTACGGGCGGTGGGGGCAGCCAACGGCCAGAACCCTATCCCCATTGTCGTCCCGTGCCATCGCGTGATAGGGTCCAACGGCACTCTCACGGGATATCGGGGGGGCCTCGCGTTAAAGCAGCGGTTGCTGCGACTGGAAGGGTTGGACCTTCCCTCATCCGAGGAACAGGCGCGGTTCGGCTTGTAGCGCAACGAGTGGGGGACCGCTGGAATCGGGCAGATGGTATGATGAGATATCCTGTCTCGAGGAGGGTCTCCGATGAACGAGCGAACACTGCGTCACGCCCTGAACTTTGTGGAATCGTGGCTCCAAGAACGTTACGATCAGGAAGAAGTGCCTGGATTTGTGGTCGCTGTCGCCCATCACGGCCAATTGGTCCTGAACCGGGCGTACGGATATGCCGACGTGGAGCATGACATTCCCATGCGTTCCGATCATGTCTTTAGGATAGCCTCCCATTCCAAGACCTTTACGGCCACGGCTGTTATGATGCTTGCCGAGCAGGGCAAGCTGCGCATTGACGATCCCGTGGCCGACTATATTCCTTGGCTCAAGGATCACGCCGACCCGCGTTGGACCAAGGTGACCCTGCGTCAACTGCTGTCTCATGGGGCGGGTGTCATCCGGGATGGACTCGACGTCGGTTATTGGTATCTCGACCGGCCCTTCCCAGAAAAGGACCGCTTTATTCGCGAGATGCAAGACAGTGGACTCATTCTCGACAACAATACGCAAATGAAATACACCAACTACGGATACACGCTCTTGGGCCTGGTCATCGAGGCGGTCACGGGCGAACCCTTCAACGAGTTTGTCTTGGACCACATCGTCCGCCCTCTGGGGCTTAACCGCACCTTTCCCGAGTACCGCCCGTACTTGGGTCAGCCAGAACCTCAACAACTTGTCACGGGATACACCAGCCGCGAGCAGAAGCGCCGCTTGCCGATTGAGCACATCAGCACGGAGTCCATGTCGCCGGCTACCGGTTTTTGCGCCACGGCGTCGGATTTGTGCACCTATTTCACCGCCCATATGGTGGGCTCGGGCCAACTCCTGACAGACGAGTCTAAGAAAGAGATGCAGCGGGCGCAATGGCCCATGCGCACGCCAGGACGCCCCGATGACACCCACTACGGACTCGGCTTCATCCTAAAGCAGTACGGAGATCGGCATACGTTTGGGCATAGCGGGGGATTTCCCGGCTGCATCACCAACAGCCAAACCGACCCCGAAGACAAGCTGGTTGTGGTGGTCCTGACCAACTGCGCGGACGGCCCAGCGGCTTCGCTGACCGCAGGCATCTATGCCATCTTGAATTGGTTCCAAGAGCACGATGACGAATCAGCAAGGGAGAGCCAGTGGTCGGTCCTGGAGGGATCATACGCCAACCTCATGGGGCATTTTCGGATTGTCCAGGCCGGAGGCAAGCTATACAGCGTATACAGCGCCGGCTGGGAGCCGTTTGCCATGGTGGAACATCTCGAGCATCTACAGGACCATACCTTTACGATTACCGAAACCAGCAGTGGGGGATCGAAAGGAGAACTCGTGCACTTTTCGGTCGAAAAGGGACGAGTGGCGTCGGTCCGTCATGCCGGCGCCCTCTGCATGCCCATCCAAGAGTGGCAGGAACATGTGGCGGCGCAATCCGCGATAACCTTGGTGGAGAGCTAGAGGACGCACACGTCGTCCAACCATGGTGCAGAGGATAGGATAGACGAGGTTCGGGGAGGCCGCGCTTTAGGGGCGGCCTCTTCTTCTGAGTTGTCTTAGGGCTTAGCGAGCCCTCTTTCCACAGCCCGGTTTTCATAGCCCGGGGGTGGTTCGGGATTGGGATAGTCCAAAATCGCGGAAATGATGGTTCCAAGATACTGCGCTAATGGTTGGTGCTGGAAGCCCAGTTCTGCTTTGGCGCGGCTTGGATCGATGCGCGACGCCCAGCGTCCACTAAAGGGGGAGACATCCCGCGCGCGAAGTCCTGCCCTCTGGAGCGCATCCGCGCTGATGGGCATGGAGCGGTTAGGCGCTCCCAAGAGGTCTGCTAAGACGCCCACGAACTCCAGCATGGTGGGCTCTTCGTCCTGGGAAAGATTGTAGGCTTGACCAAAGGTTTCGCGCTTTCCTATGAGGCTTTCGATTGTTTTCACGACGTCGTTGACGAAAACGTGACGGATGCGGATGTGGCCGCCATAGGGGAGCAGCACAGGGCCTCCGTCCAGAATGCGGCAAACGTAGCTTTCCACGCGCCGCTCCGGGTCGCGGACACCATTGACGTTGGGAAGCCGAATCCGTGTGGACGGGAAGCGATGCCGTGCCCAAGCGTCCTCCAGAACGGCTTCAGCGGCGCGCTTATCGGCAGCATAGCGCCAACTGGGAATATCTTCGGGGTCTTCCGGACGCGGGCGGGTGGGACCGCTGTATTCGGATTCCGAGAAGGCTGTCTCGACGGGGATGGGTGCGCCCGCACGGGCCAAATAGGCGGCCCCGGAACTGATAAACACATAATGGCCGATTCGGCCTTGCAGGGCCTCGACAGCTCCTTTCACGTCTTTTGCGGTGAAGGCGGCGAAATCGACTGCGGCGTCAAACGTCTTCGACGCCAAAAGCTGCCCAAAGTCCTGGCTTTGCCGGTCCACCCGGAGACGAGAGACGCGGTCCCCGAACGGGTCGGGAGTGAGGCCGCGGTTCAGGATGGTGACCGCGTGTCCTGCCGCCAATAATCGCCAGACCAGCTGGTATCCCATAAAAGTTGTCCCGCCAATAACCAGAATGCGCGCCATGCGCGATGGCCCCTTTCAAATCATGAATATCGCTATCCTAGTACAACCGGGACTGACGCGGCAAGGTGACAGTTTCCGCAGTGAAACGGGATAGCATACGGTCTTCGCTCCGCCCAAGGGTCCAGGCAGAATCGGCGCCGTCCCAGGCGCGTACGGGAACTATCGGTGATCGCTCGACTGCGAAGTCCGCTACAATGAGAATCATCGCTTAAACGGAGGAACCTAACGTTATGGCGCACTTGTCGCTCCCGGAGGCCTACAACCGGGCTCCCTATCCCGTCGTGGGCCACGGCCCCCGCACCGTTTCGGTGCTGAAAGAAGCTTTGGCCAGCGTGGACGACACGCTGGCGGCGGACCTCTATGGCCAAGGACGCCTCATTGCCGACTTTCAACGGAAGATGGCAGATTATCTCGGAAAGCCGGCAGCCGTTTTCTTCCCCAGCGGTACCATGGCGCAGCAAATTGCCTTGCGCATTTGGTGTGACAAGAGCGGGCAGCGCCGCGTGGCATATCACCCCCTCTGCCACCTCGAGATTCACGAGCAGCATGGCATGCACGAACTGCACCACCTAGAGCCGGTGTTGTTGGGAGACGCCGAGCGGCTCATCGGACTGAACGACCTTGAAGCGATGCCCGAGGGGATAGGGGCTGTGCTGCTGGAACTGCCGCAGCGGGAAATCGGCGGTGAGCTGCCACAGTGGGACAGGCTCGTCGAGCTGACAGACTGGTGTCGGAGCCGAAATATCCCGGTGCATCTGGATGGGGCCCGGTTATACGAGTGTCTTCCGTATTACGCGAAGAGTGCTGCAGAGGTCGCCGCACTCTTTGACAGTGTCTATGTCTCCTTTTACAAGGGCGTTGGCGGCGTGGCGGGCGCCATCTTGGCCGGTCCGGACGACTTTACCAGCGAGGCCGTGGTGTGGAAGCGCCGTCATGGCGGCGACCTTATCAGCCTTTACCCTTACATTGTGGCCGCCGACTACTATTTTGACCGCCGCGTCAGCCGGATGGCTGAGTACTGGCAAGGTGCCCAGGAACTCGCGGGACGTTTCAATCATCTAGATGGGGTCAGGACCCGACCCGAACGGCCGGTCACCAATATGTTTCACGTCCATTTCCATTACGCCGCGGAAGAGGTGGGGCGAGTGATGGCTGAGGTGGCCCAGGAAACGGGAGTGGGTTTGCTGTCACGCGTTGTGCCGCTAGGAGAAGCGCGTTCGTATGCAGAGGTGAGCGTTGGCGATCTGTATGCCGCCGTCCCCAAAGAACGGTTGGACTGGGCCTTTCGTGAGGTTGAGGCTCGGCTCACGCATCGTTAAAAGGTGCGGTTGAATTTGGCCAGTAAATGGCCGAAAGTCTTGAGCTCCTGTTCGGTCCACTCGGCGAGCAGTTCCTCCATGCGGAGGGTGCGTTCCTGACGGTAGGTCATGAGAGCTCGCTCGCCGGCGGGGGTTATTTGCAATGTAAAGGCGCGGCCATCCCCGGGATCGGGAATTCGTGTCGCGAAGCCCTTCTCCTCCAGTGAGGCAGCTTGACGGCTTACCGTAGAAACATTGAGGTGGAACTCCTCCGCTAACGTCTTGACACCCGCCGATCCATGCGTGTTCATTTGATGCAGAAGCAGGTAATGCGAGCGGTCAAGGTCGCTGGTCTTGCGATAGGTGGTCATTGACGCGACGCGCCGGGCCAAAATGGCCAGTTCCAGGGCAATAATCGCATACGGGTTTTCGCTCATTTCCGAGCCTCCTGCGGAATCTCTCCATGGCAACCGTCAAGCATTGTCGGTTGACGCATTTTGGACTTCCCGAGTATAATACCGTCAAGTAGTTGCATGATGCAATAACAGAACGAAAGAAAGGAGCGCAGGGTCGGGCCTGTGCGCCACAAACGATTTGGGATTGACGAAGACACTCATACTTGAACTTATCGGGAGGCCATGTCGTGGATTCCAGCGTCCCAGCCACCCCTTCGGCGCCGCGTGCGCAGCCGGGATTTTTCCAGCAGCCGCGGGCCGTGTGGGCTGTTTTTTTTGCTTGCATCATCGCTTTTATGGGGCTGGGGTTGGTGGACCCCATTCTGCCTGCCATCGCGCAAGGGCTCCACGCCACCCAGACCCAAGTCACGCTGCTGTTTACCAGCTACAACGCGGTGATGGCCGTGGCCATGCTCATCACGGGAGCTATTTCGTCGCGCCTCGGAATTAAATGGACGCTCATCATGGGTGTGGTGGTAATCGCCCTATTCTCCGCCGCCGGCGGCCTTTCCAACAACATTTGGGCCTTGGTGGGGCTGCGGGGCGGCTGGGGTTTAGGCAACTCGTTGTTTGTGGCCACTGCGTTGGCGGCCATCGTGTCGTTGTCCAACAGCACTCCCGGTCGCTCGGTCATCTTCTATGAGGCTGCCATCGGTCTCGGGATTTCGGTGGGACCGCTGCTGGGCGGCTGGTTGGGAGGCATTTCCTGGCGGGGCCCATTCTTGGGCGTGGCGACGTTGATGGTGGTGGCCTTTACAGCCCTTATGGTGCTTATGCCGAGCGCATCCAAGCTGACGAGCGGGACTCCCAAAAAGATGACCTCCCTCGGCGATCCGTTTCGTGCCCTAAAACACCGACCGCTGGTGGTTTTTGGCGTGACAGCGGCGTTGTATAACTTTGGGTTCTTCAGCTTGTTGGCGTATGCCCCCTTTGTGTTGGGATTGAAGGTGCACGGACTGGGTTTTGTATTTTTGGGCTGGGGGGTATTTTTAGCCATTACCTCGGTTTTCATGGCGCCGAGACTGCATGAGACTATGGGAACCATTAAGGCCATGGCGCTCATGTTGACGCTGTTCGCCCTATTGCTAGTGGTGATGGGAATATGGACGCACGTGCAATGGACCATGATTGGGGCTGTCATCGTCGCGGGCGGGGTGCTGGGCAACAACAACACGCTGATTACCACGGCGGTGATGAATGCCGCACCGGTGGAGCGCTCCACGGCATCCGCGGCATACAGCTTCCTGCGCTTCTTGGGCGGCGCCGTAGCTCCCTACACAGCAGGCAAGCTGGCCTCGTTGTTTAACCCACATATTCCTTTTCTTGTGGGATCGGGTTTCGTGCTGCTGTCGGCCGCATTTATTCTGGCCAACTATCGTCACGTTCAGCATGTGGATGACCATACGTCAAGCCACTAAACAGCATTGGGGCGCCGCTCTCGGCGCCCCAAGCTTACACAGCGTGGCTCACGGTTTGAATACGTATTTGCAGCTCCGCGGAAATGGTGTGCAGGAGGCCCTGTATGGAGGCCAAGGTTGCCGCGACCTGTGCGTGAATTTGGGTCTGTTGGCGTTGGGCCCGATTAATCTGATCCGACACATGGCCCAACGCCTGGTTATCAAGCGCTAGTTGGGGGAGGCCCACCGCGGCCAAGATGATCAGCATGATCAGCAAACCAACCAGCGCTCCCAGGCATCGCGCTAGGCGATGGCGTCGCCGCGGCGGCCCGGTGGGAACCGCCTGGACGTTATGCTCCTGTTCGGGTTCCGATTGTTGCACTGTTTCAGGCATCGTGTGTTCCTCCCTTCGCATGGTTTGCTATAAGATTCGCACAGCGGTGGCATTGCTCGTCCTGGAGGCGAAACACACCCGCGGTATAATGGACGAAGTGAGATGAGGAAGGATCGATGGTCATGGCCCCTGTGTGGAGGAGGACGGGCGGGGAACTTACCAGTCGGGACTATCAGACCTTGGCCCAATTCCGGCGCCGACTGCGGGCGTTTGTGCATTTCAGCGAAGCCCAAGCGAGGCGCCAAGGATTGACGCCACAGCAGCATCAACTGCTCCTGGCTGTTCGCGGTATGCCGGATCGCGAGTGGGCGACGATTGGTGAATTGAGTGACTTTCTGCAGTTAAAGAATCACAGCGTGGTGGGGCTGGTCAACCGGGCCGTGTCCTTGGGACTGGTGTCCCGCCGACCCTCGTCGGACGACCACCGCGTGACGCAGATCTATCTCACCGCACAAGGTGAAGCAATCTTGGAAGCGTTAAGTGTGGCGCATAAAGAGGAACTGCGAAGGATTTCCGGGGAGATTCGTCAGCTCTTGAAGGTGCTGGAGGATGGCGAACCCTAACCGATTATCCCTTAAGGAGGCGAGACTTCATGGAGGTGGAGATTCCCGGTCGAGGACGGCTGGTCATCGAGCACGTGGTGTTGGACTTCAATGGAACGTTGGCGCTCGATGGCATGGTAAGTGCTGCGACCGAACAGCTAATCCACAAGGTTTCCCAACAATACCACGTCATTGTGGCAACGGCCGACACTTTTGGCACCGCCTCTCGTTATGCGGAGCAGTGGGGGGTAAGGCGTGAGATAGTGCAAAATGGACAAGACAAGGAAAAGCTGGTGGCGTCGCTTGGAGCCGGGGTGTGTGCGATTGGGAATGGAGCCAACGATCGCCCCATGTTCCAAATGGCGGACCTGGCGATAGCGGTCATGGGCGGTGAAGGCGCGGCCTGGGAGTCGATGAGTGCGGCGGATGTGGTGACGGGGCGGATAGAGGACGCATTGGCGCTTCTCTTGAATCCCAAACGGTTGGTCGCGACCCTGCGCCGTTAGTCAAGGGCATCACGAGGACAAGGGATGCGAGACATGACATGAGCACCACGATAAATGAGACGGGACGCGATGTCGGGCGGGGCTTTGTCCCCGCAGTTTTGTTGTCGGTGGTTTTGAATCCGCTCAATTCTGCCACCATTTCGGTGGGACTGACAGTGCTGTTAGCGGCGTTGCACGCGACATCAGCCGGGATTACCTGGATAGTGTCCGGATACTACTTGGGGAGTGCTGTTGCCCAGCCCATCATGGGAAGCTTGGGGGACAGACTGGGATACCGGCGCTTTGTCCTGGTGGGGTTTATGTTAGTGCTCCTGACAGCCTTCTTGGCGCCGTTGTCGCGGGACTTGTGGGTGTTCGTGGGATGGCGGGTAGTCCAGGCGGTGGGCACCTCGATGGTCTATCCCAATGCGATTGGCCTGGTGCGACGTTGGCGAGCTCAGCAATTGCCCACTATTCTGGGGTGGATTGGAATGGCAGCCGGCATGGCGTTAGCCGTGGGGCCTGCCTTGGGTGGTCTGCTCATCGACCAGTTCGGGTGGAAGGCGGTTTTTTGGCTGAACATCCCGATTGCCTTGGCGGCCGGTGTTTTGATGCTGGTGAGTGCGCCGACAGACGATGCCGTCGGACGTCGGGCCAGTTCCCGGGGGACAGGAGACTGGGGCGGAAGTCTCCTGTTTGCCGCGGCCATGGTCTTTTTGCTTCTGTTCAGCACGTCGAGTTCCGGAACCTGGGTTCTGCTCTTGGGGGGATTGGCGATGCTCGCAGCACTCATTGTATGGGAGAGGCAGCAAGGACAACCAGTGATTCCGATTGAATGGTTTCGCGATGGACGGTTTTCCGTCGTGGCCCTCATTACGATTCTCACCAATCTGGTTATGTATTTGGCCCTTTATGGCGTGCCGGTGCTGCTGGAAACGCGCCGCCACCTGTCGGTCAGTGCGAGCGGGTTGATGCTGCTGATCTTTGCGGGAATGCTGGCGCTGGCCTCGCCTATAGGCGGGCGGATGGCTCGAGGTCCGCTGCGCCGAATTCCGTACGCGGGATCGGCATTGGCGCTCGTCGTGGCGGGAACGCTCCTCTGGCTGACCAACACGCATTCCCTGGTGCTGGTCGGGCTGGCTCTGGCGCTCATGGGGCTGAGCTTTGCCATTAGCAACGTGGTGCTCCAGCAATTGGTATTGGAAATGCGCCTGCCGGGGGAGTCGGGCAGTGCCTCGGGATTGTACAGTTTGATGCGCTACGTGGGAACGATGGCTTCGTCCGTGATCATCGCCTGGGCTTTTCGAGGCTCGGGCCACCTGACGATTCTCTATGGCGGCATGGTGGCGGCCAGTTTTGTGAGCTTGATTCTGGCGATAGGTGTGCCCACGCGGCAAAGGGTGTCTGGAGGGAGGACAGCGTGATGGCGAAGAATGGCATACGCACAATGCTTGGGATTGGATTTGTCGCAGTCCTAGATCTGCTGACGGCCTATTGGGCCCGCCATTCCCTGGTCCTCGGGCGTACCAGTCCGGTGCTAGGGCGTTGGGTGGGACTTCACCTGCTGTACAACACGGGGGCTATGCTGGGTATGGGCGCTCGGGTACCGTGGCTGGTCACCGCCATTGGGGTGGTCGGGGTTGGCTGGCTTACGATTTGGGCCTGGAGGAGCCCCACACTCTCCATGCCGCTGGCGCTCATGGCGGGCGGCGCCTTAGGGAACGTGCTAAGCCGGTTGATTTGGCACCGAGTCACGGATTTCATTACCGTTGCTGTCTATCCCGGGGTGTTTAACGTCGCGGATGTGTCTCTGCGCGTGGGGGTCATTTGGCTGATTTGGGGTTTGTTGCGGCGGGCTCGGGAGGAGCCTAGGCGGGTCGAGGGAAACATGGACTGAACACCCCACACGTATTGTTGTATGGGGCTAATCATCTCCTCACAGCAGAATGTTCCGCCCAATTGTTTCGTCCTGACCATGCGACTTAGGGATGAGGGTCCCAGAAGGAAACGGGTGTGAAATCGCGAAATGGTATCGGTAGTTATTGTCGCAAGGAGGCTAAATCGTGGTTGTCCAATTGAGACCTGTGGAAGAGAGCGACCTCCCGACCTTCTTTGAGTTCCAGAAGGACCCCGTCGCAAACTATATGGCGGCTTTCACCGCCGAGGATCCTGACGACTGGGCGGCGTTTCACCAGCATTGGACGCGAATTCTTGCCGACGACGGGATCGTGAAGCAGTGTATCACGCTCAACCACGATCTGGTTGTGGGGCATGTGTCGAGTTTTGAGCAGTTCGGCGAGCGGGAAGTCAGTTATTGGATCGACCGAGCGCAGTGGAACAAAGGCATCGCGACGGAGGCGCTGTTACAATTTCTGCCCCGCATAGCGACCCGCCCGTTGTACGCCCGCGCGGCAAAGGACAATATCGCATCGCGCCGGGTATTAGAGAAGTGTGGGTTTGTCATCACGGACGAGGGAAGCGGATTCGCCAACGCCCGGCAGGAGGACTCGGAGGAGTTTATTTTTACCCTGTCATAAAAGAGCACCTCATCCCCACGCCGCTCATGGCCTCGTTGTGGCACTCCCTCGGGGGTTAAGAGATGTTGCCGGTTGCCGCCGGTACGAGCTACCCCCCCATAGTCACCCGCACGACGCGGGAGCACGACCCAAAGGACCTGTTGCCGCTCTCACTGCCGGCCGGGGAGACATCATGCTCGGATGGGTTCATTCCCCGCGCCGCCAGCTATGCCAAGCGGTGCCCGTTGACGGGATGATACGATACTACTGGAGGGTAATCGCTGACTCCGCCTATTCCCGTATCGGGGATAGTGGCGAGAAAAAGCGGACATCCTTTCCGTAAGGCTTTCGCGGAGGACCCTCGGATGGCGATTCATATCACCGCTCACTTTGGCATCATTCACGCTATGCTCGTCCACTTTCCCATTGCTTCTTTAAGTTTAGCCTTTCTCATCGACTTCGTTGGCATCCTTTTCGGGCCACGGCCGGATCGGTTTTTCGACCGGGCCGGCTTTTGGGTCCTAACCTTAGCGCTTTTGAGTCTCGTCGGAGCCCTGATAACCGGCAAAGTGGCGGCGGCCTTGGTAACTCAAACGCCCGCCGTGAAGTCCCTCATTAGCCGACACGAACTGGATGCCTATGCGACAACGGGCCTCACCGCTCTGGCATGGGTTACGCAGGCCCTCACTAAGTTCAGTACGCGCCGCGCCGCTATAGACGATGCTTGGACTTGGGCTGGGACCGGCCGTGGCCGTCTCACCTTCTGGACGGGGCTCTTGGTCACGGGCGCCGTGGTCATGATGCTGTTCACTGCGGCCCACGGGGGAGATTTAGTGCATCGGTACAAAGTCTAAAAGCGAGGACCCCCGCATCGAACGCGCTCGTGAGAGACGGAGCGGCTTCTTCGGCCCGTTTCTATCGTGCCATGGCTCTATTCCAGCCCCAGCTGCCGCGGGGATCCCACGGCTTCTGCCATGGCCCGCTGAATCACTGTACTAGGCGTCCACGGCAAAAGCCGGGCCACGAGGTTCTGAGGCCAATGTCTCGGGTCATGGATGATACGGCCCAGCATGTGGGACAGGCGCGCCACCCGCAAGGCCCGTTTCAGGCGAATTTCCCGATATCGGGACAGCGCGGTGCGGACATTCGAGGTCTGGACTAATTGTTCTGCCAAGACCCACGCATCCAAAATGCCTTGGCAGGCTCCCTGCCCCGTGTTGGGTGTCATCCAGTGGGCCGCGTCTCCGATGAGTGTGCAAGGGATGCCAAGATCGGCGAAGGGGACCACTCGGTCGTAAATGGGGTGTATGAGGCGGGCTGTCGACGGGGTGCGGTGGGCGAACTCACTCGCTAGGCTGCCCCACGGCGCCATTTCGGTCAGCACGGCGGTCCAATCCGGCAGGTTCTCGGGGTCGGCCCAACGAAAAGTGGCAAACCAGTACACCGCATCTGGGCCCATCGCACTATATCCAAACTCGCCATGGGCACCCCATGTCTGGACGGCGGTGTCTTGTTGAGACGGCAGCAACCGATGCGCCAGGATCCCGCGTACCGCTACGAACCCTTGATATTGGGGCGGTGCGGGCGGCCACAACTGCTCCCGGACAATTGAGTGGGCCCCGTCGGCCCCGACTAACAGATCGGCCGAGAGGCGCCCAAAGGGACCCGACAAATCGAAACCCCGGCCGTTCCAACGTACCGTTTCGAGGGGCGCCTCCAGACGGAGTGCCTCAGGCGGGAGGGTTGACGCCAAGACCTCGAGAATATGAGCTCGCGGCACGCACCACGCGGATTCGTGCCAGACTGCCTCCAAGGGCTGGAAGGATACCGTTTTTAGTTCTGCTCCGGATTCGCGCCGAAATGCGTAGCGGGTGATGCGGGTTCCCGCAGCGGTTACGGCATCGGCCAGCCCCAAGCGGCGCAGAACCCATACCGCATTGGGCGCCATCGCCAAAGCCGCTCCTCCTCGCGTGTCTTCTCTTCGGCGAGCCTCGAGCACGGTCACGGGACGGCCTTTTCGCGACAGGGCTGAAGCAAGCGTCAGCCCTGCAATCCCGCCTCCGGCAATGACGATGTTGGGCATGGCCGCACCTCCTCGGCATTATGCTACACTAACCCACAGATAACACGCGTATTCCACGGAGGCTCTAAATGGCGAAACAATCGGGACGCACGGCACCCAGCCCCTGGATTTGGGTGGTGGTGGCATTGGCAGCGGTCGCAGTCTTGTTTCTCGGGTACCGGGGGTTAAGTCCCCGTTCGCCCTCGGCGCAGTCGGGCTCCGTGCCCAAGATTAGCGAACCGCCCCTGCCCTCGAGCGGATTCACCTGGCAATATCAAGCTTACCACCTGGGCAGCCTCAAACCCGCCCACTTGGCGCGCGGCTCGCGCGTCACGGTGGTGATGCTCATGGCCAGTTGGTGTCTCTATTGCGCGTATGAGGACAAATATGTGTGGCCCACGATCCTTCACACCAAGGGTCTGGTTCTGGACATCATTGATGTGTCCACATACAGCGGTATCGGGGATCCGGGGCCGAAGGCACCTGCCTTTACGGGGCATGACAATCCTGGACCTGTGGTCGGGGCGGCGGGGATGAACCGCACGATGGAGAATTATATCAAACAGTTTCACCTTCAAGCCTCCAACGTTCATGTCTATGTCGATCCCCAAGGCCTGAAGTACTGGAGCGTATCGAATTTCCCGACCATTTTGCTCTTGAATCGGCGCGGCCAGCTGGCTTCTCGCGTTCAGGGCGCCTTGACCATCAGTCGGGCTCAGAGCGCGATTAGGCAGGTGTCAAACCAGGGCTAAAGCCAAGGACGCCATCTGCGCGGTCCTTTCCCCTAACAAGGGCAGTTCATATTGCTCTTCGATGAATCGCAGAACCGAGGTGTGGTCAAAGACGGTGTGACACACACCCGGTTCAGCGCGACCCGACCACAATACCGCAGGAACGCGAATCCCGAGACCAAAACTGTCCACGATTGGGGGCGGCACTGGATCGAAAAATCCGCCCGCTTCGTCGAACTGCAGAATGTATAGGGTGTTTTTCCACAGCGGGGAGGATCTGAGGGTGCGCAGCACATGTAGTGCTGAGGCGAGTCCCCACTGAACTGGAAAGGGTGGGTGTGCCGACCGCAGGTAACGCGGGGCCAGGAACGAGACCGCGGGTAGACGTCGGGTCTGGACATCGCGGAAGAATCCGCCGAGTGGCATTAAATGTCGGTTGAGCGGCCGTCGGAGGAATCGGGGAAACCACAGCAGAGGGCAGAACAATGCTTGTTTTGCGATGGTCCGGCCAATCGATCCCAAGCCGTAGTCTCCGATGTAGTAGGTCCAGGCTACGCGATGGCGGGACAACTGATCAAACAGGGTGGGCATGTGAAACTGATCAGACCCGAAAATGGGCGGATCATCCCGCAACCCATGGCTGGTGCCGGCAATTTGGTATAAACGATTCGGCATGGTGGGGCCCAACACAGAAGAGAAGTACTGATCCAGTACGATGCCCTCTTGAACCGCCTTGATAAAGGCGGGAAAGCGGGTGATGGGAAAGTATCCCATTACGTCGGGACCGTTGGCTTTAACGAATCCATCCATGCCTCCCTGGTTCCAAGCTTCGTGAATTTTCACCCAGGTGTGCGTGGGATTGGCGCATTGGGATCCGGAGTACCGATACATGGGAAACGAAGAGACCCCATTTCCGTCCGGCCCGGCAAGACGGATATCCGGGCCAAATCCGGCTACACCAGGACATTGTCCCAGCAGTTGGTCAAAGGACCGATTCTCCAGGGTATAGACTACAATATGATTCAGCCACGGGATCATGGCGCCACCTCTCCCTGAGTCCTATGTGGACGGGGGAGAGCCTATGCCTTGGGCCAATGCGACTCGACATGACGGCGCTTGTCGAGCGTGTCGTCGTGGTCGCCATAACGAATAGCCTCATAGGTATGGGCCACGGTGGCCTGGTTCTCGGGCGGCAAGGGAGTCCGCGCCAGCCACTCTCGCAGGGTTTCCGCAGGGTGTCTGCCATTCTGACGCCGGACAGCGGTTCTGAGGCGAATCCGTACCAGTCCCCGCACCGGGCTGAGGCGGCCGCCGCGGCGCGGCCACAGCACGGTCACATCGGCATCTCCGAGCGATTCCCGCACAATTCCGGCCTCGTTGGAGGTGTCGAAGACCGTCTCGTCATCTTTCCTGAAGTGGCGATACGCCAAATAGATGAGGACCAGAATTACCAGCACCACCACGGCAATCAACCCGATATGCAATGAGGAAGGAATGTGCGCCGATCCCCGGGTGCCGCGAACGTTGGCCGGGACGGCGACGTGGGGGTGGAAACCGTGCCGTAAAGGATGGTGAAGCGGTCCTAAAAGGCTCAGCAGCTTGACAAAGGGATAAGCGAGAGCCGTGAAGATGCCAGCCAGAGCCAATTGCCAGGGAAACAGACTGGCCAGAAAGCCGATAATGACCGCGCCGGCCGCGGCCGCCAGGGCTAAGTAGGCAGCCAGACGGGTGCGGTGCCGTTCCGTAGCCGGATCGGTTTCCCCTCCTTTCACGAGGGCGAGGACGGCCAGCCCAGTGAGGGGAATGAATCCCACAGCGGCCAAGGGGCGGATAAATGCGGCGGTTGCGGTCAGGGCCAGGGTCATCATCGCGGCGCGATCGCCCGAGGGTTGGGCGTGACGGGTGAGATACAAACTTGAAAAGGCGGTGATGGCCGTCAGCGCGACGCCAAAAGGGTCGGGTACGGTCACATAAGCGAGCGCGGTTGCAGCCAAAGCGACAAGGAAGCGCCATAACGGCCGTCGCCCACGCATCAAGGCAGGAGCCGAGGCCAGGGCGATTGAGAGCCAAATGGGCCAGGGGAGTTTTAAGGCCAAGGCCAGAGACCAGAAAGCGACGAGATAAAGAGCTTGAAGCCGAGTCCGCTGGTTATTCACGCGTCCATCCCCCTTGGTCGAAGTGCCAGATCTCGCGAATCCATTCCGGCGTACGGCGGATGCGGTCGCCGCTCGTGAGGAACAACACGCGGAGTCCCCGCCGCACCTTGACCTCCAGCCGTTCCGTCAACTGGTCGGGCCAATACGGAGAGACGACCACCAGTACAGTGCCGGGGTTGAGACGTTTATCAATGCGGGCCAGTACATGGACCAAATCGTCATCCATGGTGCCGCTGGGTTGGAGCCATGCCAAGGCGGTCAGCAAATCGCCGGGGTCGTGGCGATCGCGGGGTGCGAGGGTGAATCCTCGGATGTGGCCTGGCACCGCCCCAGTGGATGACAGTCCAACCTTAAGGTCCTCGACCACCGCTGCTTCGGCCACGCTGGCAGCGGATGAAATGGTGTCCTCCAACAATTCTACGTCAACGCCATGCCAGTGCGCCTCGGTGGTCTTGGGATGGAGAAAAATTTCCACGGTGCGCTCCGTGACGGGTTCCAGTTGTTTAACCATCAGTTCCTGCAGGCGTGCAGAGGCATAGGGGGCAATGTGCCGTACTGAGTCGCCGGGTTGATAAGGACGTACGCCCACAACCCGCAGCGGGTCCGGGCTGTCCCAAGGCTGCCCCTTCTGGGGACCTAGAAGCTGGGACGCGGACCAGAACGTGCCGGGGAGCGGCACGCGCCGCGGCCACACAGTGAGTTCGTGGCCGGTGGGGTCTTCTCGGACGAGCTCGTTCCAAGACAACGGATCCCGAAATACGAGGGAGCCGGGACCAATGTGCCATCGTCCCCGCGATTGGCCGGTCAGTTGGTATTGAATCCGCACACGCTGTCGGGAAGCGACCCAGATTGTGCCAGTCAACGTTTGCCGTGCCCCGCCCGGCTTTAGGAGCGCCGTTCCTACGCCGCGTGGGGTGAGCGCCTGGGGTAGATCAATCTTCCACTGAACATCAAGAATAGGCCAGGGAAGCGGATTTTGAATCACCATCTCGGCACTTACGGGCTGGCCCAATTCGGTATAGGACTGGACGATATGGCTCGTGACGGTCATGTTCTGCAAGGTGTGTCGGGCCAACTGGGTGGCCAAAATAGTCAATCCCAAGAAAAATAGGCCGACCAACAGCACCGTCACGTGGTCCGTGACGAGCCCTACCACAGACACCAAGAACGCCAAGAGAGGCATGCTCTCCTGTCGCCAGGCTTTCCAGATCACGGTGTTTGTTCCACGGGAACCGGTACTGATTCCAGTACCTGTTCGACCAACAGCCGGCCCGAGACGCGACTCACGGCGGCTGCGCTGCTAGGCTGCAATCGATGGCCCAGCACGTATGGGGCCAACAGCTTGATGTCGTCGGGGGTCACAAACGCGCGGCCGTCCAGGAATGCCCAGGCTCGCGCGGCTTGGGCGAACCGCACAGTGGTTCGCGGTGATGCGCCCAAGGCCACCAGAGGGTGTTCACGCGTTTGCCGGCACACGGCTACCAAGTAGTCTAAGGCGGCGTCGTTCAGCGATACCGCTTGCGCGGCGGCTGTGAGACGCTTTAAGCCTTCGCCGTCCAATACAGGTGTGGCTTGGCTCCAGTCTTCCTGGCGCGAAAAATTGTCGACGAGCCGTCGTTCGTCGGCGGGGTCTGGATAGCCCAGCGACAAAGATATTAAGAAGCGATCCAATTCCGCTTCCGGGAGCGGGAAGGTCCCCTCCATTTCTACGGGATTCTGGGTGGCAATGACCAAGAAGGGCTCCGGCAGAGGATGGGTGATGCCATCGGCCGTGACCTGCCGCTCCTCCATGCACTCCAACAGTGCCGCCTGAGTCCGTGGTGTAGTGCGGTTAATCTCATCCACCAGCACGATGTGGTGAAACACGGGACCGGGACGGAAGACCAATTCGCCGGTTTTCATGTTGTATATGGGACCGCCGGTAATGTCCTGCGGCAAGAGGTCCGGGGTGCCTTGCACACGGGCAAAGCTAAGGTCCGTCAGCCGTGCCACGGTGCGAGCCAGCCGTGTCTTGGCGACCCCAGGAACATCATCTAACAGAACATGTCCCCCTGCCAGCCATGTCGTGAGCAGGAGGGTGGCTTGGCGTCGCTTTCCGAGCACCCAGCGGTCTATCTCATCCAGCAGTTGGTGGGCTGTGGACAGCAAGTCGTCATGTGCCATGGTTTTCCTTCTTTCGTTTTCCCTGTATGACGACTGTACTTCGAAAAACGGTCGGTAAAATCCTGCCCACGCTGGCAGGTGGTCCGCTCGCAATGAATGTTTATGGCTCAGCCGTTGGGATGGGCCGAGCCATGCGTGTTGACGGGTGTGGCGATGGTTAGCCCTAGGCACAATGGCTACGGAATGACCCAGATTGGCACCGGCGCGTTGTGGGCCAGGGCGCGTGAGATGCTTCCCAGCCCAAGACCTCCTCGAGCCCGTCTGCCGGTCACGATGACGTCGGCGCGATGATCGGTCGCAAACTGAATAAGGATTTCGGCCATGGGCATGCCGCCGATCACGTGGCAGTCGGGTCGGAAGTCCGCCAATGCTTCTTCGGTGCGAGAAACGGCGCGGCGCGCTTCGTTAATGGCGGCGTCTTCCATCTGTTCAGCATAGGCTGGTTCGGGTGCAAAGGTGGGCGAGCCGACATCGATGGGGGCATGATGGACGGTCACGACGGTGACGCGGACGTCGCTCGGCGAGAAGTTGGCCTTTAGCCATCCAGCGGCTCTCAGCGCACCTTCCGAGCCGTCCGACGCCAAGACCACATGAAGTGCATGCATTTTTTGAAACCTCCTGCCCCATAGTGTCTCGGCCGGTGAATGCCGCTATACCGCGTTCAGGCGCCGGGCTGGACAGGATTTAAAAACATATCACAGGTGTGTTGATGGATAAGCTTCTTTCCACCTTCCCGCCCCGATCGGACGCGCATGATTCGACGGGGACGGGAGAGGATAGCACTGTGAGTCATCATAACTAGGGAGGGAACCTCATGCCTAACGTTCAAGTTCGCTGTACGGTGAACAACTGCTATTTTTGGGCGCAGGAAAATTATTGCGGGGCCGACAGTATTCTTGTGACGTCGGACCGCGCTGCGCGCGAATATCCCGAGTCAGTGGACGCTGCCCAAACATCGATGATTGTAAGCGAAATTGGAGAAACGCCGACCCAAACCTGCATGGAGACAGCTTGTAAAACCTTCAAACAGAAGTAGGCGTTGGTCCGGCAATTTGGCTCAGGCGGCGGAAGGTCTTCATCTTGTCCAGGTCCCCCAGCTTTGCGAAGCGGATGGCACGTTCCAAGGAGTCGATGGTGGCCAGGTAATCAGGGCGGTGCACTGGAAACGGGGTACCGTCCTTTCCCCCATGGGCAAAACTATAGCGCACCGGATCTCGAAAGGTCAGCGCGGTGCCATGGACCACTTCTGACACCATGGCCAACGCCCGCAAGGTACTGGCGCCCACACCCGGCAGTGCCACCAGCTCGGCGTAATTGGCAGGATCCGCTTCGTAAATCTTGAAGAGAATCTTATTGAAGTATCCGGGCTTGGGAACGTAATGTCGCTGCGGCATGATGAGATGACGGGATCCGTCGGCAGATTCGGTTAGTTTCCGCAGGGTCGTCAAGGCTGTTTCCGGGTGGCGCGCCGACTCCACCGAGGCGTCTTGGACCGGTTGATGCACACTCGCACTCAGATCTAGAACCTCGGCCTGCGGCCGACCCATGATGGCTTGGTGGGGTTCCAACGTGAAGCTGTGCACTTCTGCGCTGTGCCAGTGATAGCGCCGGGCCTGTCGGTTTCCTTCGTTCATGCCCTGCTGAACAACCGTCCACTGTCCCGTGCGATCGAACACAAACACATGATGATAGAGTTGGTAACCGTCCTGGACCAAGGCGCTGTCCACCTTCGCCGCCATGCGGCTGGCGTCGGTAAGGGTCTCAGACGGCACCGCCAAACCGCACTGGCTTCCCCAGTTGTCAATCTCTTCAGGAGTACGGCGGGAGGCTTTGCCCTTGCCGCCCGCGAAAAAGAGGCCATAATCACCGGCGCGCGCCGCCCACGATTCTTTCAACGCACCTAATACCACGGTGGTCAAACCTGAGGAGTGCCAGTCAAATCCCAGCACGGAGCCGAAGGCCTGAAACCAGACCGGATCTGCGAGGCGCCGAAGGACTTCCTCGGTTCCATACTCGACGACGATGGCTTCGACCATGGCGGCCCCGAGCGTTTGCATTTGCTCAAAAAGCCACGGGGGGCAGTGGCCCCCGTGCAGGGGAGCGGTAGCGGTGCCCGTTCGTTTCATAACATCACCCGGTCTTCATCATAAACGACCGTGCTCGCCTGTGAACCAAAATCCTAGCAAACAGGCATGCGGGTGGCATGTCCGGGCATCCCCGGAGGAACAGGGGGCGCTTGCGGCACACATATTCACCGGATTTGGCGGTTTCGCGCTGCTTTGCTACCATGACGCTATGACGTGGCGAACACAGATTGTTGATCGCGAGTTGTTCCGTGAGCCGACCGACGTGTTGGCGAAGCGTTTGCTGGGTTTGGTGCTGGTGCACGAGACACCGGAGGGGACGACGGCCGGGCGCATTGTGGAATGCGAAATGTATCAAGGGCCTCATGACAAGGGAGCGCACAGCTATGGCGGAATCCCCACCGCCCGCACCCAAGTGATGTATGGACCCGCAGGTCACGCATACGTCTATCTTATTTACGGAATGTATTGGTGCTTCAATGTGGTGTCGGCGCCTGAGGGTGTGCCGCATGCTATCCTAGTGCGGGCCCTAGAGCCGCTGGACGGCATCGACACCATGTTGATGCGTCAGCCGCTGGGTACCAGGCCTCCCAATCCTCACCGATTGGCATCAGGCCCAGGCAAGCTGTGCCGGGCAATGGGAATAGACCGTCGGGCGTATGATCAGCCCCTTTGGGAGCCACCCCTTTACTTAGCTTATCCCGGTCGTCCCTGGCCGACCTATACGATTGCGTCTGGTCCCCGCATTAACATCGCCTATGCGGAAGAGGCCCAGCAGTGGCCATGGCGGTTTTGGGTCGACGGGCATCCGGGTGTGTCGGGACCGCGTCGTCCCCAGGTGTTGGCGCGAACACCGCCTCCGATCTGATTGTCAATGCTACAATAAAGAGAAGACGGGATGTGAGGGGGGGCGCCTGTGGATCGGCGGGTTGTGCATGGGACGTGTCCCCACGACTGTTATGATACCTGTGGATTGACGGTGACCGCCGAGAATGGCCGCATAGTCCGCGTCGACGGTGATGCCGACCATCCCATCACACGAGGATTTTTGTGCTTCAAAGTCAACCGCTACTTGGACCGCCTCTACCACTCGGAACGGATCACGGTTCCCTTGAAGAGGTCGGGACCCAAGGGGTCGGGCCAGTTTCAACCAGTCAGCTGGAATGACGCCCTGCAGGAGGTGGGCTCGGCTTTGCGCCGCATCGTGGCGGAGTCAGGCGGCCAGGCGGTGCTGCCGTACAGTTTTGCCGGCAACATGGGGATTCTGAGTGGATCCTCTATGGATGCGCGGTTCTTTCACGCCATCGGCGCTTCGGAGCTTGAACGCACCATCTGCACGGCTTCCACGGGCGCTGCATTGCGCTGGGTTTATGGGTCCCAATTGGGACCGGACCCGGAGACCATTCCAGCGGCCCGATTGATTCTCCTGTGGGGTACAAACCCCATGGCCACAAATGTGCACCAGATTCCGCTGCTGGACCGGGCGCGGGAGCAGGGGGCCGACATTTGGTGTATTGATCCGTTGCGGACGGCGACCGTCGAGCGATACGGCCAGCATTTGGCATTGCGGCCGGGCAGTGACTATGCGCTGGCGTTAGGTCTGGCGGCAGCCATCATTGCCCAAGGGCAGCATCGCCCCGATTTCCTCGAGCGGTATGTCACAGGATTCGACGAGTTCGAACAGGTGGCCCAGGCCTGGACGCGAGAGCGGACGCTGGCGGCGACAGGATTGGATGGCGGGGAATTTGATCGGTTGGTGGAACAGTTGGCCGCCGTGAGACCCATTTTGTTCCGAACGGGGTACGGCAGCCAGCGGCAGCATGATGCGGCCAAGACCGTGTGGGCGATTTCTTGTCTGTCTCTGCTCGTGGGATCGCCGCAGGACGTTGGCGGCGGACATCTGGCCAGCAATGGCGATGCGTTCGGTCTGAATTGGGACGGATTGACCCGGCCGGATTTGCGGACTAGCCCGGTGCGCAGTGTGAACATGCTAAAGCTGGGCGAGGCGCTCCTGACGCTCGATGACCCGCCCATCCGTGCTCTCATTGTCTATAACAGCAACCCCGCCGCTACGGCTCCAGAGCAGGATTCTGTGCTAAAGGGCTTGGCGCGCAGAGACCTCCTGACCATTGTGCACGAGCAAATGATGACGGACACTGCTCGGTGGGCGGACTGGGTCTTTCCCGCGGCTATGTCGCTGGAGACCTTGGATTTGCATACATCCTATTGGCACCGCTATGTGCAGTTAAGCATGCCGGCTGCGGAACCGTTGGGCCACTCGGTCTCCAATCCCGAATTCTTCCGACGGTTGGCAGGGGCCATGGGGTGGCACGACCCTGCCTTCACCGCATCCGACGAAGACCTGATTCGCACGGCCTTGGAGTCCGACGCGGCATGGATGCAGGGAATTACCTGGGATGCCCTTCAGCAGCAACCCGTGCAAAAAGTCAGGCTGGATCCCGCCGTGCGCCCTTTTATCGACACCGGCATCCCCAGACCGGATGGACGGTTCAATATGGCGCCGCTTCCCGTGCCCATTGCGCCCAAGGACTTGTCCCCGCTGGAACCGGATGAGTTCCATCTTCTGTCTCCATCCCGGCGTGAAACCATCAAGTCCTCGTTCGGGAACGTGGCGTCGGTGGTGAAAGAGGGCCGCCCCGAGCTTTTGATGCACCCGGATGACATAGCGAGATTGGCGTTGACAGCTGGGGCGTGGGTTATCGTGTACAATCGCTACGGCGAGACGCGAATGCAGTTAAAGGCCAGCCGTGTACCGCAGCCGGGGACGGTGGTCAGCTACGCGGTGCGTTGGAACATAGCGGCGGGCGGCAGCAATGTCAATCAACTGACCTCCTCCACGCTGGCGGATTATGGCGGCGGGGCGACCTTCTACAGCGCCCGAGCCAGGGTGCGCCCCGGTGTCTAAGCCGCGTTTCGAGTGCATCCCGAACTTTTCAGAGGGCCGTCGTCCCGAGGTGCTGGCTCGCATTCGCCGGGCTGCCGAAGCCGCCGGCGTGCAGATCCTGGACTTCGAGGCGGACCCCGATCACAACCGGTCGGTGTTGACCTTGGCGGGCGATGCGGAGCCGCTTTTGTCGGCCGTTCAACGGACCATGACGGTCGCAGTGGACACTATCGACTTGACTCGCCACCAGGGAACTCATCCGCGTATTGGGGCTGTCGATGTGGTGCCGTTCGTTCCCTTGGACGACACGCCCATGGAGGAGGCAGTCGCGCTGGCGCATCGGCTGGGCGCATGGGCTGGGACTCAGTTGGGATTGCCTGTTTTCTTTTATGAGGCGGCGGCCTTGCATGCTGATCGTCGCAATCTGGCCGATGTGCGCCGCGGACAATTTGAAGGATTGGCGGTGCGGCTGGGGAAACACCCGCCGGATGTCGGGCCGGCTGCCCCGCACCCGCTCGCAGGAGCGGTGGCGATCGGTGCCAGACGTCCTTTGATCGCCTTCAACGTGTACTTAACGACGGACGACTTGGCCATTGCTCGGGCTGTGGCACGCGCGGTGCGAGCGTCGTCAGGCGGTCTTCCAGGTGTCAAGGCTTTGGCCATGGATACCCGTCGGAGCCGAGGGCAGGTGCAGGTGTCCATGAATCTAGTGGACTATCCCACGACCCCGCTGCCGATTGTTCTGGAGCGGGTGCGGGCGGAGTCTCGGGCGCGCGGAACAGACGTGGCGTCGACGGAGTTGGTCGGCCTGATGCCGGCCCAAGCTGTCGAGGATGTCATGCAGCACTATATTGCACTTCAAGACTTCCGTTGGCATCGAGTGCTGGAAGCAGCCCTCCGAGAGGGCGACTGGGATGAGAGAGGGTGAAAAGCGTGGATCGCGTCATCATTCGGCATATGGGTGAGTTGCTGACCATGGATGGGGTTGGGCCGCGGGACGCGTTCAGGGCGCTCATGGATGCGGCCATGGTGGTCGAAGACGGGCACGTGCGGTGGCTGGGCTTGGACCAGGACTTGCCGGTGGAATATGACGGGCTGGAAGTGGATGTGGAGGGGGCTCTGGTGTCGCCGGGGCTGGTGGACGCCCACACGCACCTCCTGTACGCCGGCGATCGGTCCTATGAAGTGCGGATGCGTGCTGAAGGCCGGACCTACCTGGAAATCTTGCAAGCCGGGGGCGGCATCTTGTCCACGGTGCAGAAAACCCGCAACGCCAGCGACGATGAATTGCTTTGGGAAACCCGCAAGCGTCTGAGTCGGGCCTTCTCGGCAGGCACGACAACCTTGGAAGTGAAGAGCGGATACGACCTCACGGCCAAGGGCGAGTTGCGGCTCTTGAAGCTCATCGCGCGATTAGCGCAAGAAGGCCCTTGGCGGGTGGCTGCCACCGCCCTGGGGGCTCATGCGGTGCCTCCGGAGTTTCAGGGGAGACCCGACGACTTTCTGGTCTACTTGGCCTCTGAATATTTGCCGCACCTGCCCGGATTGGCTGAGGTGGTGGACATTTTCTGTGAGCCAGGGGTGTTTTCCGTGGAGAGCTCACGTGCCTATCTGCAAGCGGCGAAGCGCCACGGCCTGCGTGTCAAGTTGCACATTGATGAGCTGGCTGATGGCGGTGGAGGAACGTTGGCGGCGAGCCTCGGCGCGGATTCGGCCGACCACTGTGCCTTTACGACCCCTGAGTCTTTCGGAGCTATGGCCGAGGCGGGCACGGTGGCGGTCATCCTGCCTGGCACCGCTCGCTACCTGAACCACGGCCATATGGCCGATGCTCGGGCCATGCTTGCGGCCGGCGGGTGGGTGGCAGTTGGCTCGGATGGCAATCCCGGGTCTTCGCCAACCGATTCCTTGTCCTCCCTCATGCCATGGGCCGCGTCATGGCTGCGCTTTACTCCGGAAGAGGTCTGGACCAGCGTGACCAGAGCTGGCGCCGAAGCTCTGCGACGTCCCCAATCCGGCCGGTTGGCTGTGGGGGTGCCAGCCGATTTTGTCGTATGGGACTGCGACCATTATGCCTTTCCCACCTATTATTACGGCACCAACCTGGTGCGCGAGGTCTACGTCGATGGCCGGCGGGCGGCTGTCAACCACAGCTCGGTGTTGTAAGCTAGGGGTGATTGTGGGACAGGATGTACTGAGCCAAATTCTTGGCCTGTGCTTGGGTGAGGCTGCCCGGGTTCACACCGTTGACGGGCTCAAGCGGCATGTACTGGCGGATGAAGGCGCTTAGCGGACTTAGGGTGCTGTAGGTGCTGTGCTGCACCAGGTTGCCGGGTCCCCAAAGTCTTGGGGCGTTCAAGCGCACGTCGCCTTGGCCTTGTGAACCGTGGCAATAGGCGCAGGTTTGCTGGTATAAGGCGGCGCTGCTCGGGGCGGAGACGGGACCGGGTGCCTGAGCGGGACCCGATCCACAAGCGCTGATTGAGAGCCCCAGGCCGATAAGCAACAGGGGCAGGAACGAATGGTGGTGGCCGATGGGGCATCCCTTCCTTCCGAGCGTGTAGGTATAGGCTGACCCAATGTTGAAAAAGTATCCCTGAGCGCGAAAGGAGACTCACAATGGCAAATCAATCAGGACATCATCATCATGGACCGTGGGGCATGGAGCAATTGAAGCGGCTGCAGCACCCCGATCGGGCGCGCATAATGCCTCCGGAAGTGGTGCTGGAGCATTTGAATGCGGGGCTGGGTACCCGCGTAGCGGATGTTGGGGCAGGATTGGGGTGGCTGACTTTTCCGTTGGCCGTCGCAGTAGGTGCCAGTGGACGCGTCCTGGCCATCGACCCCAGTGAAGACGGTGTGTCGGCCATTCGGGAGCGCGCTGCGCGGGAAGGGCTGGGACAGATTGAGGTTTTCTTGGCCCCGGCGGAAGACACCGGCCTTCCGGACAACACGGTGGACCGGGTGGTATGGCACACCATGTATCACGATGTGTCGGATCGCCCCCTTGCACTCCGCGAAATGCATCGAATTTTGAAGCCGGGCGGCCGGTGGGTGATTGTCGATTGGCTCAAGGAGGAGACGGAATCGGGGCCTCCCCTGAGCGTTCGAATGAGCGCCAAAGAGGTCGCGGCAGAGGTGGAAGGCGCGGGTTTTGACGTTGTCGAGGAGTGGTCCGGCGGACCTGTCACGTGGGGCTTGACTGTGGAAAAGCGATGATTCGAGGCATGGGGGTCGACATTACGGCCGTCGAGCGCGTGGAGCGTCTCTTGAATCGGCGCCCGCCCGCGCTGTCGCGGCTGTTTTCGCCTGGCGAGGTGGCCGATGCCGGTCAAGGTCGGCAGCGAGGCCCCCGTTTAGCGAGTCGATTCGCCGCCAAGGAGGCCCTGATCAAGGCGGCCGGGGGTCTTCATGGAAGCAGGTACTGCGACATTGAAGTGCGTCGGAGGCCTAGTCGGGCTCCGCACCTCACGGTTCACGGCCCGCTAGGGGAGTGGCTCTCCATGCATGATTATCAGGTACATTTATCGCTGAGCCACGAAGATGCCTATGCGGTGGCGACGGTGCTTTTGGTCAGGAGTGATGCGGATGCGCACGGGGAGTGGGATCTGGACAGTTGAGGAGGCCCGCGCTGCCGACAGGCAGGCGGTCGAGATCGGCTTATCCGATGCTGCACTGCTGGGCGTGGCGGGATTCCAAGTGGCGCGCTTCGTGCGAGCAGAGATGCCGCGTGGTGCGGTCGTGGTGGTGGCGGGACCCGGCTCCAACGGCGGTGATGGCTGGGTGGCTGCCCAGCATTTAGCCCATGACCGCCCCGTCTCGGTGATCCCAGCAGCGGCGCCGCGTTTTGCTGGTGCGGATGGTTGGGTGAAGGCCGCGCGGGCTGCCGGGGTCGAGGTTGTCACCGGACAGCAGGCTGAATCCGCTTTGGATCAGGCGGCCGTGGTGGTGGACGCTCTGTTCGGGACCGGATTTCGCGGCCGAGTCAGTGACCGATCGTCCGGCGAATGGCTGGACCAGTTGGCTCGCCGGCATGTCCCGGTTTTGGCGGTCGATGTACCGTCTGGTGTCAATGCTGATACCGGGGCCTATGACGGACCGCCTGTGCCCTGGAGCGCGGTGCTGACCATGGGTCAGGCCAAGTGGGGCTTGTTAGGCTACCCTGCGGCCGGCCTGGTGGATCAGGTGACCGTGGCCGACATTGGTCTGCCCGTGCAGACGGGATCTGCTTCCAGTGGATGCTGGGTCACGCCCGAGAGGGCCCAGAACTGGTTTCCGGAGTCGGGACGCCTCGATCACAAGTATCGTCGTGGGCGGGTTCTGGTCGTGGGCGGCTGTCGGTCCATGCCCGGCGCTCCCGTCATGGCCGCGTTGGCTGCTTTGAAGGCAGGGGCGGGGCTGGTTGAACTGGTGCTGCCAGGCAGTGCGCGCGGCAGGGTCGCACTAGCCCCGACGTTGATTGTGCATGATGGGGAAGAGAGTGCATCGGGCTCTTTGCGTTGGAGCCCGGTGCTGCAACAACGGGTGGCGGCCGCAGACGCCATCGTGTTTGGGCCGGGATTGGGACCAGAGGGGGACGCGCACCTGCTTGACGGACTGATTGCATCCGGAAAGCCTGTGGTGCTGGATGCGGATGGCATTCGACTCTTGGCTCGCCTGGGCCGGCGAGTGCCGGACCACTGGGGCTTAACACCGCATGCGGCCGAGTTGGGGGCGCTGCTCGGCCAGCCGGCGTCGGCGGTCAACGCGGATAGACGGCAGGCTCTCACGCAAGCTGCCCAACAAGTAGGGGGAACGATTCTCCTCAAGGGGCGGTTCACCCTGGTGGCAGCGCGCGATTTGATGTGGGCCAATCCAACCGGAGACGCCTCCTTAGCTACGGCAGGAAGCGGAGACGTACTGGCAGGTATCGCGGGGAGGCTCCTCGCGGCCGGTTTGGATACGGGGAAAGCCTTAGCTCTGGCCGCCTATTGGCATGGTTGGGCGGGAGAACTGGGCGGCGCTGCAGAGGGATTGATTACGGCCGCCGATTTGGTGGATTGGATCGGCCCGGCCGCTCAAGCGGTGAGGGACGCGCGTCCGCCCCATTCGGTGCGTTGGTGGAGCTAGGGGATGGCAAGAGAGAGGGCTGACATCATGATGGAGGACAAGCGTGGCACCGAGGTGTGGATCGATCCGGAAGCTGTCCGCGCAAATACCCGTCTCTTTCGCGACGTGGTGGGATCACAGGTCAAGGTGATGGCGGTGGTGAAGGCTGACGGATACGGACACGGCGCGCTTCGGGTGGCCCGGGCAGCGCTGGAGGCAGGCGCGGGCGCTTTAGGCGTGGCGACCGTGCTGGAGGGCCGGGCGCTCCGCGACGGCGGCATCGATGCCCCCATTCTTGTGCTGGGAGCGGTCAATGCCGGCGAAGCGGAAGCAGCCCTCGAAATGAATCTCGATGTGACGGTGTTCCACGACGCATGGTGGGAAGCACTGGTGCGTGCGGCCGAGCGGCTGGGCCGGCGGGTGCGGGTTCACCTGAAAGTGGATACCGGCATGGGGCGACTAGGAGTGACACCCGCGGAGGCATTGCAGATTTGGGTCCCTCGGATCGTCAACCACCCCCTGGTGAAATGGCAGGGACTCATGTCGCATCTCGCATGCAGCGACGTACCTGACACGCTGCCCACGCGTCAGCAGCTCAGTCAGTTTCTGGAGGTGATTGAAGCCATCCGCGCTTCCCAGACGGCATTGCCTCCCGACATCCACTTGGCCAATACCGCTGCCACCCTGCGCTTTCCGGGGACTCACTTCACGATGGTGCGCGTGGGCCTAGGGCTGTACGGAGCCGTTCCTTATGCAGGCGCGCCAGCTTTGACGCCTGCGCTGACATGGGTTAGTCGCGTGACGCAAGTAAAGCGGGTGACACATGGGTTTGCGATTGGGTATCACCATACCTACCGGGCTGGAGCGGACGAGACGATTGCTACGGTCGCGGTCGGATATGCGGACGGTTACCGACGGGCGTTGTCCAATCGGGCCGAAGTTCTCATTCATGGACGCCGCTGCCCGGTAGTCGGTCGAATCTCCATGGACCAGCTGACCGTGCGGGTTCCGGAGGGCCTCGCCGTCCAGCCAGGCGATGTGGTGGTGCTGGCGGGCCGGGACGGGGCGGCGGAAGTTACTATGGAAGAACTGGCGGACTGGGCAGACACCATCAGCTATGAGATGTTGACCAGCATCAGTGCTCGGGTTCCCCGGCATTGGGACCGCTTCCAATCGTGAGACGGCGCCAGCGGGCGTGCAGGGCCGTTCTACCGGGCAATACAGCCAATTGACCCGGATTTCGCCGAAAGTTATAATATGAGCCAGATACGGGAAAAAAGAGGTGGGCCTTTTGACGGACAACCGCCGCGTGGTGGTCAGGTTACCGCATCATCTCGTAGATGCTTTGGATCAGGTGGCGTCGGGAGAAGGACGACATCGTAGTGAACTGATACGCGAGAGTGTGGAGTATTATCTCGCGGAGCAGCGTCGGCAAGAAATTCGCCAAGCATTGATTCAGGGATACCAGGAAATGGGCTTTCTAAATTCCGCCTTGGCGGAAGAACGCTGGGATCTCGTAGGGTTACCCAAGGAGTAGTCGTGGCCGGGTCAGACGTGACAGTACGCCGGGGCGACATTTTTTTTGCGGATCTGTCCCCGGTGGTGGGGTCCGAGCAGGGCGGGGTGCGGCCGGTGCTGATATTGCAGAACGACATCGGCAATCGCTACAGCCCTACAACCATTGTGTGCGCCGTGACTTCTCAGGTTTTGAAAGCGCGTTTGCCCATTCACGTGGAAGTCAGAGCGGCCGAATCCGGACTTGATCGGGATTCGGTCATCTTGTTGGAGCAAATCCGCACCATTGACAAACGACGTCTGAGGGAACGTATCGCGCATCTCAAGAGCGAAACCATGGCGCGCGTCAATCAAGCCATCGTCATTAGCTTTGGGTTAACAGAATTGTAGTGGGATCGCTCAGGGAGAGGATTGTGACGGGATGAAGCCAATCGTGGGGATATCGATGTCGCGGGAGGCCGCTGAAGGCTATCCGCGTGATTTTTTGCGCGCAACTTACATTGAGGCGGTACGCAGGGCGGGCGCTGTGCCGCTGTTGTTGGCGAACTGCGACGAGAGCGTGTCGCTGCTGGAACTGTGCGATGGCCTGTTGCTGACCGGCGGGGGCGACGTCGATCCGACGACGTTCGGTGCTGCCGATGACGGAACCGAGTGGTCCGGGGTGTCCCCAGACCGGGACCGCACCGAACTGGCTCTCATTGCAGCGGCGGACCACCTCAACCTCCCTGTCTTTGGCATTTGCCGGGGCATGCAGGTCATGGCGGTGGCCTACGGGGGCACGCTCATCCAGGATATCCCCCGCCGCCGGCCGGACAGCGCCCTGCATCACAGTCAGAAGGAATCCCGGGAGCGGGTCACCCATTCGGTAGACCTCGAACCCGACAGTCGAGCGGCGGAAGTTGCGGGCAATACGCACTTTGAGGTCAATTCCTTTCATCACCAAGCCGTCGACCGGATGCCGGATGGGTGGCGCGTGGTCGGGAGAGCATCGGACCAGATGGTTGAGGCGATAGAGCGGCCGGGGGAGCGGTACTTGCTGGGCGTACAGTGGCACCCGGAAGACTTGGCCACAGCCCACCAACCTGCGCAGCAGCTATTCGAAAAGTTTGTAGAGGCCTGCCTGGCGTATCAGGCCGGAAGGGAGCAGCATGTCGGACGTAGCCGTTGAGTTATGGCGTGGAGACCGGATGGAGAGCCGGGTGCACGCCGATGTTGCCGTGGTCGACAGCGTAGGGCAGGTGCGCTTTTGGTTTGGGAACCCCAATCGGGCGACCTTTTGGCGCTCAAGCGCCAAGCCGTTTCAGGCGATGCCGATTATCGAATCCGGAGCCGCCGAGCAGTTTGGTTTCGGATCTCGAGAGGTGGCCATCACCTGCGCGTCTCACGGCGGTGAGCCCTTCCATGTGGAACTGGTGCAGGATTTATTGAATCGCATTCATGCGGAACCCCAAGATCTCATATGCGGCGTACATCCGCCCAGTCACCGGGAGTCCGCGCTAGCTTTGGTAGCCAAGGGGCAGGATCCATTTGTCCTGCATAACAACTGCAGCGGCAAGCACACGGGCATGCTGACCTTGGCGCGGGCTTTAAATGCCCCTCTGGCCGGATACGAAAAGCCTGAACATCCGGTTCAGCAAGCTATTCGCGCCAATGTTGCGTATATGAGCGGAATGGAGTCCGAAAGCTTGTATACCGGGGTGGATGGCTGCGGGGTGCCGTGCTTTTACATGCCTTTGACTCGCATGGCCTACAGCTATGCACGGCTGGTGGATCCGCGCGGATTGGACACTAGCAAGGCAGGCGCTGCCATGATTATTTCCGAGGCCATGCGGCTGCATCCGGAATTGGTATCGGGAACGGGACGCTTGGAGGTGACATTGGCGGAGGCCAGCAACCACCGCTTTGTCTCCAAGGGCGGTGCAGAAGCTGTCTTTTGCCTAGGAATCCCGGACAAGGGACTGGGACTAGCTGTGAAGGTGGACGACGGCAACAGCCGGGTTATCCCCACCCTGGTGACGGCGACTCTTGAGCAGATAGGTGTGCTGAGCACGGAGGAGCGGATGAATCTCCAATCGCTGATTCATCCCGAGATTCGCAACCATGCGGGCCGCCTGGTGGGAGACATTCGCGTGACCATGCAAGTGGTATCTGGGAGGCTTTGATATGTGGGCGTTAGTGAACGCGCGTCTTTGGGACGGCCAATCGGTGAAGATGGAACGCGGTGGGCTCTTGGTGGACGAGGCGGGACTTCTCCAGGCGGTGGAGGAAAACTATCAACCGCCAACCGGGGTGCCCGTGGTTGACGCCCACGGCGGATGGGTGTTGCCGGGATTTATCGACGCCCACAGTCATGTAGGCCTTTCCACCAGCGGTGAGACCCTGGCCAGCCAAGATGTGAATGAAACGTCTGACCCCGTGACCGCCGACGTCCGCGCCCTGGACGGGATTAATCCGGCCGATCCGGCTATTTACGAGGCTCTGCGGGGCGGGGTGACCACGGCTTTTATCACCATGGGCTCCGCCAACGTCATCAGCGGGATCGGAAGTGTGGTGCATATGGCGGGACGCACCGTGGAAGAGATGGTGATGGTGGCCGCGGCGGGCATGAAGGTCGCCATGGGGGAGAACCCCATCCGGGTCCACGGCGGGCAAAAACGGCGCCCTGGATCGCGTCCGGCAGTGGCCGCCGTATTGCGCGAATGGTTGGAGCGAGCGCGCCGGTACCAGCTCGAGCAGTCGACCAAGCTGTCGGACTACAACCCCCGCTTGGAAGCTTTGGGCATGGTGATACGGGGAGACATCCCGCTGCGCATTCATTCCCACCGGGCCGATGATATCCTGACAGCTCTGCGGACCATTGCGCCTTTCAAGGTGCGGGCTGTCATTGACCATGGAACGGAAGCGGATCTCGTCATTGACGAAATCTTGCGCTACGGGGTACCCGTAGTGACCGGGCCATCCTTCTCCGCCCGCACTAAGGCCGAATTGCGGCATAAGGGGTTCTGGACGCCGGCGCGATTGGCTGAGGCCGGCGTGGTGGTGGCGATCGCTTCCGACCACCCGGTGGTGCCATCCGAATATCTCAGCGTCTACGCGGGGGTCGCCACGCGGCACGGTATGAGCCTCGACGATGCCTTGAAGGCGGTCACCATTTACCCCGCTCAGATTGTGGGCATTCAAGACCGCGTTGGTGCACTCACGGTAGGGAGGGAAGCGGATATCGTGTTGTGGTCCGACAACCCTCTGACCGCTCTGCAAGCCCGCGCAGAGAAAATCTGGATTGGGGGGCGTTTGGTGCACGACGCCGGATAGCGGGAATTTCCAACGCGGGAACCTTTTGGCATGCGATCCATATCGTACTAATGATGAGCGCCTTATTCATCACGGATCTCTGCTGAAAGGATGTGCAACCTTGGCAACTGTGACTCCCGGCTCCTACCCAGACGCTGCTCTGCCGACTCCTACTGAAATCGATTGCATCGTGGTCGACAAGGTGTATGACTCCTGTATCCAGACTATCACCACGACCAAGACGACTCCCGCGGATGACTGCACCGTCACCAGCTGCACGTTTGATCTGACTGCGTCGACGTGCACTCCGGGGCCCATTGTACCCTCTACCACCACTGATTACAGCGATATCACGTTTATCATTGGTGCGGAATACACGCTGGCGTGCTCGTCCGGCGCGATGATTACTTCTACGGCTTACACGACTGCGACCGTCACGCTGTACAATCCCGCAGGAACCACGCCGTCTTGCACCATTGTCTCAGGTACCTGTATGTGCGTGAATCTGCCCAACGGCGACATTACCTGCACGTTGACTTTGTGTGTGTTGTTCCAAACCACGGCGACCGTGCAGCTGCTGATTCCCACCTACGGGTTCTGTGTCCCGCCTGCCTGCGGGCAAGTCGGTCCCGTGTTGCCGTGCCCACCCAGCTCGCTGTTCCCGCCGCAAGCCGGAAGCTGATCGGGTCTGGTCCGAGAAAGCCCTCCCAGCCATGGGAGGGCTTTCCAACTTGTGGTATTCAATCCAAATAGTCCTTTAGACGCCGTATTTTGCCGGGTGGCACGGGTAACCCGGTCTCAAGCGGTGAGACGAGGGTTTCCTTTGATTGCCGCGGGGTATGGGCTCCGGTAGGCTAGGTTGAGAATTACCTAAAATTGAGTTCGAACGGAGGATATGCGCATGAATTATTTCACAGCCCTGCTCGTCGCCGCTGGCCTGCCGGTGACGATGGGAGCGGCCCCCGCTGCCATCACCCCCGTCCCGTCAGCCCCGTCTATTCAAACCGCAGCACGTTTGCCCGTTGCCACGGTAAATCAGGTTTACCAGACCATCGCCTTGGTCAATCAGGGTGCTTCCAGTGGTACGGTGACGGTATCCCAGCCGGCACCTCAACCGGCGCCGCAGCCGACACCACAACCGCCGCCGCCGTCTGCACCGCCTACGGTGACGCCCAGTGCGCCTTCAGGGTCGTCGAGCTCCAGCAGCTCTGCACCATCTACTGGCAGCACCGGTTCTGGATCGGGGAGCGCGGCAACGTCCGGCTCCACGACAACTGCCAGCAACAGCGCCATGCAAATGATTAACCTCATCAATCAAGCCCGGCAACAGGCCGGTCTCAAGCCCTACACCATTAACCCCACCCTGATGCAGCTTGCTCAGGAGCGCGCTGTGACCTTGGCGAACGGACCCTTCACCAGCGACATGGCCGGGTATGGTTGGCCGGTCCAGATGGAACAGGCGGCTGGGATTCAAGCCCAAGGCATGGGTGCCGAGAACATCGCCGAGGCAGGGTCCGTGAGCCAAGCGTTTGCGATGCTGATGGCCTCGCCGCCGCACCGGTCCAACATCTTGAACCCCTATGAGACGCAAATTGGTGTCGGAGTGGCACCGTGGGGATCAGGCGTGGCGATTTCGGAACTCTTTATCGGGCCGAATTCGTAACCTTTTCCAGTATTTCCACATAAAGTATCCCGGGTGATAGCCGTGGAACTTTTTGGGATCTATGTCATAACCGACTTGGAGCCAACGCTGCGGGAGCGATTCCTGCGGGCGTTGGCTCCTTGGGATCTTGCCCGTCCTCGCGATATGGCAGAATTGGCGGTCCGAGTCGTTCAAGGGGAAGGGAGCCGGATTACCATTGCGTCGACGAGCCGCTGGCCGGCACGGCGGGCAGGACAGCTCATGGCCCAAGCCGCAGGCGTGACCTTGGTGCGCGCCCCGGTCAGCTGGGATCGGGATGTGGTAGAGGCGACCGTGCCTGTGGGCGATGAAGAGGAGGTCAATCGGCTTCTGGCGGGATGGGCCTGGGGGCTTTTTTTGTGGGCTGCCACGCGACACCCTGAACGGGAGCGATGGGAGGGGGTGGAAATTGTGCGGAACAAACCGAGCACCCCGGTTGCGAAAGCCAAGCCCGCCCGCGTGCAGCCGCGGCCGGCGGCAGCCGCCAAAGGGGTGGTTGTGGTGCATCAATCGCAGAGCATGGTGCGTGGCTCCACCTCTGGGGGAGCCATTTCGCGGATCCGTCCTCCGCAGTCCGCACCACGGCGAGGCTGACACCAGCGCTAATCCGTGGTGCACGGATATCTCAAAAGCCGCCCTTGGGGCGGCTTTGTTTGTGGCGGGACAACGGAATCGCCATGGAACCTTTTGGATCAGGCTCCATATTATACCGTGAGAGGCCGCTATGAGGCTTTCCTAGAAAGGAAGTGAACGCGTTGGACGAAAGCATTTGCCCAAAGCCCACGGGAATTGACTGTATTACCGTCGACAAGGTGTATGACTCCTGCATTCAGACCGTCACAATGACGCAGTCGTTGACCGATGACGTTTGGTGTAAAGAGTGCGCGGTGACCAGCTGCGCCGTTGATCTTACCTCCTCGTCTACGGATTGCACGGTCGGGTCCATTACCGCCGCGACAACGACTGACTACAGCAACATCACGTTCGTCATTGGCGCCCAATACACGGTGACCTGCGCGGATGGCAAGAGCATGACGTCGACGGCTTACACCACCGCAACCGTGACGCTCTACAATCCTATGGGGACAACGCCGTCCTGCACCATTGTGTCGGGGACCTGCACGTGCGTAAACCTGCCCAACGACACCATCAGCTGTACCATTACGTTGTGTGTTTTGTTCCAGACCACGGCCACTGTTCAGATTTTGGTGCCAACGTACGGGTTCTGCACGCCCCCGGCCTGCGGTCAAGTGGGACCGGTTCTGCCGTGTCCGCCCAGTGCGCTGTTTCCGCCACAGAGTGGCACCACGCCCCTCTAACACCCAAATCCTCCCGCCTGTTCTACACGGGAGGATTTTTTTGCGCCTGGACGGGTTCCTGTACCCCGTTGGGGGTGGATCACATACCATATGGCATCGCGCCGCCGGTCCCGCGGACTCAAGCGGGCTGCGGTTGCAATTCAACGTATAAAGGGCGGCTGCCATGTCAGAGACATTGATTATTGCCATACCCACACACGATTCGCGTGCCGTGGTGCAAACTCTATTGGAGCTCATGCAGGTCGGTCGGGAAATGGGGCGATCGGTCATGGTGGTGACCACAGAAGCGTCGAATATCCCCCGATGTCGAAATATGGTTGTCGAGCGCATCCGCAAGTATGTCGCGCCTCCGGAGAGGCCCTGGGTCCTGTGGGTGGATTCCGACATTTTGATTCCGCCCGACAGTTACCGCACCATTGTGGAGGCGCTGACTTGGGCAGAAACTCACGAACGGTGCATTGCCGCCAATTACATGATGGGCAATGGTGTCCCGGTCCTGATGCGGTCCCGCGAACCGGATAAGGCGTATCACTACACGCCAGCGGAACTGGAGGAGATGGCCCCATATTCAGAAGTGGGGATGGCTGGTTTCGGGTTTGTCTATTTGCGGCAACCCTTGGACTACCTGTTTCACGCAGATCGGGTGGGAGAGGATGTGCACTTTTGGTGGGATTTTCCGGACATTCGCATTTATTGGGCTAAGCAAGTCCGTCTCGGGCACAAGAAGTCTGTCCTGCTGATGCCGGAATCGAACGGTCTCGCGGTGGAGCCGGAGGAGAAGGCAATGACTCCTGCGACGCCGCCGAACCGCCAAGCGCGCCGCACCGCGCGCAAACGCTCTCGCTAGCCATAACCTCTTGAGACGTCCCCGGAATTGGGACGTCTTTCTTTTGCAAACATTGTCTTCTATAGGGCATTACATTAGAATCATTCTTAGCTAGAAACCACCTTTAATTGGGAGGCAATCGCCATGGCTAAACTGCTTAACTCGAAGACGCACGAAAACCTCAAAGAGGCGTTCGCTGGGGAATCCCAGGCGAACCGGCGCTACCTGTACTTCGCTCAAAAGGCGGACGTGGAAGGCCGTCCGGAGGTGGCCGGATTATTCCGCGACGTAGCGGAAGGGGAGACCGGACACGCATTCGGACACTTTGAGTTCTTGGAAGAAGTGGGAGACCCGGTGACGGGGGTTCCGGTGGGAACGACCGAGGAGAATTTGAAGAGCGCCATCGAAGGCGAAACATACGAGTACACGCAGATGTATCCCGGGTTTGCCAAGACCGCTCGCGACGAAGGATTCGACGAAATTGCGGAGTGGTTCGAAACCTTGGCTCGGGCTGAGAAGAGCCACGCCGGCCGCTTCACCAAGGGCCTCGAAAATCTCGAAGACTAACGGTCGGACGGAGGGGGCGCAAGCCCCCTTTCGTGTGAAGAGGGGGGAACGGTTTGGAGTACAACCCGCATCGTGACGAATATTGGAACCAAGAGGCTCTGCATCAGGACATGCAGCAGGCCTTCGACATCTGCAATGGGTGTCGGCTGTGTTACAATCTCTGTCCCTCTTTTCCGGCGTTGTTTCAAATCGTTGAGAGTTATGACGATGATGCATCGAAGGTCACGACCGAAGAGGCCGATCATGTGGCAGACCTCTGCTTTCAGTGCAAACTGTGCTACATGAAGTGCCCCTATATTCCGCCGCATCGCTTTGATTTAGATTTTCCCCGCCTGATGCTTCGGTCTAAGGCCATTCGCGCCAAAAAGAAGGGTATTAGCCGCACCGACCGCTTTCTGGGGAATCCCGAGCAGGTGGGGCGGATGGGTCAAATCGCTCCTGGGCTGGCCAACTGGTCGGTCAAGAATACCGGATTGCGACGGTTAATGGAGCGCATTTACGGAATTGACCACCGGCGTCACTTGCCGCGTTTCGCTCCCACGCGGTTTTCGGACTGGGCCGCCAAGCACCAGCCCCAATCGGTGCCCAATTTGGACGAAGTGGATGTGGTGCTGTTTTCCACCTGCACGGTGGAGTACCACGAACCAGGCATTGGCCAAGCGGCTATGCAGGTACTTAAGCACAACAACATCCGTGCGGTGGTTCCAAAAGGCCAGGTGTGTTGCGGTATGCCAGCCCTGGACGGGGGAGACATAGACGGTGCACTGCGCCGTGCACGGGCTAATGTGGACCTGTTGGCCCCGTATGTCAGGGCGGGCAAGCCGATCTTAGCCCTCCAACCCACGTGTGCCTTGTTGCTGAAACAGGACTACCCAACTTTGGTGGAATCAGAAGAAGCGAAGCTGGTGGCGCAGCACACCCGGGATATTACTGAGTACTTGGCTTCGGCCATGAAGAAGGGCACCCTGAAGAAGGAGTTCGAGTCCAGCCCGGGTTCCGTGACCTATCATCTCTCCTGCCACACCAAGGCTCAAGGGTTGAAGCGAGCGGCCAAGGAATTGCTGGAGAGCATTGACGGGTGCGAGGTGGAAATGGTTGACCGTTGTGCGGGAATCGATGGCACTTGGGGTTTGAAGGCGGAGTACTATGAGGAGTCGCTGCAAGTGTCGCAGAAACTCACCGAGCGGTTTCAGGCTCGCCATGACACCCACGCCTGCTCTGATTGTGCGCTGGCGGGCTTGCAGATAGAGACGGTAACGGATCGGGAGCCCGTACATCCCGTGGAGATTTTAGCCCGTTCCTATGGGCTGATAGGAGGGTCGTAATGAAGCCGTTGTCGTTGGCTGATATTGAAAGTATTTCGGAATATGAGGCTCGGCGAGACATCACGCGCCGGCGCATCATTGCGCTCAAAAAGCAAAGGCGCGTAACACTGGGCCCCCGGGTTTCGCTGGTGTTCGAAAACTGGGACACCATGAAGTTTCAGGTGCAGGAAATGTGTCGGATTGAACACATCGCCGATCCCCGTCTCGTCCAGCAGGAGATTGACGTCTACAACGATCTTTTGCCCGAGGGCCGGGCGGTGGGGGCCACGCTCTTGATTGAGTTGGTGCAGACCGATGACATGCCGGCCATTTTGCGGGATCTGAGCGGTCTCGAGGAAACGGTCTACCTGCGCTTTGGATCGCAGGAAATTCATGCCGAGGCAGAGCTGGGTCGATCCACTGAAGAGAAGACCAGCACGGTACACTATCTGACCTTCCGTTTCACGCCGGAGGATCCGCGAGAGCTCGCCCAGGCCGCTGAGGTTGTTTTGGCGTTGGAGCATCCCAACTATCGCCATCACGCTGTGTTGGCCAAAGAGACGGTGGCGGGGCTGGTCCAGGATCTCTTGACCCAATAATGGCGGTGCGGCACATGGAGGACGCATTGCACGCTCACGGGCTGCGTATTACGCCGCAGCGTGTGGTTGTGTTGGAAGCGCTTCGCGCGCTGTCGCACCCCGACGCGGAGGCGGTGTTGGCTTACGCTCAGAACCGTCAGGCGGCGATGAGCGTGGCCACCGTCTATAACGTATTGGAGAAATTAAGGGCAGCCGGCCTGGTGATCGCGATGGATGTGAGAGGCCGCCGTTGCTTTGACATCCGGACGGACTCCCACGATCACGTTCGCTGCCGTCATTGCGGACGGGTCGATGACATGGTTCGCCATCCCGGCACGCGGTTGATAGCGCCCGACCAGTCCCCCTGGGTCATTGATGATCAGTCGCTGATTTGGGAGGGACTGTGCCCGGCCTGCCAAGGGGAGGCTCAGCATGGATGAAGCACAGTGCCGTGCCTGCCGCCTCGAGGCCAGCCGTACGCAAGTGGTAGTGGGGCGTGGACCGCGCCCTTCGCCCGTTATGATACTGGGAGAGGCCCCGGGACGGGAGGAGGATCGCACCGGACTCGGATTTCAAGGTGCAGCCGGCCGGGTGTTCGAGGATATCTTGGCGTTTCTGGGACTGCGACGAGAGGAAATTTGGCTGGCTAACGCCGTGCGATGCCGTCCCAGTATCGATGGCAAGCGCAACCGGGCGCCGCGCCCCGACGAGATTGCCGCCTGCAGGCCGTGGTTTTTGCGGGATGTGGCGGAGGTTGCGCCCAAGGCCATCGTGACACTGGGGCGGGTGGCCTTCGAATCGGCCACCGGCCAAACATGGGACGCCAATCGACGTGTCGAGCCGGTGCGCATTTCCGAGACGACCGAAGTCCTAGGCCTGTATCATCCCGCCTATCTCATCTATCGCCGCAATTTAAAGAGCGCCTATCGAGAGGACCTGATGCGGCTTAGGGAGCGTCTTGATGCACTCAATATACGTCTCGCACCACCTCGCGGTCCCTGGACAAGCGGGGATGACCAGGGAGGAGGCCATTGATGGAGGTCCAACTGAGAGACATTCTGGACGCGCAAAGCAGGATTGTCGGGCGGGTGGTTCGGACTCCGCTTATTTTTTCGCCTCGTTTGAGCGAACACACGGGAACAGAGATATGGCTCAAGCCAGAGCAGTTTCAGTTGACAGGCTCGTTTAAAGTGCGTGGTGCGTACAACAAGATGGCTCAGTTGGGGGAATCTGCACGCAGCCGTGGCGTCATCTCCGCCTCAGCCGGGAATCATGCCCAAGGGGTCGCCCTGGCAGCACATTTCTTGGGATTGTCGGCTCTTTTGGTCACGCCTCTCAATACCCCGGAAACCAAGCTGGCCGGCATTCGCCAGTATGGAGCGGAGGTGCTGCAATTTGGAGCCAACTACGATGAGGCCGAAGCGGAAGCGTATCGGTTGGCCGAGACCAGTGGGCGCATCTTTGTCCATGCTTTCGAAGATCCAGCCATCGTGGCAGGCCAAGGCACGGTGGGCTTGGAGATGTTCCAGGACCAGCCAGGGTTGGATGTGGTGGCGGTTCCGGCGGGGGGCGGCGGCCTCATTACTGGCATCGGGGTGGCCGCTCGGGCGGTGTCACCCGGCGCGCAGGTTCTGGGATTGCAAAGCGAGGCATCGCCCGCCTGGTACAGCGCTTGGCAGGCCGGCCGGGTAGTCGATGTGGAATATCAGGATACCTGGGCCGAAGGGCTCCTGGGTGCGATAGGCTCTTCCAACTTCGTGCTGGCTCAGCGGGTCGTGGATCGCTTTGCCCTGGTCTCCGAGAATGACATCAAGGAGGCCATGCGATGGGCCCTGGATGTGCACCACTGGATCTTGGAAGGATCCGGAGCGGTCGCCCTAGCTTATGCCTTGAAGCACGGTCGAGAGGAGTGGGCCGGCCAGCGAGTCGGTGTGGTGCTGACCGGCGGCAACCTCGATACCAAGCGGCTCCAGGAGTTGTTGGAGCGCTAAGCTTGAGCCCAGATGAGGATGCGGCGCTTGATGAAGAGCGGGCCGCGAACCAATTCCTGAGGGGCGTCCTCCTGAGCCATGAAGTCCAGGGAGGCACGCCCCTCCGGAGTTTGCGGAGACACCGGAGCGAGCCAGTCGGTATACGCCAGGGGTTCTTCCGTCAATTGGATGACGATGTCGTGAAACCCGGCTTCCACCAACCCCTGGTACCACTCATCGGGACTCCATGCCTCATGGTGGGAGGGGTCCCGGAGCTGTTCCAGATGGTTTAGCCATGGTTTACCGGCCTGGCTCGCCGTCATATCAGAAATCCCCAGCCGTCCGCCCGGCTTCAACACCCGCTGCACTTCTTCGAGAAAGACGGGGATGCGTCGGAAGTGATGGGCGGCCCGGCGACAGGCGGCCAGGTCCAGGCTGTTGTCGGCAAAAGGGAGCTGTTCTGCGTCGGCTAAGGCGGTTTTAATGACGAGATGGCGGGCAGCGGCCGCTTTTTCTACCTCCCTCAGCATCTCCGGGGTAATGTCCAGGGCCGTGACGAGCACGCCCTGTTCGGCTAAGCGAAGCGCCGTGTGTCCGCCTCCGGTGGCGATGTCGATGGCATGTTGACCTGCTTCGGGATGGAGACCCTCGATAAGCCAAGTCAAGTCCTCTCCCTTGGCATGACGATGGCTCGTGACGTAGTCCTGATGATGCCGGCCAAAGAATGTGCGCGGATCTTCTGGATGAGACATAGCAATACCTCCTCGTAAGTTCGCTTCCACCTTACGAGATATTCTGGCCCATCAACATGAGAAGGATTTCAGGTTTAAAGTGAAGAAACCTCATGTTATGGAACACTCATGGACCATGCGGGATTTCGAATTATTATTGGCGCTCCACCAAGAGGGGTCTCTGCGGGCGGCCTCCGACCGCTTGGGCTGCACTCCGTCCGCTTTGTCGCACCGCCTGCGGGACTTGGAAAGCCGTCTCAACCGCCGGCTTGCGGTTCGCCAGGGGCGACTGGTGCTGGCGCCGGAAGCTCGGGCCCTGGTTCCCCACATCGAAGCGATTTTTGCGGAACTGCGGTTGGTCGAACGCGAATGGCTGCCGGCGCCTGAGCCGCGCCGGGTGGGACTGTCGCGACTGTTTTTGGATGGCCCCTATCTGGATGCCTTGGGCGACCTGCAAGCCATCGGGGGGCCGCTTTGGGAATTCCAGTCCGGACATTCGCACGAGGTAGAGGGGTGGGTTGCACGAGGGCAGGTGGATATCGGCTTGGTGCGGCTCGAGCGGCGGCAACCCCATCTGGCCTATCAGATGGTGGATCAAGACAAGTTGGTGGCCGTTGCTCCAACGGGCCTGAGACTCGCTGGTGAGCCAACGTCGTGGCCTTGGGTGCTGTTTTCCCACCGCATGGGCCACGGTCTATCGGTGAGCCGGGCTCTCAAGGAGGCAGGGATTCAAATCGAGCCCCGCGTGGTGGTTGATGCCCTGCCGGTTGCTGAGGCGCTGGTTATCCAAGGGCACGTCTCGGTCTTGCCGTGGTCTTTGGTCCAGACCGCGATATCGGCCGGCCAACTGGTTGAGGTGGCGCTGGATGGGGTTATCTGGCCTCCGCGTCTCAGCGCTTTGGTGTCCCAGTCACCGCCACCGGCATGGACGCAAAGTGTGTTGCGCGCCATTCGACGGCGCCTCAGTCCCACGGGATTTTCTCCGGTCAGCGACGGGGATGGCGATCCAGAAAGTCGAGGATCGCCTGATTGGTAATCTCGGACTCCTCGATGTGGGGCAGGTGGCCGCAATGTTCGATAATGAGCAGTTCGCTGTCCGGCAAGGCTTGATCTAAGGCGCGGCCATAGGCAGCAGGGACGATCTGATCTTCACGCCCCCAGATTAGGAGTGTCGGCATGGTGAGACGGCCCAGATCCAGATTGGGATCAGGACCAATTTGGCCATCGTCTAAGTAGCGGGCGAAGGACGTTCGACCACGATTGAGATCCCGGGCGTCGTCCAATGTCCGGTAGGGCGTCCGCGCCTTGTAGCGGGCTGGATCGTAGACCAGCCCAGCGGTGTACCCCGATTGGGGCAGAGTGAGAGGGTTAATGACGGGCACATCGGGGAGATGGAGGCCCACGGAATCCAGGATAATGAGCGCTTCCACGCGTTCGGGGTGCAGTGAGGCCATCGACAGGGACACGCGGCCGCCCATGGAGTTTCCGCCCAGAACGATCGTCGGAAGGCGCAAGGCATCCAGCCACTGGAACAGTACAGGGCCGATGTCCGGCATCCGGGATACCGATGGAAACCAGTCGGAGCGCCCGAACCCGGGCATGTCTGGTGCCAACACCCGGTAGCCGCGGTCGCTGAGATGGGTAAGCTGGGCCAAGAAAGCACGACCGGTGCCGCCGCCGCCATGCAACAGGACCAGCGGACGCCCCTCACCGGCCTCGTACCAGTGCAGGGTTTGACCGTCGAGACTTACGCTGTCGTCAATCACTTGCATTCTGTCGTCCCCTTCCGGGGACCATTGTAGCAGAGTTCAGCGGGAGGGAGGCCAGGGTTCGTCGGCTAGAAGGTGTTGGTTAAGGGTACGGGACTTGGCCTGAATTTCTTCTCGCGTGAACAGTCCCTTTTCGACCAGCAGATCAAAAATGACGGCCAGGGACAGGCCGTAGCGATACAGGGTATGGTTGAGATCGGCGTCCTTGTCGGTGAACGGTGTGCGGCTTGACATGTAGCACCTCGCTGTTCCATCGTTTACTCAAGTATGCCAATTTCTTCACGTGGCTAAACAGGCAGGAGGGACGTCGGTGCAAGTGAAGAAGCTCGGCGAGCGAGGGATAATCTCCATGATCCACCGGATGCAGTCCAGCCCGCCTCCGGGATTCGTGGGGATTGGAGACGACGCGGCGGTGCTGCCGGGCAACACGGCGGGATGGTTGATTAGCCAGGACATGCTTGTAGAAGACATCCACTTCCGCTGGGATTGGGCCACACCGGAACAAGTGGGCGGAAAGGCGGCTCAAGTCAACTTGAGCGATATTGCAGCCATGGGGGGGCGGCCCGTGGCTGCCTTGACCAGCGTGGCGGTACCGGCACGCACTTCGTCCGAAGTGCTGGAATCTCTCTATCGCGGGATGACGCGGGCCTTTGATCCGCTTGGGGTGGTCATTCTTGGAGGCGACACGGTGGGGTCGGTCGATCGCTTGGTCCTGGACGTCGCCATTCTGGGCGTGCCGGGCGACCATGGACCGGCGCTCCGCCGCGGCGCCCGGCCCGGCGATCGCCTGCTGGTGTCGGGCAGGCTTGGGGCCAGTTATGCCGGCTATATGCTCTTGAGCCACGGAACATCGTGGCCTGGGAATAGTGTGGATGACCGCAGTGTGCTGACAGCCCATTTAGATCCGGAAGCCAGAACCAGGTTGGGTCAGGCAGTCGGCCCCTGGGTGCATGCGATGACCGACGTGAGCGACGGCCTGGCGTCTGAGGTGAGCGAGTTAACCCAGTTTGGGGCAGTAGGTGCGGACGTGCGATTAGATCGTCTGCCGGTGTGTCGGGCTACCCAAGCCATTGCGGCGAGATACGGCACCGACCCGTGGGAGTGGGCCCTGTTCGGTGGCGAGGACTATGAACTTTTGATGGCGGTTCCGCCGTCTCACGTCGACCAGGTGCTAAACGTCGGGCGCGTCATGGGCATCGCCATCACCGATATCGGGATATTCACGGATGCGGGGAGAACGCGCTGGCTGGATGGCGATGAAGAACGGGTGGTGGATGGAGATAGGGCCTTTGACCACTTTTCGCGCTGAAAGACAATTGTCCAGGCGGGCGGACACGATGGCGCTGGGTTCCTTGCTGGCACAAGTGTTGGGCCGGGGTGGCGTGCTGTTGTTGGAGGGACCCCTGGGGATTGGGAAGACCAGTCTCACAAAAGCGATTTGTGCCGATTTGGGCGTGACCGACGAGGTCACTTCGCCGACCTTCGACTTGCTGCACCTGTACGATGCACCGCACGTTACGGTCTATCATGTGGACGGATATCGCATTGAGGATCCCCATGAGTGGGAGATTCTGGACCTGCCAGCTCCGGAACAGACCGGCGTTGTCCTGATAGGGGAGTGGAGTCGTGCCCTGCAGCCGCTCTATCCCGAACGGATTGACGTGCAGATGGCATTTTGCCCGAGCGGGGAGCGTCTGGTCGACGTTACAGCGGCGGGGGAGCGGCTCTCCCGCCGAATTCACGAGGAATGGGAGCGAATGGGGTGGGCTTTAAAGTGATCGGCTGGGACGCCTCAAGTCCTGTGCTGACGGTAGGGTATATCGAGGATGGCCGCATGCTGGCCGAGCGTTCTGCCCGCTTGCCGCGGGTGGCGGGATCTCAGCTCACGGCATGGATAGACGAGCAGGTAGGAGAGTTTGGTCGACCCGATGCCATTGCCGTGGGCATTGGACCGGGGTCTTTTACCGGTGTGCGCGTGGCGGTAACGGCAGCCAAAGCACTCGCTTGGGCCTGGCAAGTGCCGGTCAAGGGCGTCTCATCCTTGGCCGCATGGGCTCGCTGCAGAGAGCCGGGGCAGCGCGTCTTGGTTACCAGTGAACGGCGCGGGCCGGCCTTTTACCTGGGCTATTACTGGATCGGAGCGTCTGGTCCGGAACCTTTGATGCCGGATACGGCGGTGTCGGGGGTGCTCCCCGGCAGATTTCCCATAGCAGAGGAGGCCTGGGTTCTGGGGCCGGCAGTCGACGATGCCGCGCTCATGGCGGCTCTGGGAGCCCGTCTTCGTCCCGCACTAGACGGCCTCTCGGGCATAGATGTAGCAATACAAGGGTGGCGCGGGTTACAATGGGGGCAGGCCGATGACCCGCTGTTGCTGGCACCCGCCTACCTGCGGCCGCCTGCGATTACGGCCGCCAAATGAGGTGACGCATGGCACTTCCGAATCAACCGGATGAAGAAGTCCTGGTGCGAGATATGTATCTCTCGGACTTGGATGCGGTGATGGGAATCGAAGCAGCGTCGTTTCCGACCCCTTGGTCTCGTGCCGCATTCCAAAGCGAATTGATGGAAAACAATTTCGCTCAATACTTGGTTCTGGACTTTCATGGCCGGGTTGCCGCCTACGGAGGAATGTGGCTCATTCTTGACGAGGCTCATGTCACCAACGTAGCGGTGCATCCGGATTTTCGCGGCTCACACCTAGGTGAACGAATGATGCGGGGGCTCATGGATCGGGCTAAGAGCGCCGGGGCGCTGCGCATGACCCTGGAAGTGCGTCGCTCCAATACTGTCGCCCAGAACCTGTATCAGAAACTGGGCTTCATTCAACTGGGCGTACGCCGCGGCTACTACAGCGATCCGCGCGAGGATGCGTTTATTATGTGGAAGGATCCGCTTTAGCCCATCTCGTGTTCCGGAGTGGGATGCTCTGGGGGACGAGTCCGCGGCGTGCGACCGCCCCACCATACCGCCACCGCCCCCAACAGGCCGAACAACACCCCGTACATGATCGCGGAGAGGACGACGCTGGCCACCATATGCAGGTGGAGCATCGTCATGGCGGCTGCGTGCGGCACGCCCGGCATTTGCGCCGCAAAGGCGTTTTCCGCCTGGGGCAGATGCCGGATGGCCTGACTGGCGCCAGTGCCCATGATCGCTACCGCGGCCCCCACCACGAGCCCTGTGGAAAACCGCCGTCGTTGGCGCTTCTTGAGGCTTTTGCCCAACATCACAAATAACGTGACGCTTACCAAAAAACTCACAAAGCGAGCCAAAGTCATGATACCGTAGGTGTAGCTGGAAAGGGTCAGCAGTGTGGGCCCGGAGTAGGCCGCGAACAACAGTGCACCATAAAGCCATACGATGGCCATGTTTCGCCCTCCTTTGTCGAATACTGTGGGCCACGTGGAGGTGAGTTATGCGTATTTTGGGGATCGAATCCTCCTGTGACGACACGGCAGCCGCCGTCGTGGACGACGGCCGGGTTCTTCTTGCATCCGAGCGGTTGTCCTCGGCTATGGTTCAGCGGCGGTTTGGAGGCGTGGTGCCGGAAGTGGCAGCTCGCGAGCACACGATGTCCATTTTGCCGGTCGTTGAACAAGCTCTGGTCTCGGCCGAGACCGTTCCCGCCCAAGTGGATGTGGTTGCGGTCACGCAGGGACCGGGACTCTTGGGAGCGCTGCTCATTGGTGTGACGTTTGCCAAGGCGATTGCCCAGGCCTGGAAGGTCCCGGTCGTGGGGGTGCATCACTTGGAAGCGCATCTTTACGCCAACGCGCTCACAGAGCCCATCCAGTTTCCGGCGTTGGGCTTGATTGTCTCGGGCGGACACACGAGCCTCATTTTATGGGAGGGCCATGGACAGCTGCGGATCTTGGGAGCGACGCGGGATGACGCGGCCGGCGAAGCCCTCGACAAGGGGGCACGCCTCTTAGGACTGCCCTATCCCGGCGGACCTGAAATTGAAACGCTGGCTCGGAGCGCCCCCAACGAACCTCGCTTAAGACTCCCGGTAGCCTGGTTAGGGCCCGATACGTTGGACTTTAGTTTTAGTGGACTCAAAACGGCTACGGAAGAGTTGACCCGCCGAGCGCCCGAGATGCAGGCGAGCATCGCCCGCGCATTGGAAGAGGCTGTGGTGGAGGCGCTGGTGAAAAATTTGGCCCGTGCCCACACGCGTTTTCCCGTTGGACACGTGTATTTAGCTGGCGGCGTGACCGCCAACCAACGGCTCCAACAGGCGGTGGTGTCCTGGGGGGAGGGCGCCGGCGTCGCCGTCCATCACCCTCCCGCGTCACTCTGCACCGACAACGCCGCGATGGTCGCGGCAGCCGGGTTTTACCGCTATCAGCGCGGGTGGACCATGGGTCAAGATGACGGGCCCAAAACCCCATGGTCGCTGAACGAGGTTGGACAGGAGGTAAGGTTGCATGTTGATGGACTTCGGTGACTGGTCACCGACGGTGGAAAGCCCAGTGTTTTTGGCCCCAGGCAGCTATGTCATTGGCCAAGCCGCGCTCGGACGGGAATCGTCGGTATGGTTCAACGCCGTTATCCGAGCAGACGCTGACCGGATTCAGCTCGGTCAGCGCAGCAACTTGCAGGACAACAGCACCCTCCACGCGGATTTGGGCCAGCCCTGCCTTATCGGGGACGATGTGACCATTGGCCACAACACCATCGTCCACGGGGCTCGTATCGAGGATCGGGTGCTGGTGGGCATGGGATCGCTGATTATGAATGGTGCTTTGATTCATTCCGACGTGATTGTGGGGGCCGGAACCCTCATTACGGAGGGCATGGAGGTGCCCAGCGGTTCATTGGTGCTGGGCAGGCCTGGTCGCGTGGTGCGCCGTTTGGCTGCAGCTGAAATAGAGCGCATTCGCTTGGCGTCCCAGCATTACGTGGAATTGTGGGTGCGCCAGGGCTGGCACTTTCAATAGTTCGGATGAAACCGTTGGCAGCGGCGTAATCTAATACAAACCTGGTACATAAAGGGCGGTCGACGGATGAAACACATTCACTTTATCGGCATTGGCGGATACAGTATGAGCGGGTTGGCGTTGTGGCTGCATCAACAGGGATCAACGGTGACGGGCTCTGATATGAATTCGTCATCCCGCACCGATCGCCTTGCCAAGGCCGGGATTCCAGTGGTTTTCGGACACACGGCGGAGAACGTGGCGCTGGCGGATGAAGTGGTCTACAACACCGACGTCCGCGAGGACAACGTGGAACGCCAAGAGGCGATCCGACGCGGCATACCGCTCTTGCACCGTTCAGACGTGTTGGCGGAGGTGTTGAATGCCAAGCGAGCCGTAACGGTCAGCGGAACCCACGGTAAAACGACTACCACCACGATGATCGGGACATTGCTGGCGCATGCGGGACGTGACCCCTCGGTGCTGGTGGGCGGTGAAGTGGAGGCGTTTGGCGGCAACGTGCGTGTGGGGCACTCGGACTGGGTGGTCGCTGAAGCGGACGAGAGCGACGGCACCTTTCTCCGCTATCGACCGGAAGTGGCCGTGGCGACCAATGTCGAAGCGGAACACCTGGAGCACTTTGGCGGAAGTTTTGAGCATTTGATTGAAGCCTTTCGGCAGTATTTGTCGGCGGTGCCGCCGCACGGCAAAGCGGTCGTGGGGATTGACAACGCCGTGCTGGAGTCTTTGGCAAAAGAGTTGTCGGTGCCGACCGTGACGTACGGTTTTCATGACCAGGCGGATCTGCGGGGGGTGGTCGAGCATCAGGACGCGACCGGCACCCTGTTTCAGGTCTACTACCAGGGAAGTCTGGTGGGCCGCGTGCGGCTGCAAGTGCCGGGACGACACAACGTTCAAAACGCCCTGGCGGCGCTGGCGGTAGCAGTGCACCTGGGCATTCCCTGGCAGACAGCGTTCGAAGCCTTGGCGCAATTCCGCAATGCCAATCGGCGCTTTCAAGTGTTAGTCCCGGGACCGGTGCTGGTGGTGGATGACTATGCGCACCATCCAACCGAGATTAAGGCGACGTTGGAAGCCTGCCGGCAGGTGACGCAAGGCCGAGTGGTCGTCCTGTTCCAACCTCAGCGCTACGTGCGTACCTATCACTTATGGGACCAATTTGTCGAGTCCTTCGATTTGGCCGATATCTTGGTGCTGACGGAGATATACTCACCCCCGGGAGAACTGCCCATTCCGGGGGTGACGGGTCAAGCTCTGGCCGAGGCGGTGCGGGGCCGGCGGCCGGGGCGAGTATTTTACGTGCCAGACATGTTCGATGCCGTCGAGCTGGTGATGCCGATGTTGACGCCGGGCGATACCTTTCTCACCATGGGGGCGGGGCCCGTGCATAAAGTGGGTGAACGGGTGTCGGAATTGCTGGCTTAAGAGGATTGTCGGTCGTTTCCCGCCTGTGGTAGACTTGTGCAAACTTATGGCAAAAGGTTTAAGCGGGCCCTTGGGGCGCGATTTCAAGGAGGATTTGTTCGTGACTAGCAATGACAAATTTGGCGTAGAAGCGCTGACTTTCGACGACGTACTGCTCCTGCCGGGATATTCGACGGTGCTCCCCCGAGATGTGGACGTGTCGACTTATTTGACCCGCAACATTCGACTCAACATCCCGTTGCTGTCTGCCGGAATGGATACCGTGACAGAAGCCCGTATGGCCATTGCCATGGCCCGAGAAGGCGGGATCGGCGTCATCCATAAGAACATGTCGGCCGAGCAGCAGGCCAGCGAAGTGGACAAAGTCAAGCGGAGTGAACACGGTGTCATTATTGACCCGATTTTTTTGTCTCCAGATCATCAAGTCCAGGACGCGTTGGCGATGATGAGCCGCTATCGGATTTCGGGCGTGCCCATTGTGCGCGACGGGGGATATTTGGTTGGTATCCTGACCAACCGGGATCTGCGATTCGAAGAGCGGTTTGACCGGCCTATTCGCGACGTGATGACCAAGGAGAATCTGGTTACCGCACCCGAAGGCACGACATTGGACGAAGCCAAGAAAATCTTGGCGCATCACCGAATCGAGAAATTGCCGTTGGTTGACGAACATGGGCGTCTCCGAGGACTCATTACCATTAAGGACATCGAAAAGGCACGAAAGTTCCCCAATGCAGCCAAGGACTCCAATGGACGTCTGTTGGTCGCAGCAGCCGTGTCGGTCGGCGATGGCACCATGGAGCGGGTGGAGGCGCTGGTACAGGCGCGCGTCGATGTCGTAGTGGTGGATACCGCCCACGGCCACTCGGCTGGCGTGTTAAACACGATTCGCCGAATCAAGGAGGCGTTCCCCGACTTAGACGTGGTGGGCGGCAACGTGGCCACCAAGGACGGCGCCGCAGCTCTCATTGAGGCGGGTGTGGACGCCGTGAAGGTTGGCGTGGGACCGGGATCGATCTGCACGACCCGTATTGTCGCGGGCATCGGAGTGCCCCAAATCAGCGCCGTCTGGGACGCCTATCAAGTGGGACGCGAAAAGAACGTCCCGATTATCGCGGACGGCGGCATCCGCTGGTCCGGGGACATTGCGAAGGCGTTGGCGGTAGGGGCCTCTTCGGTCATGATGGGATCGTTGTTTGCGGGGACTGAGGAAAGCCCGGGCGAAATGGAAATTTTTAAAGGCCGCTCTTTTAAGGTCTATCGCGGCATGGGCTCGTTGGGGGCGATGAAGCAGGGGTCCAGCGACCGGTATTTCCAGGACGATCTGGACGTGGAGAAGCTGGTGCCGGAAGGGATTGAGGGCCGCGTTCCCTATCGCGGATCGGTGGCCGATACAGTCTATCAACTCATTGGCGGCATTCGGTCCGGCATGGGTTACTGCGGCACGGCTGACTTGGCGCAACTGCGGGATCGCGGTCGGTTTGTGCGCATCACCGGCGCGGGTCTGACCGAAAGCCATCCGCACGATGTGCAGATCACCAAAGAAGCGCCCAACTACAGCCTGTAATAACGAAAGGAAGAGCGCGCGTGGCGCAGTTTGTCATTGAAGGCGGCCGGGCCTTGGCTGGCGACGTCGCCGTGGAAGGATCCAAAAACAGCGCGCTGCCGATTATCGTGGCGGCTGCGTTGGCAGCCGATGGTACGACCGTGTTGGAAAATGTGCCCCGATACACGGATATTTTGGATTTATGCGAGATTCTGCGGGATTTGGGTGTTGGCGTGGAGTGGCAGGCTTCCAACCGTCTGGCCATCGACGCTCGGGAGCTCAATGGATATCAGGCTCGTTATGATTTAGCAAAGAAGCTGCGGGGTTCCACCTATCTGGTGGGTCTTTTGTTGGCTCGTTTGGGACAAGCCGATGTGGCGTTTCCGGGGGGATGCCAAATCGGATCCCGGCCGGTCAATTTCCACATTCAAGGATTTCAGGCGCTCGGCGCAGACATGCGGCTCGAGCACGGGTCCATCCAAGGCACAGTTGAGGGGCGGCTTACAGGTACCCGCATCTACATCGAAAGGGCCTCCTTTGGGACGACATTGAATCTGATGATTGCCGGGAGTTTGGCGGAAGGCACTACGATTCTGGAGAATGCCGCCATGGAGCCCGAAATTGTTGACGTGGCCAATTTTCTCAACGCCATGGGCGGGCGAGTGCGGGGAGCGGGTACCAATCTGGTGCGCGTGGAAGGGGTGAGCCGCCTGAAGGGCACGCGCCACGAGATTATTCCCGACCGCCTGGAGGCCGGGACCTATCTGCTGGCGGGGGCTATAACCGGCGGGGTCGTGACAGTCGGCAACGTGATTCCGGAGCATTTGCGGACTGTGTTGTTGAAGCTGAGTCAGGCCGGGGCGCAAATTGAAGAGGATATGGATTGGATTCGCATCATCAGCCCGCCGAGACTCAAGGCGGTGGACATTGAAACCTTGCCCCACCCGGGTTTTCCTACGGACTTGCATCCCCAGATGGTATCCATGCTGGCGGTGGCGGACGGGGTGGCAGTGGTTCAGGAAACGGTGTTCGAAAACCGATTCGGCTACACGCACGAATTGGTGCGGTTGGGGGCAGACATTAAAGCGGATCGTGAAACCGCCATTATTCGCGGAGCGGATCGGTTGACGGGAGCGCCTGTAGAGGCGCAGGATATTCGTGGCGGAGCTGCGTTGGTGCTCGCGGCGCTGCGTGCCGAAGGGGCGACACAGGTCGACGGGGTTGAATACATCGACCGCGGGTATCACGGGATGGAAGTGAAACTGGCTTCATTGGGCGCGGTCATCGAGCGCAAGGATTAATACCTTTCAATTTTGGGGAGGCGTCAACATGCCGGAAACGGTTGTGGTCGCTGTCGCACGCACGCCCTTTGTGACCTTTGGGGGGGCGCTGAAGGACGTTTCTGCCGTGGACTTAGGAGCCGCGGCGATCCGGGCGGCAATCGACAAGAGCGGAGTTGCAGGAGACGAAATCGATTACGCGTGGATGGGTCAGGTGGTGCAGGCGGGAGCCGGGCAAATTCCCTCTCGGCAGGCCACGATGAAGGCGGGGCTGCCCGAGACGGTCGCCTCTGACACCATTAACAAAGTCTGCGCTTCCAGCCTTCGGGCGGTGAATTTGGCCGACATGGCTATTCGTTTGGGAGACATTCGCACCGCCATCGCTGGTGGAATGGAATCCATGAGCCAGGCGCCCTACTTGGTCAAAGGGGCCCGCTATGGACTTCGCATGGGCGACGTGCCGTTCATCGATGCGGTGGTGCATGACGGGCTCTGGTGCAGTTTTGGCAACTGTCATATGGGCGTGTACGGCAGCGAGGTGGCAGCGGAGTATCACATATCCCGAGAGGAGCAGGACCGCTGGGCTTATCGGAGTCACGAGCGGGCTCTGGCTGCCATCGACAGCGGGCGGATGGCCGAGGAGATTGTGCCGGTTGACGTGCCCGGCAAGAAAGGCGCCGTGACCCAGGTGGCTGAAGACGTCGGACCCCGGCGGGACACGTCGTTGGAAAAGATGGCGGCTCTGCGCCCGGCCTTTCAGGCAGATGGCACCGTTACCGCCGGCAACGCGCCGGGACTCACGGACGGGGCGGCTGCCTTGGTTCTCATGTCCCGGGAGGAAGCTGAACGGCGGGGCCTGAAGCCATTGGCTACCATCATCAGTTCCGGAACCGCTTCCAGGGCCCCCAAGTACCTGCATACGGTGCCGGCCTACGCTGCGGAGGCGGCTCTCAGCCGCGCGGGCCTGAAAGCCGAGGACTTGGCGCTGGCAGAAATTAACGAGGCGTTTGCAGCAGTCACGCTGACCAGCATCAAGCTTTTGGGTCTATCGGAAGACAAGGTTAACGTCAACGGCGGCGCGGTCGCCTTGGGCCACCCGATTGGCGCTTCTGGGGCGCGCATTCTGCTCACGCTCATTTTGGAGCTGGCGCATCGCGGCGGTGGGTATGGACTGGCCGCGATTTGCAGCGGGGGCGGACAGGGCGAGGCGACCATCGTCAAAGTGGGCTGAGGAGGTCCGACATGGCAGGGACATTTTTCGTCATCGGCGCTGGGCAAATGGGCGCCGGTATTGCAGAGACGGCAGCGACTCATGGGTTTGTCGTCTATTTGACGGATGCGGTGGCGGAGGGGTTGAGCCGCGGTGTTAAAGGCATCGAGGCGCGGCTGGAGCGGAACGTGGAGAAGGGCCGCATGAGCCCGGAGGACGCACGCGCCGCCTTGGCGCGACTGCACCCGGTGGCAAGCATCAATGACGTGCCGGAGGCCGACATTGTCGTCGAAGCGGTGGTCGAAAACGAAGAGGTCAAGCGCCAACTATTCAGGGAACTTGACCAGCATTTCCCGCCCCACACCATACTGGCCAGCAACACGTCGTCGATAAGCATAACCCGGTTGGCGCGGGTGACGACGCGTCCGGACAAGGTGATTGGCATGCACTTCATGAATCCGGTGCCGGTAATGGTGCTGGTGGAGGTTATTCGCGGGGAGCTTACCGACGACCAGACGGTGCGCCGGGTTCTGGACATGGCGCGCGAGATGGGGAAGACGCCAGTTGAGGCACACGACTATCCCGGATTTGTCGCCAACCGCATTCTCATGCCGATGATTAACGAGGCGGTGTTTGCGCTGGGTGAGGGCGTAGCGGACCGTGACGCCATTGACACCGTGATGAAGCTGGGCATGAACCATCCTATGGGACCGTTAACGCTGGCCGACTTTATTGGGCTCGACACGTGTCTGGCCATTTTGGAAGTGCTCTATGAGGGCTTTGGCGATCCCAAATACCGGCCGGCCCCCTTGTTGAAGAAGATGGTGGACGCTGGGCTCTATGGGCGGAAAACGGGGCGAGGGTTTTACCAATACTAGAATGAAAAAAGCTGCCCTAACCGGGCAGCTTTTTGACTCTCGCGCGTCGCTTAAGCCGTGCCCGGTTTCACCGGTGCTGGAGCAGGCGCTGGAGGCGGCGGAAGCGGGAGCTTGGGTGGCGCTTTGAGATTCAGGTCTTTCACATATTGCGGCAGCGTGACAAACCGATATCCCTCGGCCTCCAACGTTGGTAAGATGGCCGCCAAGGCCTGAATCGTCTGTGTTCGGTTGCCGCCGCTGTCATGCATGAGGACGATGGCGCCGGGTTCGGCGTCTTTGAGGACTTTGCGCGTGATGTAGGAGGTTCCGGGGGAGGTCCAATCGCGGGTATCGATAGACCACAACGTCAGGGTATAGCCCCGTTTGGACATGCCCTTGACGAGGGCCTTGTTGGAGTTGCCGAATGGCGGGCGATAGAAGGGCGCCATGGGAATGTGGTCCTTTTTCAAGAGGGCCTCTGTGCGTTCGGCGTCTTTCGTGACGCCGCCCACCCCAACGCGGAAATAGTTGACGTGCAGATACCCGTGATTGGCAACGACCGATCCCTGGTTCACAATATCACGGGCGATCTTGGGGAACGCCGCCACCTCACTGCCCAGTAGGAAAAATGTAGCGTGGGCATGATAGCGTGCCAGCAGTGCCAGCACTTGGGGAGTGTAGGTTGGGGAGGGGCCGTCGTCAAAGGTCAGCGCAATGATGCGGGGAATCGGTCGTGTTGCGGTATGGAGTCGCTTGGCCCCGGTATTGCTGCCGAATGCCACGGCGCCTACCATCATGGCCGTCACTACGACCTCCCACCACTTGGGAATTTTCAATCGGATCCCGCCTTTTTGGACAAGAAGTTGTGATATAGCTATGTTTGATATGCGGGGAATATGAAGTGGGCAGGATTTTTGCATGCCGACGCGAACAAGAAATGTGAGGTGTGGGCATGCGGAATTTGGGCATAGTCATTCTGGCTCTGGCAGGAATTGTCCTCGCCGTGGCAGGATGGCTTCATTTATGGCCGCTTTTTCGAAGCGCCGCGTGGTTAGCGTGGATTGGGTGGCTGTTTGGCATCCTCGGCGTGGGATTATTGGCGGGCCGGCGGCGTCGGCAAGGATCGGGACGTTTCGTGGCGGGGCTCATTGCGGCGGCTGTGGGGTTGGCGTTGCTTAGTGTCCCGAGCGACGGACGCGGATTGTTCACGGGACTGCAGGTGGGCTACGCCGGGGCTCTGCTGGCGATCTTGCCGCACAGTTGGCGGCTGTACCGTCATCAATCACGACCCGATGAGGATTCGGTGGCCAGAGAAAGAGAGGTGGGACGGTGACGCAGGAGAGGGGACAGGACTTGCCTCATTTGACCCCGACGGGCGAAGTTCACATGGTGCGGGTATCGGAGAAGGCCGACACGGTGCGGCGGGCTGTTGCCGAGGGCCGTCTTCAGGCCCGCGCTGAGGTTGTGGATCTGGTGCGTGAGCAGGCGGCCCCCAAGGGGGACGCGCTGGCCAGCGCCCGGATCGCGGCCATCATGGCGGTGAAGCGAACCTGGGAATGGATCCCCTTGGCCCATCCTATCGCCATCAGCGGGGTGTCCTGCGATGTCGAGGTGGAGGATGAGGGATTTCACGTCACGGTCAGTGTCGAAACGGTGGGCAAGACGGGCGTCGAGATGGAAGCCCTGACGGGTGTGAGCGCCGCCTTGCTGACACTCTATGACATGCTGAAGGCCCGCGACCGCAGTATGACCATGGGCCAGATTCGCTTGGTGTCTAAGAGCGGGGGCCGTTCGGGCGACTATCGGCGGGAGGAGGCGTAGTGTCTATGATGCGAGCAGCGGTGTTGACCAGTAGTGATGCCGGAGCCCGCGGCGAGAGGGAGGACACCTCCGGAGAGCGTTTGTGTGCGCTCGTAAAGGAGTTGGGGGAGCTGGCCGACTACCGGGTCCTGCCGGACGAAGAAGAGCAGTTGGAAGCTCTAATGCGGCAATGGATCACGGACGGCATTGACCTTATTGTCACCACCGGCGGAACCGGGTTGGGGCCAAGGGATGTGATGCCGGAAGTGACTCGGCGTCTGATCACCCGAGAGATTCCTGGCATGGCCGAAGCCATGCGGGTCGAGTCCGCCAAACACACCCCGTTTGGAATGATTTCCCGCCAAGTGGTGGGAACCGTCGACCACACATTGATTATCAACTTTCCCGGGTCCCCAAAGGCCATCGACGAGCTGTGGCCCGTGGTCCATCCCGTCCTGGTTCATCTCGTGGATCTTCTGCACGGAAAGACCAGGCACGAAAAATCGTAAAAAACCCCGTAGTGGTGACATAATGCCCCGCTCTGGGCGAATTCGGCCCAAAATGACCGTAAATCGGTGATTCAAGATAGTTTGACGCGTTCGTCGAGTTCGGATACCATAGCACCGAAGGACATTTGGCACTCACAAGCCGAGAGTGCTAACAACATAGGGGGAGTGCTTCCCCAGCCTGTCGAGGAGGGAAAACCGTGGAAATTCGTCCGTTGAGCGACCACGTGGTCGTCAAACCGATTGCCGAAGAGAAGACTGTGGCGGGAATCGTTTTGCCTGACACCGCCAAGGATCAACTGCAGCGCGCCGAGGTGGCGGCGGTCGGCAGCGGCCGTCTCTTGGAGAACGGCGCTCGCGCAGCCTTGGAAGTTAAGGTCGGCGACTTGGTCTTGTTCCACAACGGCATGGGCCAGAAAGTGCGAATTGATGATGCGGATTACCTGCTTTTGCGGGAGACCGACATCGTGGCCGTATTGGCGTCGGCCAGTGTGGTAGCGTAAAACCCGTTAGTCGAAAAGGAGGATACGTTAGATGGCCAAGCAGATAATTTACGAGGAAGAGGCGCGCCGCGCCCTGGAGCGTGGTGTCGACAAGCTGGCCAATGCCGTTAAGGTGACCTTGGGACCCAAGGGCCGGAACGTGGTATTGGAGAAGAAATTTGGGGCCCCGTTGATTACCAACGACGGTGTGACCATTGCCCGGGACATTGAACTGGAAGACCCGTTTGAGGCTATGGGTGCCCAGTTGGTGAAGGAAGTCGCCACGAAGACTCAGGACGTGGCAGGAGACGGAACCACTACCGCCACCGTGTTGGCCCAGGCGATGATTCACGAAGGCTTGAAGAACGTCACGGCGGGCGCCAATCCGATGGGAATTCGCCGCGGCATTGACGTGGCCGTCAAGACGACGGTGGAAGAAATCAAGAAGATTGCCAAGCCCATCGAAGGCAAGGCCGCTATCACCCAGGTGGCGTCCATTTCCGCTAACGACGGCGAAATTGGCCGCTTGATTGCGGAAGCCATGGAAAAGGTCGGCGCCGACGGTGTCATCACCGTGGAAGAGTCGAAGACCACCGGCACGACCTTGGAGACGGTGGAAGGCATGCAGTTTGACCGCGGCTACATTTCGCCTTACATGGTGACTGACACCGAGAAGATGGAAGCTGTACTGAACGACCCCTACATCTTGATTACCGACCGCAAGATCTCGGCCATCCAGGACTTGCTGCCCGTGCTCGAGAAGATTGTGCAGCGCGGCAAGCCGTTGGTCATCATCGCTGAGGATGTCGAAGGCGAAGCCTTGGCGACGTTGGTTGTCAACAAGCTCCGCGGCACCTTGACCGCTGTGGCGGTGAAGGCCCCCGGGTTTGGCGACCGCCGCAAGGCTATGCTGGAGGACATTGCGATTTTGACCGGCGGTCAGGTTATCTCCGAGGACTTGGGCCTGAAGCTTGAGAACGTCACCCCGGACATGCTGGGCCAGGCACGTCAGATTAAGGTGGCCAAGGAAGAGACCACCATCGTCGACGGCCACGGCAACGACGAGGACATCAAGAAGCGGGTGTCCGTGATCAAGACGCAGATTGAGGACACCACCTCCGACTACGACCGTGAGAAGCTGCAGGAGCGGTTGGCCAAATTGTCGGGCGGCGTGGCCGTCATTCAAGTGGGTGCCGCGACCGAGGTGGAGCTGAAGGAGAAGAAGCTCCGCATCGAGGATGCACTGTCGGCGACCCGGGCTGCCGTCGAAGAGGGCATTGTTCCGGGAGGCGGCACGGCCTTGCTCCGGTCTATCCCGGCGTTAGAGAGCTTGAAGCTCGAAGGCGACGAGAAGATTGGCGCCAGCATCGTCCGCCGGGCTTTGGAAGAGCCGGTCCGTCAAATCGCGCACAACGCGGGCTTGGAGGGTTCGGTCATTGTGGAACAGGTGAAGAAGGAGTCGGGAAACCGCGGTTACGACGCCGCCAACAACCAGGTTGTGGACATGGTCGAGGCCGGTATCGTAGACCCCGCCAAGGTCACCCGTTCGACCCTGCAGAACGCAGCTTCTATCGCGGCCATGCTGTTGACCACCGAGGCTTTGGTGGCCGACAAGCCCGAGAAGAAGGAAGCGGCTGCTCCGGGCGGCATGGGTGGAATGGGCGGCATGGGCGACATGATGATGTAATCCCAGCCCCCCTTGAGAGAGCCTTCGGGCTCTCTCTTTTTTGTTCAACAATGGCCAAGAAATGGAATGGAATTGCCAAATGATGGGGATGATAGGAATTGAGTTCATGGAGGAGGAGAATGACCGATGGAAGTCATGTTGACGCAGCTAATTCAGATGGCCCCTGAGATGGGGGCCACACTTCGCGACGATGTGCGGTCGGGACGCCTGGCAGCCTCACGCAAGCGCGGCGTGGCGGGACGCCCCTACGTGGTCAAAACTGAAGATTTGGAGGCCTCCGGGCGTCCTGAGTACCGAGAGTTGGCGGAGATGGCTGGGCGCACACCTATGATGGCCCCGGCTCGGTCCCGCCGTACCGTGGCCGGACAGTCCTTGATGGGTCCAAGCCGGCACGAAAGCACAGAGCTGTTTGACATCATGGAGTCTCAGCATATGATGCTGAAGGATTTGGTGCAGGTCATGACTCAGGAGATGCGGGCCCGTTACGACCGGCTCGACCGACAGCAAATGCAAATGCAGGAACTGTCCTATAAGCTGGGTCAGGCGCATCAAGAAATTGCACGACTCGAACGCATGTTGGCGGAGCGCAGCTACGGACGCATGGACGAGGCGAAATAACCGTCGAACACAGAAGCGGCCCCCTGCGGGCCGCTTCTCGCATATGGAGACCTTGTTGTGCGATTGGTAAATCCGGTAAGATGGGAGAAACCTACGTGCAGAGGAGTTCGAGGATGCGGGACAATGAGCCCTTGTTATTCCCGATTGGTGAGGTGAAAGCGCGTACGGGTCTGACAGAACGGCGCATTCGCTATTATGAGAGCTTGGAGCTGCTGGCTCCCCGGCGAAGTGAGGGAAATCAGCGGTTGTATTCTCAGCGGGATGTCGAGACCCTGCAGGAAATTAAAAAACTATTGGATTCCGGCCTGTCCTTAAAGGCAGTTCGGGCGCGCCTGTACCAAACGGACGATGAGGTCGAGCGCGACGCCGAGAGTTATTTCGAAGGCAAACGGATTGCGCACGGGGAGAGGCCTCGTCAAGCCTCCCTGTATCCTTTAAAGGATCGGGCTTCTATTATTCGGCGGTTGGTGCGTGACCATGAGAGGGAGGAGAACGAGTAGGTGCGGACGGCAGCAGGTGAACGGTTGGAGGTTCTCGTTTCCAGCCAGGACATCAAGACGCGCGTGGAACAGCTCGGCAAGCGGATTAGCGCCGATTATGACGGCAAAGATTTGGTTCTCATCGGGATCTTGAAAGGGTCCTTTGTTTTTATTGCCGATTTGGCTCGGGCTATTGATTTGCCCTTGGCGGTGGACTTTATGGCAGTCTCTTCATATGGCATGTCTACCAAGTCGTCGGGTGTGGTGAGAATAGTCAAAGACTTGGACAACAGTCTAGATGGCAAGCATGTGCTGGTCGTTGAGGATATTGTCGACACGGGACTGACCCTCAACTATATATATGGACATCTCAAATCCCGGGGCGCCATGTCGGTCAAGATTTGCGCATTGTTGGACAAGGTTTCGCGGCGTCAGGTGGCGGTTCCGGTGCATTACAAAGGATTTGACATCCCCGATGAGTTTGTGGTGGGGTACGGGCTGGATGTGGAAGAGCGGTACCGCAACCTTCCCGATGTGTGCCGGGTGATGAAAAGCTGATGGCAAACCTGGTGATTGTCCTGGACTTTGGGGCTCAGTATAATCAGTTGATTGCCCGCCGCATCCGAGAGGCCGAGGTGTTCTGCGAGGTCCTGCCCGGAGATACGCCGGCCATCCGCATTCGCGAACGAGCCCCCAAGGCTGTGGTGCTGTCGGGCGGACCATCCAGCGTCTTCGAGCCAGGGGCCCCCACGATGGATCCAGATATTTTCAAATTGGACGTTCCGGTGCTGGGAATTTGCTACGGGATGCAGTTGATGGCCAAGTTGCTGGATGGGCGCGTGGAACCGGCTCGAGGCCGGGAATATGGGCGAACCGAAATGGTGCGCAAGGAAGAGTCGCCTCTTCTAGAGGGGATTAGCGAGCGGTCGACCGTGTGGATGAGCCACGGCGATCACGTGACTGCACCGCCGCCCGGATTTCACGTCTTGGCGGAGACTTCCAACACTCCCATTGCGGCCATGGGAAACCCTGAGAAAAACCTCTGGGCCGTTCAGTATCATCCCGAAGTGCACCATACGCCGGAGGGTATGGAGATTTTCCGGAACTTCCTGTACCGGATTGCCGGATTGGCGCCGGATTGGAAGCCGGACAACTTTCGTGTCAGTGCTGTCGAGCAAGTCCGGAGAGAAGTCGGGGACGGCCGCGCGTTGGTCGCCTTGTCCGGCGGCGTGGACTCGGCGGTGGCGGCCGCCATCGCCCGGGAAGCCATTGGCGATCGGCTGACGGCCGTGCTGATTGACCACGGCTTGCTAAGGGCGGGGGAAGTGGAGGAAGTACGTGCGGCGTTTCCCGACATCGACTTTCGGGTCATGAATGCCCGAGAGACGTTTTTCCAAGCGCTGCACGGTGTGACCGATCCGGAACGGAAGCGCAAGATTATTGGCCGTGAGTTCATTCGGGCCTTTGAGCGCATGCAGGATGAGATTGGGCCGCGGGAAGTCTTGATTCAGGGCACGGTGTATCCGGATGTGATTGAATCGGGCGGCAAGGGGGCCCAGACCATTAAGTCCCACCACAACGTGGGAGGATTGCCGGAGGATATCGCCTTTCGGGTTGTTGAGCCCCTGCGGTGGCTGTTCAAGGATGAAGTGCGCCGAGTGGGTGAAGCCTTGGGACTGCCGGGCGAGTTGGTGTGGCGCCAGCCCTTTCCGGGACCGGGACTGGCCGTGCGGATTATCGGTGAGGTCACTCCGCAGAAGGTGGAGACTTTGCGCCAGGCGGATTTGGTGGTTCGGCAGGAAATTCAGCGTGCGGGGCTGGAACGTTCAATCTGGCAGGCTTTTGCGGTCCTGTTGGACATTCGTTCAGTGGGGGTCATGGGAGACGCCCGCACCTACGGGTATCCTATTGTCATTCGCGCGGTGGAGAGCATGGACGGAATGACGGCCGACTGGGTCCGCCTTCCCTATGAGCTCCTGGATCGAATGGCGGGCCGTATTGTGAGCGAAGTGCAGGATGTGAATCGGGTGGTGTACGATATCACCTCCAAACCTCCCGGCACCATTGAGTGGGAATAACGAACGGTCGGATGTGGCAGGCGGCGCCTGGGGCGCCGTCTTTTTTTGTCCGTTCCCAGCCTAAGGGAATGAATCTCGTGGGTGGGGCATGAGGCTCGCCTATTGCGGCGATAATTTATTTCAGGTACGGGTTGGCCGCGAACGAACAATTGCGTTAAAATTCAAGTGTAATGTTCGGATAAGTCGGGAGGAACGCCATGATTGAGCGGTATTCGCGCACAGTAATGCAGCAGCTTTGGTCCGATCAAACCCGCTATGAACGATGGCTCGATGTCGAAATTTATGCGGCCGAAGCGTGGGAGAAGCTCGGGCATATTCCAGAGGGCGTGAGCGAGAGGATCCGTCGCCAAGCGCAGGTTAAAGCCGCTCGGGTGGACGAATACGAAGCTCGCTATCATCACGACATGTTGGCATTCATTAGTGCTTGCAGCGAGACGGTAGATGCCGACGATGCCAAGTATATCCACTTTGGGCTGACGTCCACCGACGTCGTTGACACGGCCTTGGCGTCGTTGTTAACAGAGGCATTGGACACCATCTTGGATGATCTGACCGCGCTTCGGCGAGCGGTCAAGGATCGGGCGCTCGAAAATCGTCGAGTCCCGGTCATCGGCCGGACCCATGGCATGCATGCCGAGCCCACGAGCCACGGACTCAAGTGGGCGCTGTGGTGGTTGGAATTGGGCCGCGATGAGGAGCGGGTACGGCGTGCCCGCGAAAACATGGCGGTCATGAAGCTTTCGGGCGCGGTTGGCAACTATGCGAATCTGCCGCCCGCCATTGAGGCATACGTGGGGGACCGCCTCGGTCTCAAGCCTGCCCTGCTCTCCACCCAAGTCTTGCAGCGGGACCGGCACGCGGAGGTGATCTGCAGTCTAGCCATCTTGGGCAGCACCCTAGACAAGATGGCCACGGAGATTCGGCATTCCCAGAGAACCGAGATTGGTGAGCTGGAGGAGCCGTTTGCTCAGGGCCAGCGCGGTTCTTCAGCCATGCCGCACAAGAAGAATCCCATCAAGTGCGAGCAAGTCTCCGGCCTGGCTCGGATTCTCAGAGGCTATGTTGTGCCCGCCTTGGAGGATATCCCTCTCTGGTATGAACGAGACATTTCCCATTCCAGCGTAGAGCGCGTCATGCTGCCGGATGTGACCATCTTGGCGGACTACCTCCTCACTCAGATGACCCGGATTGTGGAAGGGATTACGGTTCGCGCCGATCGCATGTTGGACAACCTCAATTTGAGCGGGGGGCTGGTATATTCCGGCAAGGTGCTGTTGGCGTTGGTGGATGGGGGGCTCAGCCGCGACCACGCCTATGACGTGGTGCAAAAGCACGCGCTGGCCGCCACCAAAGACCGGTCTCTGAGCTTTCGGGAGCGTCTCCAGTCTGATCCCGAGGTCAAAGCCGCCATTCCGTCTGACGTTTTTGACACGCTGTTTGATTATCGTCCGTACCTAGCCGAGGTTGATGACCTGTATCGACGCATCGGACTTCTCGAAGAAGGGGTGTAGGCATGCCGTTACTGTATGAAGGCAAGGCTAAGCGGGTTTACAGCACCGACCGCCAAGAGGAGGTGCGCGTCGAGTTCACGGATGCGGCCACCGCGTTTAACGGTCAAAAGAGGGCCCAGATTCAGAATAAGGGCGTGGTGAATGCCGCCGTATCGGCTCGCTTGTTCCAGTGGCTCAAAGACCACGGCGTGGAAACCCACTTTGTGGAGCAATTGGATGATCGGAACCTTTTGGTGGAACGCCTCAACATGATTGCCCTGGAAGTAGTGGTGCGCAACTGGGTGGCTGGCTCGCTCAACCAGCGCACAGGAATTCCTGAAGGCACCCCTATGGACGATCCGGTACTTGAGCTCTATTACAAGAATGACGCGCTCGGGGATCCTTTGCTGAACGAGGACCATATCCGCCTCTTGGGCCTGGCCAGTTCGGACTTGGTCGCCCGTCTTCGGCAGGAAGCGCTGCGCGTGAATCAGGTTCTGAAGCCGTTTTTCTTGCAACGCGACTTGGTGCTGGTGGATTTCAAGCTGGAATTTGGCTGGAACGATGCTGGACTCTTGAAGCTGGGGGACGAGATTTCCCCGGACACCTGCCGCATTTGGGATCAAACCAGCGGCGAGCGGTTGGACAAGGATCGGTTTCGCCGTGACTTAGGGCGCGTGGAGGATGCCTATCAGGAAATCCTCAGGAGGGTGATGGAGAATGCCTGAGTTCCACGCGGTAGTCACGGTAATCCTGAAGCCGGAGATTTTGGATCCGGCCGGTGAGGCCGTCAAGGGCGTGCTGCAACACATGGAGTTTCCTATCGGTGACATTCGCATCGGCCGGCATATCCAGCTGACAGTGGATGCGCCCGACGCGGGAGAGGCGGCTCGCTTGGTTCAGCGGATGGCCGATGAGGTATTGGCCAATCCGGTCATGGAACTGGCGCGGGTGCGGGTGCGGGTCGAGCAATGAGCGTACGCATTGGGGTCGTAACCTTCCCGGGATCGAACTGCGATCACGATACACTTTGGGCCCTGGACGAGCTGGGTGCCGAGACGGCGCCGATCTGGTATCGCACGGAGGATTTGGATCATTGGGATGGCGTTGTCCTGCCGGGGGGATTTTCCTATGGCGACTATCTTCGCAGCGGTGCATTGGCGGCCAAAGCCCCTGTTCTAGGGGCTCTCCGGGCGGCCGTGCAGACGCGAAGCCTGCCGGTTTTGGGCATCTGCAACGGATTTCAAATTTTAACGGAAGCGGGCTTACTGCCCGGGGCCCTGCGGCCCAATCGGCATGGACAGTTCCGATGTGAATGGGACACGGTGCGGGTGGTCGAGCAATCTCCTTGGTTTCCGGGATTGACGGTGGGCATGCGGTTGCGGCTCCCTATCGCGCACGCCGAGGGGTCCTATTATGTGCCCTCGGGCCAGTTGGGAGCATTGTTTCAGAGCGGTGAGGCCTGGTTGCAGTATGTGGATGATGCCGGACGACTGTCCCCCTCGATTAACCCCAATGGTTCCATCGCCAATCTGGCCGGCGTGCAGCGCGGTTCGGTAGCCGCATTGATGCCCCATCCAGAGCGGGCTATGGCGTCATATTTGGGATCGGATGATGGACGGCGGCTGCTCGGCGCCTGGGTTAAGGGCGTCAGTCAGGAGGCGATTCATGCACGCTGAAGATGTCGGACTGACCACGGCCGAGTATGACCGGATTGTAAAGCTTATGGGACGGGAGCCCAACGACGTCGAACTGGGTCTCTTTGGAGCGTTATGGTCGGAACACTGCAGCTATAAGAACTCGAAAGGCTTGCTGAAGCGTCTCCCAAACCGAGGACCTCACGTGGTTCAAGGGCCGGGAGCCAATGCCGGTGTCGTGGCCCTGGACGACCAGTATGAGTTGGCTTTTAAGGTGGAGAGTCACAACCACCCCTCCTATGTGGAGCCCGTACAAGGAGCAGCGACCGGAGTTGGGGGCATTTTGCGCGACATCATTGCCATGGGGGCACGGCCCATGGCGGTCGCCGATATGTTGCGGTTTGGCCGGGATGGACACAGTGTCAAACTGCTCGAAGGAGTCGTGAGCGGGGTTGGGCAGTATGGCAATGCCATCGGTATTCCCACGGTCACTGGAGATGTGGCATTTGCCGACGGTTACGCGAAAAATCCGTTGGTCAACGTGCTGGCCCTTGGCATTCGCCGCCGAGAGCACGCCATCGGCGCGGCCTCAGCCCGGCCTGGACAGTTGCTGGTCCTCTTGGGCCAGCGCACAGGGCGTGACGGTATTCATGGGGCCAGCCTTCTCGCCTCCCGGGATTTTGAGGCCGGATCCGAGGATCTGCGGCCCACGGTTCAAGTAGGCGATCCGTTTCTGGGCAAGTTGCTCATGGAAGTCACCCTGGCTGCGGTTCACGGGGGACTACTGGGAGCCTTGCAAGATTTGGGGGCAGCGGGTCTCACCTCGGCTGTGGCAGAGCTTTGCTACAGTTCGGAGGTGGGAGCCGAGCTGGAACTAGATCGCGTTCCGCTCCGAGAACCGGGTTTGAGTTCCTATGACATCATGCTGTCCGAGACGCAGGAACGCATGCTGCTGGCGGTGGAAGAGAGCCGGCTTTCCGATTTGACCCAGCTGGCCGATCAGCATGAGCTGCTGTGCTCTGTTATCGGCCGGGTGGTGCCGGGATCCGAATTGACCATCCGTCATCATGCGGAGGTGGTCGCTCACCTCGATGCTCAATGGCTGGTGGGTGAGGCGCCGCAGCGTCCCGTGGACGACGCATTGTGGATGAGCTTCGGCGCGCCTGTGCAGGAACCCGAAGTGCCGGCAGCCGCTCCTAAGCTAAGTGTGGCGCTCTTATTAAAGGTGCTGGGCAATTCGGATGTGAGGGATAGGAAACCGATCTACCGCCAGTATGACTCGATGATTCAGACGAATACGGTCCGTGGACCCGAGGGCGAGACGGCGGTATTGCGTGTTCGAGGCAGTCGCGCCGGAATTGCTTTGGCCGTATCTGGTCCAGCCCGTTGGGCTGCCGTCGATGCATATGCCGGCGGCCAGGGGGCGGTACTGGCTGCACTGACCCGCCTGGCCGCCGTGGGCGCCGAGCCTCTGGGCATGACAGACGGAATCAATGCGGGGAATCCGGATAAGGCTGACAGCTATGGGGCTATGGCTGCTTTAATCCGGGGGATCGCCGATGCTGCCGAAGCTGCCCAAGTTCCGGTGACAGGCGGAAACGTCTCCCTGCACAATGAGACCGATGGGCGGGCGATTTGGCCCACGGTCATGATTGGAGCGGTGGGGCGTCTCGTCAATCCGGAGCATCCCCTGGCCGAGACATGGACGCAGTCTGGACAGCATCTCTATCTCATCAATCCCAGTCCTTTGGATTGGGGCGGATCAGCGGCTCAAATCATGCAGGATGGGGAGCCGGGAGCGATGCTGCGGCCCGATTTAGCTGGCGCTGTACGTGCTATGACAGCAGTGGCCCATTGGGCACGGCAGGATCAGGCGATGGCTCTTCGCGCAGTGGCTGCCGGTGGGTTGGGTGCGACCTTGGTCCGGATGATGGCGTCGGGCAACCCCGCCGTGGGGGCAGACATCCGTCTTGGCGAAACCCGGCCCGAGGAAAAGACGTTGAGGCTGTTTAACGAATCTCCTGTTCAGTGGGTGGCTGTCGTTGAGCCACATCATCGCGAAGCCCTGGAGTCGCACTTCGGCGAACGCGGTGTCCCCGTGCTGCCCCTGGGCACAGTAACCGACGAGGCCCTATTGCAGATTGACGAACGGTACCGCTGGGCAAGGATTGATTTGCTTCAGGCTTGGCGGCATCCGTATGAGGAGGAACCGTCATGATGGGAGAACTGCACGAAGAGTGCGGTGTGTTCGGGATTTGGGGAGACAGTGCTGCCGCTAGAAAAGCGTATTGGGGCACGTTCAGCCTGCAGCATCGCGGCCAGGAGAGCGGTGGTATCGCCGTGATGTCCAATGGCCGATTGACGGTCGAAAAGGGAATGGGTCTTCTGCAAGATGCAGTCCAGTTAAGCCGTCTGGCAGACCAAGCGGGCGCCGCCGCCATTGGCCACGTCCGATATTCCACCACGGGGGAATCGGCAGAAGTCAATGCTCAGCCCCTCTTGATGCACACCCGTTTTGGCCCCTTGGCTCTCGCGCATAACGGCAACTTAGTCAATCATGATCGGCTCCGCCGTGAATTGGAGACAGAGGGCGCCATTTTTCAAGGGACTAGCGACAGCGAGGTGCTGGCCCATTTGTTGGCCCGCAGCAGCCAGTCATCCTTTTTGGACGCTCTCATAGACGCGGGAAGGCAATTAAAGGGCGGTTTTGCCTTTGTCTTATTGACCCCCGATGGATTGTACGGCCTGCGCGATCCCCATGGCATTCGTCCCATGGTAATGGGCCTCACCCCTGAGGGAGCTTGGGTTCTGGCGTCCGAGACGTGTGCCTTGGATATGGTGGAAGCGGTCTGGCTTCGCGATGTGCGCCCCGGCGAACTGGTCCGTATTACGGACCGAGGCATGGAGAGCCATACATTTTCCGAATCGGCGGGGACCCAAGCCTGCGCGTTCGAGGTGATTTACTTTTCGCGTCCGGATTCCCAGATCGAGGGTCAAAGCATGCATTTAAAGCGGCGTTTGTTGGGGAAGCGACTGGCTGAAGAGGCTCCGGCCCCAGCCGACGTGGTTGTGGGGGTGCCCGACTCCAGCCTGCCGGCGGCGATGGGTTATGCTGAGGCTTCGGGCATCCCCTTCGACTTTGGTCTGGTCAAGAACCGTTACATCGCCCGGACCTTTATCGCCCCTAAAGCGGAAATGCGCGCGCAGGGCGTGCAATTGAAACTGTCGGCGGTTCGGGAAGTGGTAGAGGGGCGACGGGTGGTGCTAATTGACGACAGTTTGGTGCGGGGAACCACCTCCCGCCATATCATTCGCCTTCTTCGACGAGCAGGAGCCAAGGAAGTGCACATGCGGATCGCCTCGCCGCCGTATCTCGAGCCATGCCACTATGGTATCGACACCTCGCGTGCAGGTGAACTAGCTGCCCGCAATCTCACCGTCAAGGAACTGGCCGACATGGTGGGAGCGGACTCGCTGGAATTTCTGTCGCCAGAAGGCTTGGTGCAGGCCATGGGTAACAATCAGTTGTGCATGGCCTGTTTCGGCAAGGGATACCCTGTTCCGATCGAGGAGGAGGCTCATGTCTGAGAAGAAGCACACCTACGAAGCGGCCGGGGTTAGTGTCGACCGCGGCAATCAAGCGGTGGAATGGATTAAGCCGCTGGCTCTGAGCACTCGGCGTCCCGAAGTGGTGGCCGACATTGGCGGGTTTGCCGGCGGATTTCGCGTGGACGACGCCGAATTGTTGGCCGGCGCTGACGGGGTGGGGTCCAAACTTTTGCTGGCCAAGGAACTTGACCAGTTGGACACCATTGGCGTCGACTTGGTGGCTATGAACGTCAACGATATTCTGGCCTCGGGAGGCGAACCGCTGTTTTTCCTCGATTACATCGCGATGGGATACTTGGATCCCGAACGGGTCCGGCGTCTGGTGGGAGGCGTGGCGGCCGGCTGCCGGGAAGCCGGATGTGCGCTGTTAGGGGGCGAAACGTCGGAGATGCCGGATCTGTATGGATCTGATGAATTCGATCTATCCGGGTTTGCGGTGGGACGTCGTCGACACCGTGCCAGCGCACCCCAGTCTGGGGACGTCGTGCTGGGCCTGGCCAGCGCGGGTTTTCATGCCAATGGCTATCAACTGATTCGCACCATTGTCAAGGCACGCGGCGAATCATGGACCGCAACGCCGCCGCAACTCGAGGGGGAAACCCTGGGAGCGGTCCTGTTGCGGCCGACCCGCATCTATGTGAACCCCGTGATGCGGCTCTGGGATACGGTGGAGGTGCGCGCCATGGCCCACATTACGGGTGGCGGCATCCTGGAAAACCTTCCCCGCACCTTAGGCGGTCTCGGAGCGCGCCTTAACGCCGCTGCATGGACTTGGCCGGAGGAAATCCGGCTCATTCAAGAGTGGGGAGCGGTTGACCAGGCGGAGATGCTGCGCACCTTCAATTGCGGCATCGGCTTTACGGTCGTCGTAGCGCCGGACCACGAGGCACGGGCACTCGAGATGCTCGCATCGCTGGGTGTCCCGGCATTCTCCATTGGGCGGGTGGAGGACGAACCTGGGGTGAGGGTGTCGTGAGGTGGGCGGTTCTGGTCGGCGGCACAGGCACCAATCTTCGGGCTATCCTCGAGAGCGGTTTTCCCGTGGCCCTGGTGGTGTCGCATCGCACCGGCGTGGGCGCCTTGGACATTGCCGCCCAATACCAGATCCCCACCCGGGTTGTGTTGAAGAGAGACTTTCCGGAGCGAGAGGCCTTTGATGCCGAATTAAGGCGCCAGCTCGCCGAGCACGCCATTGAGCGGGTGGCCATGGCGGGCTTCCTGCGATGGCTGACCCCGGCCACTATTCAGCAGTTTCCGGGGGCCATCCTGAATCTGCATCCGTCGCTCTTGCCGGCATTCCCCGGCCTGCACGCCATCGAACGAGCCTATGAGGCCGGTGTCTTGTGGAGCGGAGTTTCGGTGCATTTCGTGGATGAAGGTCAGGATACCGGTCCGCTGGTGGCCCAGATTCCCGTTCCGCGACTGCCCCAGGATTCTCTGGAAGAATTTCGCACGCGTATACAAGTCGCTGAACATCGGCTGTATCCGCGGGTGTTGCGGGCGGTCGACCGCGGAGACACAGAACTGCGAAACGGCCAGGTAGTCTATCAGTCGAAGGAGGATGCAGCATGGATGCATGGGCGCTTCTAAGCGTCAGCGACAAGCGTGGTCTCGAATCCTTGGCGCAGAGTCTCACTAGTCACGGGTTGAAACTGCTGGCCACCTCCAGCACGGCCGCATACCTGAAGGAACAAGGGTTTCAAGTGAAGTCGGTGGAAGACTTGACGGGCTTTGGCGAAATTTTGGATGGGCGGGTCAAAACGTTGCATCCCATCATCTATGGCGGGTTGCTGGCGTCCTCGTCCGAGCAGCACCAAGCTCAGCGAGTGGCGATGCAGGCGCCCGACATTCGGGTAGTGGTGGTCAACTTGTACCCTTTCGAGGAGGCCTGGCGAGCGGGCCAAAGAGATGATGCTTTAGTCGAAGAAATCGACATTGGCGGGGTCTCGCTAATCCGTGCAGCAGCCAAAAATCATGAGCGCGTGGCGGTGCTGGTCACACCGGACCAGTATGCCGCATTTGTCGAGACGCCGTGGCCGGAGCAGGATGTGTCTTTTCGCCGAAACCTGGCGGTGATGGCGTTCGAGCACGTGGCCTATTACGACGCCGTCATCGCCCAAGGTCTGGCGGTGGATGTGAGGACATGGCCGGACCAGCTGGTGCTGGCAGGACGCCAGAGTACCCCTCTTCGCTATGGGGAGAACCCGCATCAGTCCGGCGCCTTTTATCACGACCCCCAAGGGGGAGGATTGGCCTCCGCCTCGGTTCTGCAAGGGAAGGCGCTTTCCTACAACAACTACGCCGATGCCGACACGGCCTTGCGTTTGGTCCAGGATTTCGCCCTGCCGGCCGTCGTGGTCGTCAAGCACCAGACGCCTTGTGCGGCAGCGTTGGCGGACAACATTAACGAGGCCTATCAACGAGCGCATGACGCCGACCCGGTATCCATTTTCGGAGGAGTCGTGGCCGTCAATCGGCCCATTGATCCCCTGTTGGCAGCCAAACTCATCGACCTCTTCCTTGAAGTCATCATCGCTCCCAGCGTGGAGGAGGAAGCCAAATCCATTCTGGCCAAGAAGAAAAACCTCCGGGTGTTGGTGGTGCCATGGACGCGGCTGCCGGGTCGGGACATCAAAGGCATCATGGGGGGATTTCTCATCCAGGAGGAAGATGTGTTTCGGGTTCCTATCCAGGATTGGCAGCATGCGGCGGGACCGGATCTCGCCGGACGGGCTGCGGAGCGGGACTTGGAAGTAGCATGGAAGACAGTTGCCCGGGTAAAATCCAACGCCATCGTCGTAGCCAAAGACGGGACAACTTTGGGTGTGGCGGGCGGCCAGACCAACCGCATCGATGCGGCACGGCAGGCCTTGGACCGGGCAGGGGAGGGGGCTCGTGGCGCGGTACTGGCGTCGGACGGTTTTTTCCCCTTTGGTGACGTGTTGGAGCTGTGCCGGGAGCGCGGTATTGCGGTAGTGGTGGAGCCGGGCGGATCCATGCGCGACCAGGAATCGATCGACATGGCCAATGAGGCCGGGATTACCCTGTTGCTGACGGGAGAACGTCATTTTCGCCATTAGGAGGACGCATGGATCGAAAGGTTCTGGTAATAGGGTCGGGCGCCCGCGAGCACGCGCTGGTCCACGCATTGCGGACTAGTGAGGCTCGGGTGTGGGCTTCTCCCGGCAACGGTGGCATCAGCGAAGAGGCGGAGATTGTGGACGCGGGGTCGTGGCAAGAGATCCGAGATCGGTTTGCCGATACCCGACCGCTGGTGGTCATTGGCCCAGAAGTTCCTCTGGCGGAGGGGTGGAGCGATGGGTTGCGGGAAGCGGGCATTCCCGTTGTGGGACCATCGCAAGCGGCCGCGCGCTTGGAGAGCAGCAAGCGGATGGCTAAGGAGATTATGCAGCGCTATCATATTCCGGCAGCCCGTTCCCGCACCGCGCACTCACCCCAGGAGCTGGCGGAGTGGATCCGTCAGGAAAGCCGCTGGCCGAAGGTTTTCAAGCAAAGCCGTCTGGCAGCGGGCAAAGGGGTGGTGGTGGTTCCAAACCAGCAAGCGGCGAAAACCCTGCTGACGCGCTGGGCGGGTCTCGATGCGGTGTGGCAGGACGGCGTACTCTATGAAGATTTTTTGGAGGGTACGGAACTCTCGGTGCAGGTGGTCACGAACGGGCGCGATTATCGCTGGCTTCCGGTGGCCCAGGATTACAAGCGGTTAACCCCCGATCCCGAGAGCCCCAATACGGGAGGGATGGGAGCGGTGGCGCCTGCCCTGCACTTACCCGTCGGCATGACGGAAACGATTAACCGGCAGGTCTTCGACCCCATCATGCAATTCCTGCAAGACGAGCGTTTGACATATCGCGGGGTGCTATACGCGGGCTTGATGATGACAGCAGATGGTCCCTATGTGCTGGAATACAACGTCCGCTTGGGTGACCCGGAAACCGAAGCGATCGTGCCTGTGCTGGACTTGGATTGGGTGGAGTTCTGGAGCCAGGTGGCCGCGGGGGAGGTGCCGAGTATACCTGAACCGAGCCGCAGCGCGGTCGCGGTGGTGATGGCTGCCCACGGATACCCGGACTCACCCAAAACCGGTATGCCGATCCATTTGGGTTCCGCCCAATCCAACACCCTGGTGTTCCATGCGGGAACCCGGCGCAATGAGGATGACTGGGAGAGTCAGGGCGGCCGGGTGCTCACGGTGGTCGGGTTAGGATCGACGATCGATGAAGCGCGAAGCCACGCCTACGAACGGATCCGACACATCGATTTCCCCGACAGCTATTACCGAGAGGATATCGGTATCAGATCCACGGTCCAGGGATAATCGCGCCAGGAAGGAATTGGCTTGGTATATATCGCCCGTGCCGGGAATGCTTCCTCCGAGATACATGTCGGGGGTGCAGAGATGAGGCACAAGTGGCATCGGATGGCGGTTTTGTTGGCCGGCACGTTGATTCTTAGTGGTTGCAGCATCAGTATGGGCTCGCCGTCCCCCGAGCATGGCTCCACTGCATCCAGCAAGTCGTCCGGGGGATCGAGCGGCGGATCCGGCGGATCCAGTCAAGGTTCTTCGGGCGGCTCATCGTCCGGCGGCTCATCCGGAGGTTCGTCATCAGGCGGCTCCTCATCCGGAGGTTCGAGTTCGTCTGGGAGCTCGTCGAGTTCCAGCAACTCTCTGGAAATCGAAAAGGCTGTCCATGCCGAGATGGAAACTCCGCGCATGCAGAAACTGATTGCCGATACTATCTCGGCAGCCCAGTTGCAGCAAACCTTGATGACGACGGCCGGTCAAACTGCCCTGGAAAAAGCGGTCGTGATGGCCCTGTCCAGCCCCAAGTTCCAGCAAGAGCTGCAAAACGACGTGACAACCGCCATGAATTCCCCGCAGATATCCTCAACCATTGAATCGCAGGTGAAGACCCAATTGATGAAGATGGCCAGCTCATCGAGCAGTTCCTCGAGCAGCGGGGGATCCAGTTCTTCGTCGGGCGGGTCCAGTTCCGGCGGTTCATCGTCCGGCGGCTCCAGTTCCGGCGGCTCGAGTTCTGGGGGATCGTCATCCGGCGGCTCGGGCAGTTCGTCTAAGGGCGGCGGTTCCGGCGCTTAGCTCTGCCCACTGGCGGGTCACGGGAACTGTTCCCCATGGAGGCGCAAAACATTCCCTTGCCGCGTATTAAATGCTTGCCGCTTGCCCGACGGCCCCGGTATGCTTGAGGAAAATGCCCGAGATACGGACCGGGAAGGGGCCACCCTGGATGAATGCCAAGATCAAAACTCGCGACACCGATCGACTGTGCGAGGCGATTGTGAGTCTCAGGTCGGTGGAGGAATGCTATAACTTATTGGAAGACTTGCTGACCATCGGCGAACTGCAATCGATTGCCCAAAGGCTGGCTGTGGCGGAGATGCTGGACCAGGGACAGACGTACGATGAAATTGAACAGAGTACCGGGGCGTCGTCGGCGACTATTTCGCGCGTGAAACGGGCGTTGGCTTTTGGAGCCGACGGCTATCGGCTGGTCTTGGACCGGCTTCACGGCGCCGGCTAGTTCGCAGAGGGGTAGACTCGCGGCAGTTTTCGTGCACGTCCCGCTCCTGATATAATGAAAGGTATCAGGATTGGGAGGAACTCCTATGAACTTATTGGACGAATTGAACGACCCGCAGCGTCAAGCCTGTCTCAGTACTGACGGCCCTTTGCTGGTACTAGCGGGAGCCGGCAGCGGCAAGACGCGTACGCTCACCTACCGTATCGCCCATCTCATTCAAGAAAAGGGAGTTCATCCCGGTCAAATTTTAGCCTTCACATTTACCAACAAAGCCGCTCGTGAAATGAAAACGCGTATTTCGAGTCTCGTCGGTCCAGACAGTCGATTCATGTGGATTGGCACCTTTCACTCCGTGGCGGTTCGCATCTTGCGTGAAAACATTCAGCATCTGGGATACGATGACCGGTTTGTGGTCTATGACACGGATGATACCAAGGCGCTGATTCGGGATATCGTGCGGGAGCTGAACTGGGACGAGAAAGAGTGGCCTGCAAGTCTCTTTTTAAACGCCATCAGCAAGGCCAAGAACCGCTTTGTCTCGCCAGATGCATGGGAAGACCACAGCTATTTTGGTGATCGCGTGCAAGAGGTGTACCGCCGGTACCAGAAGCGTCTCAAAGGTCTTAATGCCCTGGATTTTGATGACCTGATTTTTCAGTCGGTAGCGCTTTTGGATGGGCAGGCGGAGGTCCGTCAGCATTACCAAAACCGGTTTCGACAGGTTCTTGTGGACGAATACCAGGACACTAACCTGGCTCAGTACAAGCTCGTGCGTCTCTTAGTGGGAACTCAAGGCAACATCTGCGCTGTGGGTGATGACGACCAGTCTATTTATGGGTGGCGGGGCGCCGATATGCGAAACATTCTCGAGTTTCAGCGCGACTTTCCCGGCGCCTCCATCGTCCGCTTGGAAGAAAACTACCGCTCCACTCAGGTAATTTTGGACGCCGCCAATGCTGTAGTGAAGAACAACCGGGATCGACTAGGCAAGGAGTTGTGGACGTCGAAGGGGGCCGGTGACCAGATTCGCCTCTATCGCGCTCCAGAAGAAGAGAGTGAAGCGTGGTACGCTGCCGAAGTCATTCATGAAGCGGTCCGCCGGGGCCGCAAGCTCTCCGACTGCGCCATCTTGTATCGGACGAACGCCCAGTCCCGGGCCTTTGAAATGGCTATGGCGCGTGCCGGCATCACATACCGCCTGGTGGGCGGCAAGCGTTTCTATGAACGCAAAGAAGTGAAGGACGTGCTGGCCTACTTGCGGGTGGTGTTCAATCCGGCCGACGATTTATCACTGCTTCGCATTATCAATTACCCACGGCGGGGAATCGGGGACGTGGCCCAGCGCCGGCTTCGCGAGTATGCCCTTCAGGAGGGAATGCCCCTGGTGGCAGCGTTAGGCCATGCTGACGCTATTGATGGTTTGTCGGCCCAGGCGCGGAGGGCTTCGCGTGACCTGTGGGAACTGTTGGGACGATTTCGGGAAGATACGGGAAGCAGCCTCGCGGAGAGGGTGCGCTATATTGCCGAATCGAGCGGCATTATGTTGCAGCTGAGGCAGGAAAGGACCCGCGAAGCAGACGACCGGCTGGAGAACATCGGAGAGCTTGTTTCCGAAGCTAAGCGGTTCGAAGAAGAACAAGGCACACCGGACTTGGGCGAATTTTTGGGATGGGTGGCATTAGTCTCGGATTGGGATGAGACCGACGAAGATGGCGGCGGGGTATGGCTGATGACGGTACACAGCGCCAAGGGGTTGGAGTTTCCGCTGGTAATTGTAGCCGGTTTGGAGGAAGGCGTTTTTCCCCACATGCGGTCCTTAGAGGATGGTACGGTCGAGGAGGAGCGGCGACTCATGTATGTAGCGTTGACCCGGGCTGAGGAGGAGCTGTATCTGACCTGCGCGGAAACCCGCACGATGCTGGGTCGTACCGCTGCCAATCCGGTCTCACGCTTTGTCCGAGAGATACCTGAAGAGCTGGTGGGCCGGGGCCAGCGCCTGGCCGCGCCCGACCGAGCTACCTCGGCGGCCAGCCATCGTATCGAAGGGTTGGCACCGGGACAAAAGGTGCGGCACCCGCGGTTCGGCTGGGGCACGATTGTGGCCATGCGCGGATCAGGTGACGACACAGAAGTGACCATTGCTTTCCCGGGTGGCGGTGTGCGGTCGTTCTTGGCTAAGTTCGCTCAACTCATCGGGGAGGATGCCGAATTTGGCGGGGCGTAATCAGGCGCAGGAACGAATCGAAGCGCTGCGTGCGCTGCTCCAAAAATACCGCCATCAGTATCATGTGGAGGATGCGCCGTCAGTTACGGACGCCGAATATGACCAGTTGATGCACGAACTGGAAGTGTTGGAGCAGGAGTATCCGGAGTGGGCCTCGGAATCCTCGCCGACACGGACAGTGGGTGGCGAAGCGGCGCCGGAGTTCTCCACCGTGCGCTTCGAGAAGCCGGTGCTTAGCCTGGGCAATCTCCATTCCTTGGACGAGTACCAGGACTATGCGGCGCGCGTCAGTCAGTGGCTCCAGGGGCCGGCGGATCCTCTGGAGTGGACCATGGAGCTTAAGATCGACGGGTTAAGCGTGATTTTGGATTATGCCGATGGCAGGCTGGTGCGGGCTGCCACCCGCGGCGATGGTGCCGTGGGCGAGGATGTGACTCCCAACGTGCGGGAGATTCCCGTGATTCCGGAACGGTTGACGGTCCCCCTGACCGCCCAGTTCCGCGGCGAGGTGTACATGCCCCGCAGCCGGTTTGACGAGATTAATCGCGCGCGGGAAGAACAGGGTCTCATTCCCTTTGCCAATCCTCGCAACGCGGCAGCGGGGTCGTTGCGGCAACTAGATCCGATGGTGACCCGGGATCGGGGCCTGAAGGCCTTCATTTATGAAATTCGCAGTTTAGCGGGGGCGGATCGCCCCGATCGCCAAAGCCGCGCTTTGGAGCAAATCGCGGCATGGGGTCTGCCAGTCGAGCCGCATTGGCGGGTGGCCCACACCGTGGAGGATGTTCAACAGTTTATTGAGCGGTTCGAGACCCACCAGGTGCCGTTGGATTTCGATATTGACGGTTTGGTGTTTAAGCTGGACCGCGTCGATTGGCAGGACCAGCTGGGTGCTACGGCCAAAACTCCGCGTTGGGCCATGGCCTACAAGTTTCCTCCGGAAGAGGCGCTCACCCGTGTGCGTGACATTGTGATATCGGTGGGCCGAACGGGAACTTTGACCCCGACCGCGGAGTTGGAGCCGGTCCTGCTGGCTGGTACGCGGGTCAGTCGTGCTTCCTTGCACAATGAGGACATCCTTAAGGAATTGGATGTGCGAATCGGCGATAGCGTGTTTGTGCGCAAGGCCGGCGAAATCATTCCCGAGGTCGTCCGGGTTGAAACTGTCCTGCGGCCTTCCAATACCCGTCCTTTCGAGTTTCCATCGCAATGTCCGGCTTGCGGAGGGCCGGTGATGCGTGTGCCGGGTGAGTCGGCTCATCGCTGCACCGCGGGACTCTCGTGTCCCGCTCAGCTGCGAGAATCGCTCATTCACTTTGCGTCCCGCGACGCCATGGATATCGAGGGCATGGGTGAGAAGACGGTGGATCTCTTATTGGCATCGGACTTAGTGGCATCCATTGCCGATATCTATCGGTTGGACGCGGGACGGCTCCTGCAGCTGCCGCGTTTCGCGACACTGTCAGCGGAAAAACTTGCGTCGGCGATTGAACAGTCGAAAAACCAGCCGCTGGCACGCCTGATTTACGGGTTGGGCATCCGCTTTGTCGGAGAACGAGGGGCTTTGACGCTGGCAGAGCATTATCGAACCATGAAGGCGCTGGAATCGACAGGGATCGATGCGCTGTTAGAGGTGCCGGATGTGGGGCCTCGCACCGCCGAGAGCGTCGTTCAGTTCTTCGCCGCGGAGGTCAACCGCTCTATCATAGCGCAGTTGCGGGAGCTGGGAGTGAACATGGAGCAACCTGCGCAGGAAGCCGTGGGACCGCGTCCCTTGGGAGGGCAAACGTTTGTGTTGACGGGAACCTTGGAGAGCATGCCTCGTAAATCCGCCGAAGAGCGACTGACGGCATTGGGAGCGCGGGTGGCGTCAGCTGTGTCCCAACAGACCACCGCCGTCATTTACGGTGAAAAAGCAGGTTCGAAACTTCAAAAGGCGGAACAGCTCGGTATTTTGCGGATGAATGAGCAGGAATTTTTAGCTTGGTTATCGAATCTACCGGGGAACTTTTGATGGGATGCCGAAACCAAGTGAGTGACCAGAGTTATCCATTGTCCTAATTCCCATCGAATTTTATAATCAAACGTGATGCTAAAGGTGTCGAAATTATTCCACGCCTCGGATTAGCGCAGCACGTGGAATGTTGTCGGTGTTTTCTCGATAATCCCGGGAAACAGACGGTCAAGACATCGAATCGAATGAACGTGATTAGGGAAGGAGAGAACGCCGTGCCAGAGCGCGTACTGGAGGTCAACAATCTTCAAACACATTTTTTCACCGACGAAGGCGTTGTGCCCTCGGTTAACGGTGTGAGTTTTTATATCAACCAGGAAGAAACTCTCGGTATCGTGGGGGAGTCTGGTTGTGGGAAGAGCGTTACCTCGCTCTCCATTATGCAGTTGGTGCCGAATCCTCCGGGCCGCATCGTCGGCGGCGAAATCTTGTTCCAAGGTGAGAATCTGGTCAAGAAGACGCCGGAGCAAATGCGGAAAATCCGCGGCAACGACATGGCGATGATTTTCCAGGAGCCCATGAGCTCCTTGAACCCGGTTTACACCATCGGCGACCAAATCGCCGAATCGGTCGTCCTGCACGAAAAAGTTTCCAAGCGCGAAGCGTTCAATCGGGCGGTTGAGATGTTGCGGCTGGTCGGTATCCCAGCCGCGGAACGCCGGGCTCGTGAGTACCCCCACCAGATGTCCGGCGGTATGCGTCAGCGCGTGATGATTGCAATGGCCTTGGCTTGCAATCCCAAACTGCTGATTGCTGACGAGCCTACCACAGCGTTGGACGTGACCATTCAAGCGCAGATTTTGGACTTAATGAAGAAGTTGAAGTCGGAATTTCATGCCGCCATCATGCTCATTACCCACGACCTCGGCGTCGTGGCTGAAATGTGCGATCGTGTGGCGGTTATGTATGCCGGCAAGGTTGTTGAGGAAGGCACGACCAGGGAATTGTTTGGGGAGCCGCTTCATCCCTACACCGAGGGTCTTTTGGCATCCATTCCCCGGATCGATGAGACGCATCAAGAAAAATTGCACGTGATTGATGGTACGGTACCGAACCTGTTGCACCTGCCGACGGGTTGCTCGTTTGCACCCCGTTGTCCCAAGGCGATGGACGTGTGCCAGAGAGAAGAACCGACCCTCATCGAGGTAGGCGATGGACGCAAGGTCAGTTGCTGGCTCCACGCTAAAGGAACGGAGGCTGTATCGTGAGCGCAGTATTGGACAACAACACTCCCACCGTAGAGGTCGATCCTGAAGTTCTCTTGTCAGTTCGCGACCTGACCAAGCACTTCCCCATCACGGGCGGACTGTTCTCACGGACGGTTGGTCATGTCAAAGCGGTGGATGGCGTTAGTTTTGACGTGAAGCGCGGGGAAACCTTGGGCTTGGTGGGCGAGTCGGGTTGTGGCAAGACGACCACGGGCCGGGCTGTTTTGCGGTTGATTGAGCCGACATCGGGCCAAGTCATTTTCGAAGGCAAGGACATTGTCAAGGCTTCCAAGGCGGAGTTGCGCGGTCTGCGCCGTGAGATGCAGATTGTGTTCCAAGACCCGTTCGGTTCGCTGAACCCGCGTATGTCGGTGGGTGAAATAATCGAGGAGCCGCTGATTATCCATCACATGGGCACCAACCAGGAGCGTCAGAAGCGGGTTCGTGAACTGCTGGAAGTGGTAGGCTTGGCGGCCTATCACATTCGCCGTTACCCGCACGAGTTTTCTGGTGGTCAGCGTCAGCGCATTGGAATCGCGCGCGCGCTGGCTTTGAACCCCAAGTTGGTAGTGGCCGACGAGCCTGTGTCGGCGCTGGACGTGTCCATTCAGTCGCAGATCCTGAACCTCATGGAAGATTTGCAGCGCGAATTCGGACTCACCTATCTGTTTATCGCTCACGGATTGAACGTAATTCGACACATCTCTGACCGTGTGGGCGTGATGTACTTGGGTGTGATGATGGAAACGGCGGATGCGGATGAGATTTATAAGCATCCCTTGCATCCGTACACCGAGGCGCTATTTTCCGCAATTCCCATTCCCAACCCGACGGTCAAGCGCGAGCGCATCATTTTGCAAGGCGATGTGCCCAGTCCTGTCAATCCGCCCAGCGGTTGCCGGTTCCACACCCGTTGCCCGATTGCCCAAGAGCAGTGCAAGGTGGAACGGCCCGTGCTCAAAGAATCGGCCCCCGGGCACTGGGTGGCGTGTCATTTCCGCTAAAGCTAAGGGCCCTTCGGGGCCCTTTTTTGTTGAGGAGGTTTAGTATGGCCCGCGCATCTTGGAGTGAATATTTTATGCAGATGAGCTTGCTGGTGGCCACACGATCCACCTGTCCCCGGCGCAGTGTCGGGGCCGTGCTGGTGCGTGATCACCGAGTCATCGCCAGCGGCTACAACGGGTCTCCTGCGGGTCAGCCGCATTGCACCGAGGCGGGATGCGTGATCGAAAGCGGGCACTGCGTACGGACCATCCACGCGGAGTTGAATGCCCTTTTGCAGTGCGCGCGATATGGGATTCAGACGCAAGGGGTGGATCTATACTGCACCGATATGCCTTGTTGGCAGTGTGCACGCGCGTTGGTGCAGGCCGGTATCCAGCGCATCTACTACCTGCGGCCCTATGAGAGCCCGGAAACCTTGGAACTTATCACCAGTACGGGGGTGCAACTGATTCGGGTGGCTCAGCCAACGATTGTGCCCGAGGCTGACTAGTCAACGGAGCCGGTTGAGACGGTCGGCGCGGACGTCGTGCGCTGCCAAATCCACAAACTAACCAGCGCCGCTAATCCCATCAGGACCCCGGCTCCTTGAAGAGCGTGTCCAGCCGTCATGTGGTGCAGAGCCAACGACATGAGGCCGAGTCCAACGAGTCCCACCACGGCCATCATGAGGCGCTGGATGGCAAACAGCGCGCTCCGGTAGGCAGGTTGTACGGTGGATCCGATATGGCTGTCGAGCGCGACGTGGACGACGGGGCTGGAGATCGCTCCGACCACCGTAGAGACCAGTGCTGTGAGAAGGTCCGCGCTGGCCCCGATTCCCCAAAAGGCCAGCCCCGTCAAGGCCCAAGACAGGAAGTAAGCCGTCTTAAGACGCTTTCCCAACAAAGGAACGACCAGCAGCGTGCCTGCCACGGTGGTGACGCCCCATAAAGTGCGGAAGGCGCCATAGCCTATCGCGTGGGCATGCCAGACCTGCTGCATGAGAATGGGAACGGCCATGGTGAACGCCGGCCACAAGACGTTTCCGCCGGCGCGAATAGCGAGCGCATTCACCAAGAATCGGTCATGCTGCAGGACCGTCCAAGCGCTCCGCATACCTTCGTTGCCGTCTTCGCGTTCGATGGTCGGAGTGTGAAGGCGAGACCAGAGGAGACCGCTTAAGAGCAAGAGGCCGCCGGTCAGGGCCGTGGCTGCTACAGGGCCTGACAGTGCCAGGGCAGACCCGGCCGCCAAGGGTCCCAGTACAACGCCGATGCGGGACGCCATCTCGTAACGGGCGGAAGCGCGGGGAGCCTCATCCGCGGGGGTTGCGGCCATTAAAATCGTTTGGGAGAGAGGAATAGCCCGGGCGCTGAGCCAGCCTTCCAGCAGTGCCAGTGCTACCAAGACGGATGGCTGATGGGCGAACCAGAACGATCCCCCAGCCATCAGTGCTCCCAGTACGCCGAGCCAGGGCGCAAACGAACCAGGCAGTCCCCATTCCGGCCCCGTCAGTCCCACCAGGACGGCGGGTACAGTGCTGGCTGCCACGGCGGCTGCCAGCCAAAGGCTTGAGTGGGTGCTGAACAAGACTTGCCAATAGACCACGGTGGTCCACAGATTGGACGCGGAGTAGAGCACGGCTACTCCGATGAAGAAGCGCCAATCTTTGGGCGAAAGAGTGTGTGGGATGCGGGCCATGAAAAGCTCCTTTGTCGTGAATTCCCTCTATCATAGCGCACCCTGGACGAGCTCAGAGGGGATCGGGGTCCGGGTGGCTCCGGTATAATGGGGGGAATAGTGCCCTGCAGGAGAGGACGGGATTTCGTGGAGGTCTTGTTGCGCAATCGCACGTTCCGTCTGCTTTGGTTCGGGACCTTGTCGGTGCGGCTGGGCAGTCAAATCGCCGTGCTGGCCATTACCTGGCTCGTTCTGAGAAGCACCGGCTCAGGCACCAAAATCGGGATTGTGCTCTCGCTCTACGCGGTCGGAGATATGCTGGCTTCGCCCTTTGTGGGCGTCCTGTTGGATCGCGTCTCGCGAAAGTTGCTTCTGAATTTGGACAATCTACTGCAGGCGGGCATCTTTGGGATCTTGACTCTGTTATATGCAAGCCATCATCTCGCGTTTTCTGTTTTGCTGGGGCTGGTTGTGCTTTCCGGGGCCCTAACACCAGTCGCTTATCTGGGGCGCATGATCATTCTGCCCAATGTGGTGCATGAGGATGAGTGGGAAGCGGCCAATACGCTCTTGCAGGCCAACATGAATTTGGTGACGTTGCTGGGTCCGGCGCTGGGTGGGGTGCTGGTATCGATCCTGGGGGTGAGCGATACCCTGCTCATTACCGCCGGCCTCTATCTGGTCTATTTTGCGGCTCTGGCATTCATCCCCCGAAGTCGCTTTCAAGCACAGGAATCCCACCGCTCCACCAACACCGTCCTCTCAGACGTGCTGTTAGGCTGGAAGTTTCTGCGCCAGGTGCCGCTGCTGGCGGTGCTCGTGGTCGTGACCCTGCTCTTTAGTCTGACATACGGCCCCTTGGAACCAGCACTGCCTGTGATGGTTCACACGATTTTTCACCGCGGCGCCAAGTCCCTCGGCCTGTTGTGGTCGGCTTTCGCTGTCGGGGCGTTGGGGGGGACCCTGCTTTGGGGCCATCTTCGTCTCACCTGGGGTCTGAGGGGATTGGTCGCGGGAATTATTGTGCTGTGGGGCGTATTCAGTGGCGGACTCGGCCTGACGCACGGCGTCCTCTCGGCTGCCATATTATTGGCCTTGGGCGGATTTGCGTATGCTCCGTACACCATTGTCTTTTCGCTGTGGCGTCAGCGGCTGGTACCCGACCATCTGCGAGGCCGGGTGTTTGGGGCCATCAATAGCATCACCGGAGTGGGGCTGCCCTTGGGTCAAGCGGCAGGAGGACTTTTAATCGGGGCTGTGGGGGTGCGCGGGACGCTCCTCATCGGGGGATTGGCCTGCATTTTGTTGGGCGTGGGTGCCTTTGCACGCCGGGCCGTATGGGAGACCCCAGCGCAGGATGTGGCTAGTTAGTGTTGGGAAAGGTTGCCACGCATGGTAGACTCACACCATGGATGTCTGGCATTTGCTGATTGGCCGCCCACTGAAGGCGCGTGAGGCGGAAAGCGAGGAGATTGGCACATCGGAAGGGTTAGCCGCCCTGTCTTTGGACGCGCTCACCTCCGTGGCTTACGGCCCGGAGGCCATTGCCTTGGTTTTGGTGGGCGTGGGGGTGGCCGGCATCCGCTACCTGATTCCGGAGTCGCTGGCTATCATGGGACTCTTGGCTATCTTAGTGCTGTCTTACAGCCAGGTCATCGACGCTTATCCACGAGGCGGCGGAGCGTATGCGGTGTCGCGGGACAACTTGGGCGTCAACGCCAGCCATTTGGCGGCGGCGGCTCTCATTGTGGATTATATCTTGACCGTCGCCATCTCCATTGCTGCCGGGATTGGTGCCCTCACGTCGGCATGGCCGGTGCTGCTGCCCTGGACCGTGCCGCTGTGTCTGGTTCTTTTGGCTGTGGTGACATGGCTCAATTTGCGCGGGGTAGGCGAGAGTGCCCGGGCTTTTTTGTTGCCCACGGTGGTCTTTATCGTGGGACTTTTGGCGGTTCTGGCTTGGGGCTTTATTCACCCCCGCTTGGTGCATCCCCAAGCGCCTTTGCCGGCGGCGCCTCATGTCAGCATCTTCTTTTTAATGAAAGCATTCGCTGCAGGGTGTACGGCGTTGACGGGCGTCGAGGCGATTGCTAACGGGGTGCCGCTCTTTCGCAAGCCGCGGCAGTTGCGCGCCAAGCGCACCGAATGGCTTCTCGGCATTCTTTTAGGCGCCATGCTGATAGGCATTGCGGCTCTGACGGTTCGGTTCCACCTGGCCCCGGGAGGCCAAGCGAGTCTTTTGAGCCGCGTCATGACCGCCTCGGTGGGTCGCAATTGGGCATTTTTCGTGGTGTCCCTTGCCATTGCGGCCGTCTTGGGCTTGGCAGCCAACACCTCGTTCGGGGGATTGCCTGTCTTGGCCAGTTTGCTGGCACGGGATCGGTATTTGCCCCAAGCCTTTTCGATCCGTGGGGATCGCTTGGTGTTTGAGCGGGGTGTTTGGGTATTGGCGATAGGTGCTGCGGTACTGTTGGTGGCGGTGGGCGGCAACACCCAAGCCCTCATTC
>JAJZAN010000021.1 GCA_021799435.1 Bacillota bacterium | reverse complement strand
AACGACCGGTTAACTTCCATTTTGGGCGCCAGGTGGCCGTTCTCGGCTGACCTCGTTGGGTTCTCTATCAAAGGCCCGACTCCCGAAAATCACTATGGCTTACGTCACGACTTTGACGTTACCCTGACAACCAGTGTGGTGTCCTTGACAAAATGGTTATAGAAGTCCGCGGTCATGGTCTTCGCCAAATCATGGGCCAAATCGCGCATCGATTCCAAGGGAACCCGAACCAATCGCCGACTCCACACCGGATGGGGGTCGTTCGGCGGCGCTTTAATGTCCGACGCCCGAAGAACTGTGGCCCGATTATCCAGCGCACTCGGATCGTTAAGACTTTCCAGAATGACGACACCCGTGAAGTTTTGCATCGTATGACCTCACCTCGCCATGCGCCGCTCGTTCGCTGACTCATGCCTTGCTAATTGGGCTCCTTATAGAGTAGCACTCTTCTATGACGGATGGGTGCATACGATCAGGGGCTGGCAACCGGCAAGTGTTTCGGGGGCCAAGACGCGACTCAGCTGGTGTCCTTGCGTCGTTCTCACCAACTGGGGTTGAGCACGGGACATCGGCAGACGTTTCGGATTCTTAACGTTCCAGTAGTTTGAGACGTTGGGTCCACGCCTCTTGCGCCTCGCTCAGGCGCCAGGCCTCACTCGCGGCCAGAGCGCGATCCGTCAAAGTCTCGCGGAGCGGTACCCGATCGAGCGCTTGGAGAATGGCCCGCCTCCACACAGATGCCGATTCCTCGTACACCCATAGGGCGGCTGGGCCGAACAGTGCTTCATTAATGGGGCTGTGCTGCGCGACAATCGGGGTGCCTGAGGCCAGACCCCACGAAGCCAGGGTTCGGCCGGTATCCGTTGGGTCCAAAGCGAGCAGTACATCGGCTCCCAACAGAAGTCCGGCCATTTCGGGCCCGGTTAAGGAGGGCAGGAATACCACGCGTTCCGCCAACTGCATTCGCCGCACCACTGGGGCCCAGGCAGCACGCAGCGAAAGACTATCGGGCAGGACCAGCTCGCCGTCGACGGTTAAGAGGTCCGACGCGGTCTCCAACAATCGCGTCAACACGGCGCCGTGGGTGTAACCTCCCAGGTATACCAGCCGGGGCCGACTCTCCAAGCGAAACTTGGCCGTAATTCCAAAGGGGTCGGCGCCCACGCCTGGCGGAAAGCAATAGTCGGGCACCAACCGTGGAAGCCACGACACCTCGGACGATACGTCGGCGGTAAAGCTTTGTGTGGCCAATATGTGGGACTTTGGCCACGCTGACGATACGCGGGACAACTCAGAGGCCTGCGGGGCCGTCAATACCGTCACCGCCCGCGGCCCATCACCCGTGGCTTCCAATACCCACCGGCTCCCCAGCCTACGGTTCCAGAGACGGTCAAGGCTGTGGTCGATAACCCAGCCGGCCTCTTGGAGAACGGGCTCCAGCACGAGCTGCAACCGTTGCTCATCTGGCGTTTCGGCGGCAATTCGGGCCCGGCCTCCCATCACATGGACTTCCTGGCGCCGGTCATGGGAACCTGCGGAGCCCTGCGCGGCTCATCCACGAAGAAGACCCGCGAACTGTGTGTAGCGTCGGCAAAAAAGAGCCACCGTTCGGCTATGACGCCCAACATGGCGCCAACCGGCAACACCCATCGAGCGCCGCCCCAGGCTCCCGTTTGCCACACGACGACTGCGGCCAACGGAATGACAAACAACCATCCAACGGTCCATAGTTTCACTGTGCGGAGAAGGGCAGGTTGAAGCAGGGGCCATACCTGCGTCTGAGTCCGGTACGGCGGCTTGGTCGTGCCGGTATCCTGCAATCGGTAGGGCGAGAAGGGCAGCCCCGTACCGGTTTCCGCTCGAATCTGCCCGTGCGCTCGGAGGAAGTGCGTCCAATGGAGCAACTTGACCGCAGCGGTTAAGGCCAGCAAAATGGCAAATCCAATCCACAGGCTCGGTACCGCAGACACCCACCCAGCTGTCACTGCCACACCTGACGTAATGCCTACCAACATGAGATTTAGAACCGTAAGCGGTGTATGCCAACTCAGCACCGCGGGAATGGTCGCGTACAGCATGGCGGTTACCCACATCGCCAGGACCCCGGTTGCTGCGGTGACAACCAACAAGGTTTGATAGCCCACGCTGGACACGCCCGCGCCGTCAAAGAGCGTCCAGACCGTCAACACCGCCAAGAAGGCCCCAAAAATCGCTGTCGTCAACGCCTCGCGGGAAAGCCAAGAGGTCTTGAGGCGGCGCATCACATACCGGGCCGCCTTGAGATTGTGCATGTGAAAAAAGGATCCCATGCCTCCGACGGCCGCAGTGCCCAGCGCCGCCAGTACGGGCACTATGGCCTCGGGGCCAGTCAAGCGCCCCATCCACATCAGAGCGGCTAGGCAGACGATGATTCCGCCAGCCAGGCCCTGACCAATCGTCAAGACGAGCAACGGTGTCGCCGGCCGCATTAGTAACGCTCCTCCATCGCTGTCTCAAGTGTTTCGGTGTCCAGGGGAGACGGAGCCGGCCGACGCGGCAGATAGTGGACAGAGGGCCGCGCACCCAGTTCCGGGAGAAGACCGAATCCTTGGCGCTCGGCCACCAACCGCGACACTTCGGAGTTCGGATCGTCTAAGTCGCCGAAGGTCCGGGCGTGGGTGGGACAACTCTGAACACATGCAGGTTGGCGCTCGTGCTCGGGTAATGTCTCGTCCTCAATGCGGTCGATGCAGAGCGTGCACTTCTTGACCACGCCAGCCTCTTCGTCAAACTCTCGAACGCCGTACGGGCATGCCCACATGCACAATTGGCAGCCGATGCAGCTGTCATAGTCGACCAGCACCACCCCATTATCCTCCCGTTTGAACGAGGCTCCGGTCGGGCACACCGGAACGCAGGGGGCATCATAGCAATGCATGCACGCCTTCGGTAAGTATAGGACCGACGTGTTGGGATACTCGCCGCTCTCCATAGTCAGAATGCGATTCCACCACATCCCGTCTGGGTCCTGGTACGGCGTATGATCGGGCACTGGGCCGAAGGCGCCGGAGGTGTTGTGCTCCTTGCAGGAGACCTGGCAGCTCTTGCATCCCACGCACTTGTTCAAATCGGTAATAATGGTCAGCTGCATGCTATCCCTCCTTGGTGGTGTAGGCCAAACGCGATACCTCGGGCCGCTCGACAGCGGGCTGGCGCGGGTCGACGATGGGCCAAACTTCCTCGATCTCCGAGGGGTAAATCTTGACGCGGGCGTCATACCACCCTGCCTGGCCGGTGACCGGGTCGTTGTTGAAGTACTCGCTTTGGTACGGCCCAGCTTGCCGATCGGGTATGATGTGGTTGATGAGAATGGCCCGCCGCACTTCAGGACTTTGGGGATCCAGGGCCCATGAGCCGGGACCTTTGGCAATCGCGTTCCAGGTCCAGACCGTGTCTGGTTCAACCGCATCGGACAAACGCAGTTTGGCAGTCATGCGGCCAATTCGCGATTCCACCCACACCCATTGGCCCTCATGGAGCCCCAACGCCTGCGCCTTCTTGGGGTTGATGTAGAGCGGATTCTCATTAAGCAGTTGGCGCAGCCAGGCGTTATGCGATCCCCAAGAATGGTAATGGGTCATGGGTCGCTGCGTGATGATGCGAAGAGGAAATGCCTCCGCTTCTTCGGGACGATCTTCGAGCGGCGGATACCAAACGGCCACGGGCGAGAAATAGCGAGAGAGCCGATCTTTCAGTACAGCGTCTTGCGGCTTTTTCCCCGGCCAACGTCCCTGCCCGGCCAATCGAAACGTCTGCAGCGGTTCCGAATAGAGGTTGAGGATGATGGGATCCGGTTTGGGCACAAATTTCACCCGGCTGGCCCAATCCAGGTAGTTCTGGTTGGCCATGCGATAGTAGCGTCGCTCATCCGGCAGGACATGCTGCCAAAACGCTTTGTGCTCGGCGTAGGTGGCCAGCTGGTTGGGGTTCGGCTCTCCCACCAGTTCCTCCGTCCCGTTTGCGCCGCGGTATCCAGCCAACAGACCCACGCCCGATCCCGGCTCGGTCTCCCAGAAATGAATGAAATCGGCATAGTTGCGGTATTTTGGCGTGCCGTTTTCCACGAAACCCGGCAGTTGCAGGCGATTGGCCAGTTCAATGAGCACATCGGCGGTGGGACGCGTGTCCCCCAGTCGCGGCACCACCGGCTGGCGAATGGAGTCGGCTGGGCCGTTGGGCTCTGAGATGGGACGATCCTGAAGCGAAGTGGCGTCCCACCGTTCAAGATAAGTGGTGTCCGGGAAGACGATGTCGGCGTAGGCCACAGTCTCGGAGTCGAACGCGTCAAACACCACCACGTGCGGAATCTTGTACTCCCCCGTTTCCTCATCGCGGGCGATGAGCAAGTCGCGGGTGGTCAAGGTATTCCAGGTTGAGTTCCATGCGATGTTGGCCATGTAAATCATCATCGTGTCGATGCCGTACGGGGTTTCCGACGCCGCATTGGCGATAACATTTTGAATCGCCCCGTGTGCCGCCAAGGGATACTTCCAGGAATAGGCTTCGTCAATTCGGATCGGACGATCTCCATCCACCAGCAAGTCGTCCGGGGAGGTGGGATAACCCAACAGCGGTGCTTTGGCAGGTTGGTTGGGCTGGTAGTCCTCGGGGTTGGGCGCTGGCTTCACGGCCGGCGGCACGGCTTTAGGATACGGACTCTTATACAGGAATCCGCCCGGCACATCGACTACGCCCAGCAGCATCATCAACGAAAAGAGACCCCGTATGGTCTGAAATCCATTGGTGTGGGCTGCCAGCCCGCGCATGGCGTGAAAGGCCACCGGACGGCCCACGGTGGTGGGGTGCTGATGCCCGTAGAAATCGGTCCAAGCAATGGGCAATACCAGAGGCTGCTGCTGGGACACCTTCCCCATCTCCAATGCCAAACGCACAATGGTCCGCTTGGGAATTCCTGTCACGGAGGAAGCCCATGCGGGCGTGGCATGTTCGACTTCGCGCTGCAGGACTTGGAAAGATGGTTCCCACTCGGCACCCTCGTAGACCACGGTGCCGTTAAGCACACCCTGCCCCTGGGCGCTCCGAAAGGGCACCACTCGCCCATCCTCGAGCGCGACCATCATTTCCCCGTCCTCCGTCCTCAGGAACAAACCATCCTGGTCGGAACCGGTGTGGCAGCGCACCAACGCGGCGGCGTTGGTCCACTGCCGCAGGTACTCCTCATCGAAGAGTCCCTCTCGAATCAGCACATGCATCAGGGCCAAAATAAAGGCGCCATCGGTACCCGGACGAATCGGCACCCACTCATCCGCCAGCGCGCCGTATCCACTGCGCACGGGATTTACGACAATGAATCGTCCGCCTCGCTCTTTCAAGGCCGAGATGGCAAGTTTCAAGGGGTTGGAGGGGTGATCCTCGGCCACACCAAACATCATGAACCAGCGCGCATTTTCGAGATCAGGCCAGCCAAATTCCCAAAAACTGCCTCCAATGGAATACATGCCGCCGGCAGCCATGTTGACGGAACAGAACCCGCCGTGCGCGGCCCAGTTGGGGGTTCCGAACTGACGAGCCCAGAAGCCGTTGAATGCCTGCATCTGATCACGGCCGGTAAAGTAAGCCAAACGGCGGGGATCGGTCTCCCGGATGTTTTGGAGCCACCCGCTCACCGTGGAAAGCGCCGTTTCCCACTCCACGGGCACCAGGCGACCTTCTCCCCGGGGAGCTCCGGGCTCGCGCATGAGAGGCTTGGAGAGGCGCGCTGGGCTGTATTCGGTCATGATGCCGGCGCCTCCCTTAGCGCACCAGACACCCTTGTTTACTGGATTTTCTGGAATTCCCGACAAAAACCGCACCCGACCGCCTTCCAGCGTGGCCTCAATGCCGCATCGGCAGGCACACATATAGCAGGTGGTGTGAACACGGCGCAGTCCATTCTCGGTAGTATTCGCGTCGTTGACAACGGGGATGTCAGCGGCATGTGCCAAGGTATCGCTTCCCTTCTGACCATCAGATCATCTAAGATCAGGGTACAAAATCTCGGACCAACAGGCTTTCGGGTTTTGCAATAGCGATCACCACAATCTGTGATAGGAGCGCGCCAATGAACGAGCAAATTTGCCGCACTTTTAAGGCCGTGAGCGAGCATCGCAGCATCTCGCGTGCGGCGCGGGTGCTGAACTTGTCGCAGTCGGCGGTAAGTCAGCAGATTCACCAAATAGAACAAGACTATGGGTGTGCCTTGTTGGTGCGAAGCGCGCACGGCGTCCACCTCAATGAGGTGGGCGACATTGTTTACCAGCATGTCACGCAGCTTCTGCATCTCTTGGACCAGTCTCGTGAAGAAGTCCGCCACCTCTTGGAGCCCGGTCCGGCCCGCCTGTCGGTGGGAGCCAGTCTGACTATCGCCGAATACTTGTTTCCCCATGTGTTGCCGCGTCTCGACAACCCCGTGGACCGCCAGCACCTCACGCTGTATATGGCTAACTCCCATGATGTCGCGGACCGGGTAGCCCAGGGGGAACTGGATTTAGGGCTTGTGGAGGGGCCCATTGATGACGCCCAGTTGGTTCTGCGCCCCTTTCTCGAGGACCGCTTGAAACTGGTCGTAAGCCACCGCCATCGCTGGCACGATCGCGACCACGTCAGTGTGGAGGACCTGCGTGAGGAGCCCCTGGTAGTTCGGGAACCGGGATCGGGGACCCGCATGGTGATGGAGAGCGCATTGGCCCAATTGGGCATCGCTTTAAGCCAGTTGAATGTACGTTTTGTGTTGGGCACCACGCAAGCGATTAAGGCCATGATTAGCCAGAACCTGGGGGTCGCCATTTTGTCGCCGTATACTATCTTGCCCCAGGAACGCGCTGACTTCCACCTGTTGGACATTTCCCCTCTTCGCCTCATGCGGCATCTGTCGGTTATCCACTCCACGGAGCATTTACAGCCGGCGGCGGAGCGACTGATTCGGGTGGTGTTTGCTATGGACTGGCCGGCCACGCTGGGATAACCGGATCCGTCACGGGCGCGATTGGGGGCAGGTCTATGGTGCGGAGTGCCAAGCCAGCGTCGGCCGGCTGGATGGGTAGCCATGCTGGGCGCGATAATCCTTGCGCTTTTGGGTGAAGTCGTACCAGACTTTGTCACTGCCCGGGTGGTTGGCATGGTAGACCACGCACCACAGCACATCCTCTAGGCACGGATCCATCCAGTGTCCGTACAGCCTCTCAAGTCGAACCAAAAGCGCGGGACCGGATTCGACACGGAGGTCCTCCAGTGACCGGTATCCGAGGTCGACAAGCCAGTCGGCTGCGGCCGGACCCACGGAGGGAATCGTTTGGAACAGAGCTGAAGCCCGAAGCTTCTCGGCCCGCTCAGGGGAGCACTCCAGTACGGCGGCAAGCACCCCTAGTTCGATGGCGCTGATATCTCGGAGCTTGATTCCGCGGCTCCGTAACCGCATGCGCTCTGGGTCTGTCAGGAATAGACGCGGAGACGACTTAGACTGGGTATTCATCAATAACCTCCTCGGACGAAGAGCTCGAGTTATTGACGTAATCATACCGCTCCGCCAGGCTGGGTCCTTCCCTTTATCACCAATCAAATCCCGCCCTTTCTATCGGGAAGCGGTAGAATGGAGCAAGATGGAGGTTTCATGGGGATGATTGGTCCCCAAGGAGGATACTGTGCAACGCGTACTCGTGATGGGTGTGTCGTCCGGCTCGGGCAAGTCTACCTATGCCCGCCGCCTCGGCGTATTGACAGGGCTTCCGGTATACCACTTGGATGCCTTGTTTTGGAAGCCCGGCTGGGTCGAATCGACGGCCGAGGAGTTTCTGGCTCGGCAATGCGAAATTGCCCAAAAAGACGCTTGGATTATCGAAGGCAACTACACCTCGGTCGGGTACGACTTGCGAACCTCACGTGCCGATACCTTGATTTACCTTGAGGTAGGCCTCGCCCGTTGCGTCTATCGCGTCTTCAAGCGCCGCATCACTTATCGCAACAAAACGCGCATCGACATGGGCCCCAACTGCCCCGAAAAGGTGGATTGGGAGTTCTTGCGCTTCATCCTCACCACCTATCGCCGGCGGCAACAGAACATCGGGGCCTGCCTGCAAGCATTTGAGGACCTCGGCGATGGCAGGAGCGCTCTATGGTTGAACGGCGCGCGCCGCATCGAAGACCATTTGACTCAGCTGGCACTCGGGGGAACGCAGGCTGATCGTGTGGATGGGAACCAGGTGGGTCAGCCCTGAAGTTTAAGACGCGGCGCGCGCCTCCAGGGCCGATGGTCACCGGATCGCTGCGGCGCGGCTTCATCGTCCGAGGCGGGTCCCGCCACTAGCCATGCGATGACGGCGCGGAGCTGTGACAAAAGGCCGACACCAGCATGGTCACCACGTCTTGGAACTTTCTATGCATCGGACTCGGCAGACTCTCCAGGGCGAAAAAGCCGGCATCCGTTGACTCTACCCCGTCGGCTTGGGGCTGCCCCCTGTAGTTGCGGGAGATATAGGCGATGGTGACGCTGTAAAATTCATCTCCATTGGGCAATTGCACCCAGGTGTCTTGACCAGAAAAGACGCCTGCCAGCGTGAGCTCGCCAATCACCAGGCCTGTCTCTTCCTGCACTTCGCGTCGGGCCGTGTCTTTCGCGGACTCGCCGAGTTCCATGAAGCCACCGGGCACACCCCAGAGCCCTTCACGCCGCCGCTGCAAGAGCACCCGGTTTTGGTGGTCGAGAACCAGAACGGCCGCGCCAGGTAGTATGAGCGGCCGATGGCCAACCGCGGCCCGTATCTCTTCGATGTAACCCATGTTATCCTCCTCTCACCGCCACCTTACCGACCGGATTTCGCTTGCCAGATGCGAGTAGAAGTGGACCAGGTTGCTAAACGGCTTACCCTATCCAAGGACGCGCCGCGTCGATGGCGCGGATGGCGGCGCGTTCGATGCAGGCTCTAATCAGGTCCAGCGTAAGAAACGCCAACGGCCGGTCCACATTGCTGGCGGGATAGGTAAAGTCACTCAAAGCCTCCTGCTTCAATCGTTCCACGGACGCACTGTCGACTTCGTCCAAATCCTCGCACACCGACCCCGAATCTAAGACCTGGTGCAGATCCGGGCCCTTGTGCGAATGGATTAACTGGGCGTTGGCGATGTAATAGTCATGGTAGAGCACTTCGTAATAAGCCCCGGTGCTTTTGAGCCGCTCCTTCAATCCGCTGAAGTCCATCGCGGTCGTCCAGAGGTCATCCGTGATCAGATGCGAAAGGTAGCCGATGAAAAATCCATCCGTTAAGCGACCGTGATATTTGGTGAGGAATTGTCCGTACTGATAGGGGGCGACGTCTGACCAGGCATAGCGCGGTCCTATGAAGTGGGTGCGGTCTCGCTGACCGTTGTGTGCGTCGGGGGCAATCGATCCAACCAGCACACGACCTCTGTCCTCCAAATGCAATTCCTCGGCCACGCAATCGGCCACTAAAAGGTGCATGACCCGAGAGCCCATGCTATCTCCTCCCCCCTTAAACGCGCTGGCCCACTTGATGTGTGTGGCAATGACCCCTGGCTGAGGCACAGTTGTCCAGAGAATACCATTCCCCCCTGAGGAGGGAAACGGCCTCAGTCGGAAAAATATTCTCGCTGCCTGCGATCCGGAAGTCTCCTCGCCACGTTATATCTAGGGGAGGGGGAATGGCGGTGGACAGTCTAGACCATTGGCTGGGGCGATGGATTCTGGAGCACGGAGACCCATTGGTGCGGTTTGTGGGCACGTACACGCACGACTATCATGCGGCCCAGGATATTGCCCAAGAGGCGTTTCTGCGCCTGTACCGAGAACATCTCCGACACCCGACCAAAACCCTCCACGCAGGCTGGCTCTACACTGTCGCACGCCGTCTCGCCATTGACTACCATCGGCGGCAGCGGCCGGCGGCCTGGGATATCCTGCCCTATAACACCGAGGTGGCCCTCTCGGACGATCGGTCGGTTGACGTGGAACGCATCTTGGACAGTCTCCGCGCTCTCGACCGCGAGTTACTCTTGCTGTTCTATTACCAGGAATGGTCTATCGCGAGGCTCGCGGAGCATTATGCGATTTCCGTCCATACCGTGAAGTCCCGGCTGCACCGGGCTCGGGAACGGTTTCGTCGACACTGGATGAAGGAGGGAGAGACAGACCATGGCGCATGATGACGAGACCCTCCGCCGCTCGTTCGATTCGTACCTCCCGAGGGCGGCGGAACGCTGGAGCTTTACCGCGTCGCCGCAGTTTTGGCAGAACGTCCGGAGTATCAAGGGGCCCCGACAGCTGCTGTGGCCGGCTGCCGTTGCTGCCGCGGCCAGCCTTGCCATCGTCGTACCCGCCTTGTCGGGCCTAAACCAACAGGCGGCCGGTCGAGACTCGGGCATTGCCTCGCTGCCCCCCCTGCTAGACATGCAGATGACCTCGCCAAATAGCGGTTGGGCCGAAAGTCTGCAAGGCCGCTTATATGTGACGCGCACCGCCGGCCGGACCTGGAGCAAAACGTCAGTGATCGATATGCACGGCGTGGCGGCCTCATCTCCGTCTACCCTGTGGGTGCTGGGCCAAGCGGAGAAACCTGGGACACGGTACACGGTCTGGCTCACAACCAATATGGGACAGACATGGCAACGAACAACCATTGCCCTGCCCTGGATTCCGAACCTTATCAGTATTCAAGCTTATAAGGCGCAAGCGGCCTGGGTTCTGGATGACCGAACTGGGCCGCATCGGCAGCTCTCGGAGGCGATTGAGGGGGTCCGCGCAGCGGGAGCTCGTCTTCAGCAGGTCCGTATTCTGACATTGACACACGTACCAACCGGCCAACCCATGCTGGTCGGCGCCTCCCCCACCTCCTTGAAGCGTGGCTGGGCCGTGTCCTCGACGAACGGCAATCGACCCGCTCCTGGGGTACCGACTGTGTTTCGCGTCGTTCCCGGGCGGATCACGGCGAGCTCATTGCCACTGCCGAGCCACATGGGGCCAACAGGTCCGACCACCCCGTCCGCCGTTCCCTACGGCGGTGTGCAAACGCCAACACCAGGCGTGAGCTATCTCGTGGCTACGTTACAGTCGTCGGCGGACGCAACCTCAGGCAAGACCCTGTGGCTGGTGTATCGGAATGCGGGCAATGGGTGGCGAGTCATATGGCGTGGACCAAGAGGCTCGTACGTGGTATCGACGGACTTTCTCAACCGTCGGGTGGGATGGATTGTCGTCGGGCGCGGGTCTCACCGCGCACTCACGTTGCTGTACACGATCAACGGCGGTCGCACGTTCGAGCGGGCATCGGCCCCATCCAAGACGGTGGATTCCTTCGGCTTCTTATCTTCGGACACGGGTTGGTGGACCGCTGGAACCCCTCCGCATGGGGGTAAGATGTGGGTGACAACCGATGGAGGACGTTCGTGGCATCAGGCCCGGAACTAACCTCGGCTTGACGTCGCCAGCGGCTCACGGCCCCATTGGACGCCCTTTTTCCAGCTACTCCACCCATTCGCTAGGAATAGGAATGCGCTCTTGGTATGTCACAACTTGAGGAACATGAAAGAACAGTCGATGGCGATCGCGGCCAAACCACGTGCGGACGACGTCCGCAGTCCATCGATTCTGAACCTCTTTTAGCGTCTCCTGCGACAGCGGAAGCACTATCCGAGTGGCCTCCCATTCGTAGGTGACGGCCGCTTCGGTCGGCTTAATGGCGGCGAGCGGTATGGTGAGGCGTCGATATCGCGACAGGGATTGGTCAGGTAACGCCCGGAAGTCGATTGGCGTCAAAAAGATGCCCGAGTTCCGATAAGGGGTCGCCACCACTGGTTCCGCAAACAGCTTGTGCAGAGATTCAAAGTGATGCGGGTAGAGGGTTTGCACGCTTAGCCATCGAGGATGGTCCGGCATGGCGCTCAGCGGCAAGAGTCCCTTCTCCACGATGGCATCAATCGCCTCGTCCCCGTTTAAGATGTAATGGTACAGCCGGTCAGTGTGACAGACCTCCATGCGCTCGCCTCCTGTTGGCGCCAGGACAGTCCCGAGCTGGCGCCTGACATGTCCATGCGGGTCTTCAAGCCCCCGAGAACTATTCGGTGACGTCCCAGCCGGCACCAATCAGGCGTCGCTCCCGTGCTTGGCCACCCACTCGCGGAATTGCTTCGCCACCAGCCGTTCACCGGTGATCCCATCGGATTGCGGCGAGGCCAAGAACACAATAGGTTCGGACATCACGTCGGGCTGTAACAGGGGTGCCGTCAACAAGACTTTCATGTCCTCCGGAATCATGCCGGTTTCGGTGGCACCGCCCGGCAGCAACATGTTCACGGTCACACCATATGGCCGCAGATCCTCAGCCATGATGCGGGACAATGACTCCGACCCGGCGCGGGACGGACCATAGGGGACAAAGCCCCGGCGACGCATGGTCTCATGGTTCATGGAGATGTTGATGATTTTCCCATGGCGCTGCTGCACCATCAATGGCGCAAACCCTCGGGCCACCAAAAAATATCCCATCAGGTTTGTCTCGATGACATCGCGAAAGCCCAGCGGTGTCACTTCGTAAAAAGGCTGTGGATCCACCATAAACCGCGGATTGACAGTTCTCATGCCAATCCCTGCGTTATTGACCAGCACATCGATATGGCCCCAGGTCTCGCGCACCCATCGTACGGCATCCTCCACAGACTCCACGGACCGAACGTCAAGGGCCACCTTGTGGGCATCGTATCCGGCATCTCGAAGGCGAACGACCGCCTCATCAAGTTTGGTCCCGGGCCGTGATGCCAGGGCCACCGTCGCCCTCGCCCTCAGCAAAGCTTCTGCCATCGCCAATCCTAATCCACTCGAAGCACCCGTGACAAGGATGTACTTGCCGCTAAGGTCAGCGCTGTCCATGTTACCAACCTCCCATGATTGTGTGCCCTGCAACAGGTTTAGGTTCTGACGTCCCGTCATCGTGCCCTCCCCGTCCTTCCACAGCTTCCTGCTGTCCACTCGCTTGGTTGCCCTATACGCCTGCCGCCTCGATGTCCTGTCCCCCTCTTCGACGACCCATCGGCAATCCCCTTGCAGATAATTCCGGACCTCCTTGGCGAAATACCCGGGATGCCATCCCGGGTAGTGGCATAGCCATAAGCAAGACAACCCTTGGGGGCATTCGGACGATGATTTTGGCCATAAGCTTTCTATCCGGTCTCTCAACCCCGCTCGGCGCGCTGGTGGTGTTGCGCTTTCGAACCCTGCGGCCATGGATGCTCAGCTTTATTCTGGCATTGGCGTCCGGGGTCATGGTGACGGTGGTGGTTACCGAATTGGCCCCGGCCAGTCTCAACACCGGAGGAATTCCGGCATTCATTTCAGGATGCGTATTCGGCGTGGTCAGCATGGCTTTTTTCACGGGACTGTGGAAGTCGGGCGATCCCTCGCTATCGCGGCTCCGACGAACCGGACAGTCGATCGCGCTGGCCATTGCAGTGCACGATTTGCCGGAAGGCATGGCCATCGGTGCTGGGCATTCCCTGCACGCCAAACTCGGCATTATCATGGCCTTGGCTATTGCGTTGCACAACATGCCCGAGGGGATGAGCATCGCGGCGCCTCTGGCGGCGAGCGGGGTGGGACGGCGTAAAATCTTTGCTCTGACCCTGCTAATTAGCCTGATAACGCCCATGGGGACGCTCGTGCCGCTGATGCTGGGTTCCGTCTCGCATGGGATCAACGCCGTTATTTTAGCCTTTGCGGCGGGCGCCATGCTGTACGTGGTTGTTCAAGATACGTTGCCGGAATCGTGGCGTGAAAACAGAGCCGCCGCTGTCCTGGGCCTTGTGGCGGGGGCCGCTTTGATGGGAAGTTTGGCTGCCTGGTAAGTCGGCCTCTTGGTATTGGGGTCTCTGTAGCATCCGAACGAAAAACCGGAATAAGGACAATGCTTGGCAGCGACTTATTCCTCCGAGGGCATTAAGGGCCGAAGAAGCCCTTGCATGACCACCTCAGGCACCTCAAACGAATAGTGCCCCAACTTCGTGATGTGGTCGTGGCCCAACGGGGAGAGGCGGGCGATATCCTCGTCCGAGACCTCCTGGCCGCGCTGACGAAGCGATGCCAACGCCTGTTCCATGTACCGCGTATTCCACAGCACCATGGCGTTGACGACGAGACCGAGGGCGTTGAGTTGATCCTCTTGGCCTTCGCGATACGCTTGATGCAGCTCCCCCCGTTTGCCGTAGAACACCGCCCGGGCGAGACTGTGTCGCGCTTCGCCGCGGTTCAACTGGGTGAGAATCCGCCGCCGGTAGCTTTCATCATCCAAATAAGCCAACAGGTACCGGGTTTTGTAAATCCGCCCGAGTTCCCCAATGGCGCGCCCCAATAGGGTCGGCCGTCCCCCGTGTTGCAGCGCCTGGATGAGGGCGGTCGCGTTCACCGTCCCCCACTTTAAGGAGCCGGCGACGCGGAGCATGTCGTCCCAATGGCGGAGGATCAGGTCCGCGTGAATCCGTTGCCGCGCCAGGCGATTGAGGACGCCATAGTCTGGGTCCGCCTCCCACCGCCAGAATCGGGCTTCGCCGATGTCGGCGAGTCGCGGACTGAATTGGTAGCCAAGCAAGCCGAAGAGGCCAAAAATCAAATCACTGTACCCGGCCGTATCCGTCATAATCTCCTGGGGATGGAGTCCGGTTTGTTGGTCGAGGACACCCTCCAGGAGGCGCAGCGAATCCCGCAAGGTGCCGGCAATGACGAGCGCATTAAATCCACTGAATTGATCGCTCGTGAAATTGTAGTAGGTCACGCCGCGGCCGGACCCAAAGTATTTGGGGTTGGCACCCGCGTGGACCGAGTGGACGGGCACCACGAACCGCAAGCCATCCGCGGAGGCGACCTCCCCAGATCCCCACTGTTGGGCTAGCGGCAGCTGGGCATGATAATCCACCAGCGTGGCATTGGCGGCGGCGAGCGTCTCCGCGCGCACGTAATTTTGGGTGACCCAGGTCAGCCGATCATAGGCCAGCGCCGGAATCCCGGCATGGACGACCGGGTCCAGTCCAATGTTGCAGGCTTGCGCCAACAACACGGCGCACACACTGAGGGCCAAATCTTTCACCCGCTCGCCGCCCTCGCTGACATGGGTGAAGGCGTCGGCGAACCCGGTCCATTGATGCACCTCCAGGAGTAAATCCGGCAACGTGGGGCGCGGCAGCAGGGTCGCCACCCGGGTTCGCAACTGGCGTAGAGAGGCCGGGTCCTCCAGCCGGTCTAGCGGGCTCAACACCAGGCGATCCTTGCCGGCAAAGGATTCCAACCGGACAGCCGGATTGGTGTCCCAATGCGCGGCGGTCGTGCGGTAGGCCGTGTCGAGCGCCTCCCGCAGGGGGCGTAAGGCCGATTCCGCATCCGCTGCCCAATTCAGCGTCCGGATCGCCTGCGGGCGCACCGCGTCCCAGGCGGCACCTTGGAGCAGTTGGGCGCGCGGATCGCCATAGCGTTCGCTCGGGGTCACATACAGGTCGTGGGAGCGGACGCTCTCCAGGACCCGCGACAACACCCAGAAGGTGTAGGCTTTCTTCGCAATCCGGCCTTGCTCGCCGACGACCACGGCCCGCCACCCCGCCGCTATCCCCGCGATGGGGGCCGTAACCCAGGAACGCCCCGCTTGGCGTTCGTGCTCACGCAAGAAATTCCAGGCGTCCAAGGTACCCTGGCCCGCCGGGGTGGCCCGCCACGCGATGGCGGCCAACAGTCGCGGCAACACCTGCCGGATGGTCGGGTAATGGCGCCAGAGTTCCTGAAAGGCGACGGTCTGATCCGGCGGATGCGTCAAGGTATCGACTTGGCGGATGGCGGTGGTCAGCGCCTCTTTCGAGACCCGGGCAAACACGGCCGTCCGCACGTCCGTTTGGGGATCGGCCTCCTGGAGGAGGACCTCACAAGCCTCCCGTAACGCCCGGGCGGCCGCATCGAGATCGCGCAGCGTGCGCAGGCGTTGTTGGTCCGACCGGCGCTGGGTGCGAGCCAACAGTTCGGTCAAATAGCGCTCCAAGAGCTCGATCAGGTCGTCTTGGGCGCGGGTCGTGAACACGGCCGTAAAGGCGACCAGAGTCGCCATCCGCCGGTCCTCGGGCATCCGCGCGATGGCCTGAGCCCGCACCGTGGCCGCATGACGGGCCAACGCCGCTAACCGTGCCGGTGGAATCGATGGAAGATTCCAGTCGCCGGCACCCAACGCACGCAAGGTGTCCAGACGGTCCAGCGCGTGCTGAAATCCCCGAACACTCGGTCGGGTGGGGGCGCGCCGGAGGCGATCCAGCGGGGCGATGCGGCTCTTGGGGTCCGCCGATAGGAGGTGCTCGAGCGCGTCGCGTTGAGCCGGATGGGGTAAGGCCGCCAGACGCTGCCAGAGGCGAGCCTGGGCTCGGTCGCGGGCCTGGGCCACCAAACGGGTCAGCGTGGTGACCCCGGGCAAGAGGATTTTCTGTTCGACTAAGTGGGCCGTGGTCCGGTCAAACAACACACTGGGGCGTTCGGCCATCAGCCACGCCCGCTGGTACAGCCATCGGACCAGGCGCCAATGCGCGGGTTGATCGGTGAAATCCTGATAACCGTAGATTTCCCGAATTTCGCGGGTATGGTCCCACCGGCTCTCCAGCCCGCGATACGTCACCAACAGGTCGGGGGCGACGGCATCGACCACCAGTTGCTGCGCCACGTACTCCACGACGGGGGGCGGAACCGCCGCCGGGTCCGTGAGAAACGTGCCTAAAAAACGTACGGTACCCAATTGCAGGGCAAATCCTAAGCGATTATGCGCGCCGCGATGGCGGTCAATGTGGGCCCGATCCACCTCGTCAAACCAAAAGAATTGGGCCAATTGCTGGGGGGTCGGCGCTCCCGCAAATCGCCCGTACTGGGCTTCCTGCTCAGGAGTGAGAAAGGCGACCGGCATGCTCCGGACCTCCGGGATCTTTCGGGGCGGCTTTCAAATACCGATACAGGGTCGAGCGCGACACCTGCAGCACTTGACACACCTGATTGACCGTCTGATCGGGATCCGCGAGGAGTTGCCGGGCCATGCGCAGCGTGTGGGCGCTCATGACCCGGGGCCGGCCTCCCGCATGGCCTCGGGCGCGGGCCGCCGCGAGCCCTGCTTGGGTGCGCTCCCGGATGAGCGACCGTTCAAATTCCGCCAACGCCCCAAAGATATGGAAGATGAGTTGGCCACCCGGGGTCGTCGTGTCCATATTCTCTTGCAGACTCCGAAACCCGATGCCATCCGCCTGCAGCTGCTGGACGACCTGGATGAGATGAGCCAAGGACCGGCCCAGCCGGTCGAGCTTCCACACCACCAGCACATCGCCCGATCGGGCATACGCCAAAGCCTCGGATAGCCCCGGGCGCTCGGTCGTACTGCCCGACATGACATCTTGGAAAATTTTCTCGCATCCCGCCCACCGCAACGCATCGTCCTGCAGCGCGAGGGTTTGATCGGCGGTCGAAACCCGTGCGTAACCAATGAGCATGGCCTTGACCCTTTCTTCGTGATGATTTCCTACGGCCATTGTCTCACAAACCGCTGGCGAGGGGAGCAATTAGGACGTTGATTTTGGGACGCGTTTTGGCACCCATTTGGACGCGAAACAGACCGACCGAACGGGGTCGTTTGGAGAGTGCCAAAAACCCTCGTTTGTGACTACCCTTGACAAAACCGAGTTACCCGCGTCGCCGCATTGTCCTGTTCACGTGGGTACCGCCGCCAACAAGATCCACCCGGATCGATGGTGTTATTATCCTTCGCTACCTTATCCGAGAAATTTGCCACATGGGTGTCCGCTTTTTTATGATTTTTGCCTCTTAACTAAGTAGACCGGTCAGGTCTAGGAAGACCCAATCAACTTCGTTAGGAGGAATCTCAAGATGTGTTACCCAGGGTTCGATACCGCCGATCCTTTGACGACCACCGAGTCCCAAGATTGGTGGGCAAACTCTCCGTTTTATTGGTTCGGGTATTATCTGGGAGGGTGTTGCTGCACTTCAGGCGCTAAAGGATGGACAACCTCGGTCACCTACAGCGACTACGTAGGTCAAGGATGGGGCCTCCGCGCAATTTACGTCGGCCATCAGCCCACATCCGTCACGTGCAGTAGTTGCCCGTCGTTGACTACAAGCAACGCTTCGTCTTATGGCCAGTCAGATGCGGGAAATGCGATTAAGCTGGCGCAAACGGCTGGGTTTCCAAGCGGCGCCACGATTTTCTTGGACGTGGAAGCGGGGACCGTAAGTGCCGCGCTGAGTGCCTATGTAAGCGCGTGGAGCAACGCGATACGCAGCAACGGCACGTACAAGCCCGGACTCTATGCCGGCCCGTGTACCATTCAGGCCTTGCAGGCCGATCTGGGAGAGACGTTTACAGATTACTACTGGATGGCAGACTGGGATTCACGGAATTGCACCTACAACAGTAGCCTTTGCACAAACGACTACACCAACTCAACCAGTTGCACAGCCATTGCATTCCCGAGCTCGGCGCCAATGACGGTATGGCAATATTCAGGCTGTACCACCAAAGGGTGTATAGGATGTAAGGTGACGTATGGCACCACTGCACTTTACATCGACTACGATAACGCAGTGGACACGGGCAGTGGAGGTTCGGCTCCAAGTTGATGGTATCTCTGAAGGCCGACGCTTTGTCGGCCTTCAGAGATTGTTGTATTGAACTCGCGTTTGACCGCAAACACCGAACGCAATGAACCTTGGGGTTGGTAGTCCTCTCTGCCCATTAGCCCCTGTGAATTAATGCATCCACATACTCGGCGAACACCGTTATCCACTTTCGGTGCACCAAAGATGAGTCTGGGCCGCAACGCATCCGGTCTGTGCATTTAACTGTTCGAGAACACTGACTTCGCCGGTCAACCAAAGATGCCCCCCTGGGTGAAGAACCCGCCACCGCCGACCACGGTCGGTGGTGCTTTCGATTACCGTCTGATTGTGCTTCACTGAGTACAAAGCTACCCAGCCCGTAGTCGGTGAGCTGAAGGACAAAGCGGTCACTGTTCCCACCAGGCCACGTGTCGATAGCGACGCCCTCTGCCATGTTCGGCCTCCGGTATGCGTCATAAGCTCTTGGAGGATAGGGACCACCTGCTTCCGCGCATTCATCCGCCAATACGCGTTGACAACAAACCCGTCACGTGGCGAGGAAAAAAGAAGTCGTGTGGCGGTCAAAGAGGCCCCAATTCGTACCGGTGATGGCCCGGGTAGCGAAATTTGGGTCCAACGCTGGCCACTACTCTCAGTCACTGCGGCAGCCTCCTGCGTTCCGCCTCCAGGACCTCCGATGATCATGCCGTGAGTAGCACTCGAAAATGCTAAGGTAACCGGGCCGGAGGGCATCCAAATAGTGGAGGTCGGACGCCATGTTCGGCCTCCGTTAATTGTTCCTAAGAGTTGATATTTGGCGTGCCCCATGGCCACCCCGAGGCTCGTCAAAGCCATCCCTTGATGTTGGTTGGTGAAGATGAGTTCCGTCACACCGTGCATTGTGGCGTCTTGCTTCGGATACCGAGCCACGACCTGCCACTGCTTTCCCAAATCGGTGGTGTGGTAGAGCGTAGCGGATTCGACATAGCCGTGACCGTTGAGCTGGTCTGTGATCATCCATCCTTGATGAGGGGGTGTCAAATCAAGTGCCTCCATGATGCCATGGGCAGAGGGTACCTGTACGGTCTTCAACAACGGGGCCGGAGTGGTCGAGCGATGATCTTGAGCGGAATGAGACCCGCACGCAACCAAGGAGACCAGCAACCCGCCTATTCCCAGCATCTGAAGGGCCGTACGCATACCAGACCACCTCCTATGACTATAAACGTAGCGCCATAACGGGAGGTTACTCCGATCGTGGGTCCTGCGGTCTTTGCGCTAGTCGTCATGAACTGAAGTAGCTCGGGTCGTCGCGTGCATGTCCGTGCCATAATGGCACGAAAGGTAATCCCTCAATACCTGTAGCACGACGTGATGGTGGCAAAGTATGGACCACAACTCAGGATTACCCTCCGCATTCCGATTCCACGTCGCGTAGCAACGCACAATCAAACGGTGTTCTTCTTGGCAGGCTTCCCTAACGTCACGCTCAGATATCACGATGTTCACTTCCCCCCACACAAAACTCCTGAAGGACGCGCGGTGGGTTTCCACGTAGCGCAAGCCACAAAGCGGTCCACAATTCTTGCTCTAAATCTGCTACATCACTCCGTAGAGTCCAGTTTCGATAAACGTGGATCTGCTTTTCGAGTTTTTTCATGAGATCACCAAACGCATCTTGATCGCCGGCATTTACCCGACACATCAATTGAGCTAATGAGGGCACGTCGTCCGGATGCGACGAATCGCCCTTCTGACCGTACGTTGGTCGCATTCGGCGATTTGGGCGACGGCCACTTGAGTCTTCCCTTGACCGAGCTCCAACAAAATTACCTTGTCGCGTGGCTGCAACCGCAATAGGCACTCCTGTAGCCATAGGCTGTTGTCGACGTCTGTTGACATATCGTGATAATCTCCCCATCGTTCGCTCTCCTCCTGAGTTATCGAAACAACGCCATATTGTCGCTGTTGATGATGACGGCTCCACCGTGTGGCGGTGTGTAGAAACACCGTCCGTACCCATGCGCGTAATTGCCATTCTTCCATGGCCATTTCCAACATCTCCCGTCATGCTTTGCCGAGGACTTTTTGTATCCCGGTTTGACTTCCTAAGGCCGTTGCAGCAACCACCAGACCGCTGACTCCTAACAACAGTACTTCCTTCCATGTGAGCGGCCCTTGTAGAACCCCTCCAACAAAGACTGTGCCCTCTGCGAAGATCCACGTCACCCAGGGATCGGGAGCAGTCTTCCAGATCGACTTCACGAACGCCACTAATGCCGTTGTTATGGTGGCTGCGCCGGCCACCGTCAAAAAGTTTGTCAACGTGAGCATGACTTGTCCCTCCTTTGTATCAAAAATTAAACCCCCGACCCGGCGTGTGGAGGAAGTGGAAATGGGCGTGGAAGGCGTGGATCTTTGCGTGGAGAGCGTGGAAGCCCGTGTGGAGAAAGGTCTCCACACCGTGGAGACCGGTGTGGAGACCTCTCAACAGGGCGTAAACCGCAGAGGCCCCGGGACCGTCGGGCGGATTATGGAGGCAAATCGCCCAATTTTCGGTGGATGTGCGCCATGTGGCTGCGCACGGTAGCCGCATCGATGTGCAAGGCCTCGGCAATCTGAGCGGTGGACCATCCCGCCATCAAGCGATCATACACTTCCTGCTCACGGGCCGTGAGTACCGTCAACGAAGGCGCTCGTCGCGGCCAGCGCAGGGGCAGGAGCAACGCACCCAAAATCAGCGCGTCGACCACTGTCCAATAGAGGACCACCGACCACGGCCATAGTGGCGCGGCATGCATCCCCGGGACGACCCCCAAGAGGCTATTGGTCACTACAATGTAGATCCCGGCCACCACGACCGTGCGCCGGGTCGGATAATAGATCAGAATTTCTTGGGTGAACAAGGTCAGCAGGGCGGGGACCATCGTATGCGGTGATTGACTATAGGCCCAGGCAATGCCCCATCCCACCAGACCATCGGCCACCACGGTGCTGGGAATAATCGTCGGGAGGTGCTGTGGCCACCGCGTTATGGTCAGGGCGGCCAGCCCGTCGAAAATGGCGAGCATCACTGCCAGTATCCAAGCACGGTCCCACGTGGATCGCGGAAATTGGACCGACACCCAGAACAATAATGCGGCCATCGCCCCGCGCAGGACGAGCGCGCCGCGGTAAATAGTGCCGGCATCTTGGCGCGGCGGTGGTGCTCGATGATATGGAGAAGAATGCGTTGGTAGCACGGCTGTCTTGCCCCCTTTGGGACGTCAGACCCTGTGGCTTTGCGACCCGGCCTTTCGGCCGGTGTGCCTTGGGCAACGTGTCAGATTTTGGTAAACATTACAACGTGTGGTTCCTGTAAAAAGTTACCGATTCACAAAAGAGCGGGGCACCCCCCTGGGAAGGGGTTTCCGACACGCAATCCACCAAGGAACTCCTCGACTCCTCGCACGGGATGGAATACATCGAGACCTGTGCTCAGCGAACGAGGATATCTCGTATGGCGTCATCAGGTATTAATAGCGTCGTGGAAGAAGAACCTCGGGTGCAGATAGCGAAAGCGGTTGCGGAACGACTGCTGTATCGAGAGGGATTACACGCGCGGAGTCATTTCCCGGTCGAGTGCGGTGACGCCTGAGGGGGGAAGGGAAGATACTGCAATTTGCGCTCCCACTGCCCTGCTTACGAGATCCGTGATGCATAAACGGCGTATTCTTATTCCGGTTTTTCGTTCGGATGCTACAGAAACCCCGTATTTGCGAAGACGCCCGGGCCAAGACGAAAAACAAAAACGCCGGCAGATCCGGCGCTTTTGTTTTGGATATCTTATTGCCTATTGCCCCTGCTCGGCCACCGCTTTTGGCGACCCCGAGCTCGGCACGTCCTCTTCCTGATAGATGAATCGTCCCCCGCGGAATAGGGACAGCACGGCTGACAGCAAAGTCATCGCCGCAGCAAACAGGAACACGACCCGCAAGGCATCCATAAACGGATGCGAAATCAATTGAGGAAAGAACCTCGGGCTCTCCAGCGCAGCTAGCTGTGCCGCTGGCAAGTGCGCGACAATCGCATGTCCTGCCGCGGTCGCATTGAAAATCGTTTTCAATGGGTTGTAGCCCAGTAGTGCGGCGAACAACAGGCTCAGCGGCGACGCATGCGCCAGGCCCTGAACGAAGGCAGGGGGCAGAGCGAACCGGCCTAACCCATGAGTAATTGTCGCAGGCAGTCCCGAAGACAACGAACTAATCACGATCGTGAAGAAAACCCCCATGGACAGCATCATCCCGGCGTTCATGAAGGTCGCATTCATACCCGAGGCCGCTCCCCGAAAGCGCGCCGGAACGGCGCTCATGATGGCGGCGGTATTCGGTGAGGCAAAGAGTCCCATGCCAGCTCCGACCACAAAGATGTAGAAGGCAAACGTCCAATAGTGGAAATCCGCCGGCAAGGTGTTAAGCAGAAAGAAGCCCAGCGCACTGACCAGCATCCCCAGGGTCGCCAGCCACCGAGCGCCCAACCGGTCAGACAGCCGACCGCTGATGGGCCCTAGGGCAAGAAAGCCGGCCATTTGCGGAATGGTATCAATACCCGCTTGCAAGGGGGTGTTGGCAAACGATACCCCGTGCATGGGAAGCCAAATTCCCTGAAGCCAAATAATCATCATGAACGAGAGGCCTCCGCGGGCAATCGACCCCATGAGATTGGTGGCATTGCCAATGGCAAAGGCCTTGACTTTAAAGAGTCCCATGTGAAACATGGGATCCAGAACCTTGGATTCGATAATGATGAACAACACCAAAAGTGCAGCGCCGCCGATCAGGGTGATTTGCACGAACGGGTTCTGCCATCCCATAGGATGCGAAGCGTAGGGTGTCAGGCTGTACGTGAGGCCCAGCATGATCCCCATCAGTCCGAGCGCAAACGTAAGGTTTCCCCACCAGTCAATGCGCTTGGCGTCACGAGTGGTGGCCGTTTCCCGCAGTGCAATGTAGGCCCAGACGGTTCCGAAGAGACCAACCGGCACATTGACCAAGAAGATGGCACGCCACCAAACCACTGACAACAAGCCACCCACCACGAGACCAATGACGCCGCCGCCGACGCCGGCGATCTGGTTCAGTCCCAGTGCCAGCCCCCGCTCTTCCACCGGAAAGGCGTCCGTCAGAATGGCCGCGCTGTTGGCAAACAAAAATGCGCCCCCAATACCTTGAATAAAGCGAAAGACAATCAGTTCCCACTCGCCCGCGGTGGCCGTGCCGGGGGTCAGAAACAACAGAATGGACCCTGCCGTGAATACCAAAAACCCTAAGTTATAGAGCTTCACACGGCCATAGGTGTCCGAAATGCGGCCAAAAGACACGAGCAAAATCGTTGTTGCCACGTTGAATCCCATCAGGATCCACAGCAAAAGACTCATGTTACCACTGTGTTGCAGCGGGTCTACCCGGATTCCACGGAATATCGCCGGCAGGGAAATGATGAGGATCGTCTGGTTAATGCTGGCCATCAACACGCCCAAGGTGGTGTTGGAAAGCGCGATCCATTTATAGCTTCCACTGCTGGCGAGGCGCTCCGATATACTGGCCATCGAAAAGACTTCCTCCCTATGATCTGGATTGCTTGCATTGCGGCATGGACAACTGGCGGCCCCGAGACGGCGGTCGGACCACGACGCTCACGGGCCGCGAAAAAGCCGCGCTGTCCGCGCAGCCCTCCGCAACAAACCGGGGTTTGTACGCTGCGTGAAACACACTCAGCCGCCGGACAAGCTGAGTCCGCCCCCCGCCCGCGTCTCGCCCCGGTCTCCGGGTTTTGTCACAACAGTTGTCGTTGCGACAATCATTTAATAATCATACACCAAATGGTGCGGATGTGAGTGGAAATCGCAAAAAAAATCGGTCGATGCCTATGGAACTGCGCCCGTATCCGGCCTGGCACGGCGCCACAAATCGTGTGCGTCTGTCGTTAGTGCGCGCTCCATACGGCTCGGCCATGCGCTCGGCTGGCAAGCGGACCCGATTATGGAATGCCTAGGGCATCGGCCCACTCCTCGGGATCGAACCCTTGATGGATCTCGCGATTGTTGATAACCAGTACAGGAGTTCCATGGACGCCGTGATGATGATGCATGAGTTCGACCATGTCATCAGGATGGGCCAGCACATCTAGGCTGCGGTAGCGGATGCCGTGATCGTCGAGGAAGTTCATGGCGCTCTCGCACGTCCCGCAATACGGCGTAAAATACAGTGAGACCTGGTTCTGCACCAGCAATCCGCCCCCGTATTGGTTTGGTCACCATCGTTCCACCAACTGCCTCTCCGTATGCAGGTCTCTCGTGCTTTAGCGTGGACTGGCCCAACCACACAGTGTGCCGCCGGTCATTCCCGCCATGCTGGCCATCATAATCGGCATCATTGCGCCAGGGTCTAAGAAAGCGCGCACCAGAATGCCGCCCAATAGTCCACCCGCTGTCCCGCCTACCATGCAACCCATGCTCCAATCCGACGGCGGCGCGTCTCTGGAGGGCCACAACAGCCACGGCACAACGATGGGTATGACCAACGCCACGACGACACAAGCCACTTCGTGATTGGGGAGGAGACACCAAGCGGCCACAACGCTAGGGGCGGCAACCCCCAGAGACGCCAGCAGGCCTGGGCGAAGCACAATCTTCTGCCGCATAATCCCGCCTCCTTGGTGTCGTCCCGACACCATATGCAGCAGCAGTCGGGGTCATGCCGGGTCTTCTTGACGCGACTGGGAACCCGGTACAATGCGCTAAGGAGGGCCAACCATGCAGAAGACCGTAATTGTATACCACCAGCCAGGATGACGGACATCCCTAGATGAGACGGCTTTCTCAAATCGGTGCGACGTTTGAAGCGCGGGATGTCATAGAAAACAGCGAGTGGCTGGATGAGCTGATGGAGTTGGGCGGGCGATAACCCACGACTCGAAATGTGCCCCTTAGGTGCGCTATGCTAGTGAGGAGACTGACGGGTGTTCCTAAGATGAGGTGTGCCGTCCGGACGGCACCGCACTAGGACGCCCTGTGGAGGGAGCTATTCGATGCGATTTATCGGCATATGGTTTACGGTAGGAGCCCTGGTGCTGGCTGGAATATTCGGCGGCTGGTCAATGCATGCCTATGCGGGCTGCGCGGCGGTGCCCACCGGCGCAAACTGCCTCTATGATCGTCACATGTTCTCCATCGCACTTTTGGTGTTTATGGCTTCCCTAGCAGGGATTGGGGCCTATCTCACCACCAAGTCCCATCACGCCTAAAGACAACCGAGGGGATGACGGCGGCCGCCGGTCCCCTCACCTCCTTCTCGACCGTACATCTACCAGCGGTCGTGAACAATCTGGTGCACATGCTGGATGCAATCTCCCCGGTGCTGGGACGATCGAATGATATAAAGCAGGTCGGCCGACACTTCCGCGGCAGGCCAATACCCCCAAAAGGCCGGGCCTGGGTCACCCGCCTCCAGGTATCCGTCTAACACGTGCCGGCGGTCTTCGGGACTGGGCCACGGAACCAGGTCGTCGGCCGGATGGCCGATATAGGCGTCTCCAAAGTCAATGAGTCCGGTGAAGAGTCCCGTTTCAGGGTCTACAAAGGTGTGTGTGGGACCCGGATTGCTGTGCACGGCCACGCCCGGCGAGTCCCGAGGGATATTCCGCACGGCCCTCTCGATCAGCTCGTTCACAGTCCACGGCCAGGGCCATGCGATCCCGTGCTTTGCCATAGCCTCGGCATACTCGCTGAAGTCTTGCGAGATCGTGGTCTGCAGGTCGTCTGGTATGTACTCTTCCGGGAAAAGCCCCGAATCCCTGAGCGGGCCCTGAGGAACAGCATGGATTTGACGCAGTGTGCGGCCCAAGGTCCTCAGCATCTCTGGGCGGCGTGCATCGGGTACCGCCGTACGCACCACCGCGTCTCCGACCATACGGGTCATGAGCGTATACTCGACATCTGCCTCCCGCCCGTATCCAATTACCCGCGGGACGGACATGTCAGGCGCCGTGCGTGCGAGATGTTGGAGAAACTCCACTTCTTTACCCAGACTTGTCCACGATCGCAGCTGCGGCGGCCGCTGCACTTTCATCGCCAGCTGATCGTCAATGAGATAGACGCGCGCCTCCCCGCCTGATTCGTCGATACCGGTCACCGCCCGCGCATGAGGTTCGTGCTGACGCGCTAATCCCAACACCTGGTCTGGAGCCAAAATCGGGTCAGGTGCAGTGGGCTGATAGTACTCCCGAATAATCACAGTCAGGACCTCCTTTTCCAGATGCGCTGGATTCGTTTATCCAGCCATAAGTTGGGAGAGCCAGTGCCCCCCCAACGCGATCGCTGCTACCGACCATAGCATACCGCCCAGGGTTGTCCAAAAGGTAAAGCGGGGATTAAAGCCTAGACTTTCTCCCACCGCAATGGCCACATAGGCACCGATGAAGGGCGACATTAGGACAAAGACAACGGGTCCCCAGCGTTGATAACGCTGAACGCGTTGATGGGCCCGAGCAACGTGTTTACGGGCCCATGGCCAAGCGTGAACCACAGAGTCTAGGATGATGGTGAGCAAGGGAATGGGTGCCAGGTTGGCGAGTACACTGACCAGAGCTCCGGCCACGAGAGGATAGCGCATAGCCGCTGCCTCTACCGCCGCCGGCTGGGCTTCCAACGTGAGAGCCGTGCCGATTAAGGACGCGGTTTGAACGGGTCGATGCAGATGGTACCCCACTAGAAGAGCAGCCACAATGGCCGCTGTACCCATCCCTATAGACGTTAGCCAACGGTTTAGTGCGGTCTTCCCTCTCATCGGCGACTTGGCTCCCCCTGAGGCATCTCTAGGACTGACTGGCTGGACCCTTGACGTCTGGGCGGGCCACTGTGATGTAACCGACCATGACAACGATGGCGGAGACGAGGATCCCGGCGACCGGCCCATGACCATAGCCAAGCCCCCCAATGCGCGCGGGCGTACCGAGCCAGTCGGCGAACGAGGCGCCCAGGGGGCGAGTCAGAAGATAGGCGGTCCAAAACGCCAGGAGCGCGTGTAGGCGCAAGTGGAAGTACAGGATTCCGGGAATGGCGAACAAAGCCCCGAATACCATGCCAGACACGAGGGCGCCAAGATGCCGGGCGGCGGCGGCCGCCGTCCCCAAGGCAAACGTGGTCAGCACCGTCGCCCAGTAGAACAGCTCCCGTCGTTTAGGGATGATGCTGTGAATGGACAGGGTGCCTTCTGCTGCCCACCACCCCAACAGGACGGCGCCGAGAAGGACCGCACGGGCGGCGCTGGAATATAAGTAAGGGACGTCCAGTGCGACGTGCGTGGCGTTCGCGGCCATGGTTCCGAAAACGGCGACCATGGCGACCGCAAACCAGTACACCGGTGCGGTATAGCCCTTCGCTTTCACTTGGACCAGCAGGGATGCGGCAAATACCACGGCTCCATTTACGACCGCCGCGTACGGATTCATGTGATGAACCAAGAAGTCGGACAAGGCTTCCCCCATGGCGGTCGTCAGCAAGTTGATGATCCAAAAGTCACCGCTGATTTTTTCCGGCACCTTGGAGACCTGGGGTCGGCCGTCTAGTCGGATCGTCGGCACTTCTTCTCTCAACACCTGGTATCGCCGCCTTTCTGACTCCCATGCTCGTTAGAAGAGCGTGGCAACCCTCCTGTTGGCTGCAAGCCGGGTTGCCCAAGACGCGACGAGGAGCCGCTTGGATGCGCGGCTCCTCCGTGGGCGTCTTTCGACAAAAACCTACATGCCGTGACTAGACTCGTGCCCACGGCTGGGCAAAGTCCGGGGCCTCTTGAATGACATCTTGAACGGCAGTAGGCCAGCCTCTGACAAAAACGGACCGATGATGGGCATGACCAAAGCACCAAGAATCAAGGACGGCAGGACTGCCAAAAACAACATCAGGTAGAACGCTTGCACACCATTTCCCCCCTCAGACGCGAACATTAAACAGTGTTCTTAGATTATCACATTTTCCACCCGCAAGGGTTCACCCCACACGCCACGATAAAACAAAGCGGTCAAGAAGAGGGCGGCGCTGAGCAGAACCAGACAGGGCCCATATGGGCCCACTATGGCCCGAATGGGTCGTGCCCCTGGCATTCGCACGGCCGGTTGCTTCCCGTGGGATAAGCCTGCGGCGTGAGCGGCGGACGCCGACAGAGGACCGGTGAAAGCGGTGGTCAGGACGAACCCGCCGATGTGCATCGTGACATCAATCGGGGCCTGACGCCAGACCGCCAGTAGAAACTGAGACACATTGCCTACCACATTGCTTCCGCGCCTGCACATGCCACTCCGCAACACCCCCTGGGCGGCAGCATGTCCGACCCCTTCCCCATTCAAGCAGATAAAACGGCGCGAACATGGCGTTCGCGCCCTAGACCTTTTTGCGGTTAAGCGACCTCGTAGCCCGCGGCTTTGACCGCTTCCTTCAACTGCTCGAGCGAGGTGTGCTGGGGGTCGTAGGTGACCTGTGCTTTCTCATCCTCCAGAGTCACCTTGGCCAGTTTGACCCCGTCAACCCCTTTCAGCGCTTCGGTCACGCTGTTTACGCAGTTTCCGCAGGTCATGCCTTTAACGGTAAATTCGGTTCGCTCCATCGTTCCAATCTCCTTTTCGATGAATTCAAAAGCAGCGAGTTGGTCACCACCGTGACAGAGCTGAAGGCCATTGCCGCCCCTGCAATCATGGGCGACAGGACACCCAACGCCGCCAACGGAATCATCAACACGTTGTAAAAAAGCGCCCAGAAGAGGTTCTGCCGGATTTTCCCGATGGTCTTTTGGCTTATCGCCAGTGCTTGCAGAACCGCACCCACCTCTGAGCGCATTAACGTGACGTCGGCGGTCTCTTGTGCGACATCGGTCGCCGACGACACGGCCATGCCAATGTACGCTCGGGCCAGCGCTGGTGCATCATTAATGCCGTCCCCAACCATGGCGGCCCGGATCCCCTGCTGGTCGGCCGCCTGAATCCACTCAGCTTTGGCTTGAGGTGAGAGCTCGGCATGGACTTCCGGGATGCCCAACTGCTGGGCGACCCGCTCGGCGGTGGCCGACCGGTCTCCGGTGAGCATCACGGTACGGATCCCCTGCGCAGTGAGTCGGTCAATGGCCCGTCGGGCATCGGGACGCAGGCGATCGGCAATAACCAATCCCCCGAGGACGGCGTCTTGCTGGGCCACCCATACCACGGTTCGGCCCCTTCCTTCCTCCGGCAGAAGCGCCCGCTGCAAGAGGTCCGGGATGGCAATCCCGTAGTTGTCCAGAAGCTTGGCGCTGCCGACCAACACCGTTTCTCCGTCTAGGAATCCCGCCATGCCCAATCCTTCTTCCGTATAGACGTCGTCCACGGGGGCCAGCGGGTTGGCTTCCGCGGCTTGCATAATAGCCCTCCCCAGGGGATGATTGGACGTCTGTTCCAATGCTCCCGCCACGGCCAACAGATGAGTGGCGGACACCCCATCGACGGTCTCCCAGCGTTCTACTGCGGGCCGGCCTTCCGTTAAGGTGCCGGTTTTGTCCAGAGCTACCAGATTAACTTGTGCGGTGCGCTCCAGCGCCTCGCCATTCCGAAACAAGACCCCCAAACGAGCGCCCATGCCGCTTCCCACCATGACCGCCGTGGGAGTCGCCAAGCCCAATGAGCAGGGACACGCCACCACCAGAACGGCCACCGCCCGCAACAGAGCTACCCTAAGGTCGCCCGTCAACAGGGCATTGCCGGCAAAGGTCAAGGCTGCCATGGCTAACACGATGGGTACGAACACGTTGGCCACCCGGTCAGCGAACTGCTGAATGGGTGGCTTGGCCGCCTGCGCTTGTTCGACGGCGGCCACGATCTGGGCCAAGACTGTGTCTCGACCCACTCGAGTCGCCTCCATAACAAACGAACGAGGACCGCGATGGACCGTACCGGCTGCGACCGGGTCGCCAGAACCCTTGCGCTTCAGTTCGGGCTCTCCGGTCAGCATGGATTCATCCAGCACTCCGTCTCCCCGACTTACCTGGCCGTCGACCGGAATGCGGTCTCCCGACCGGATTTCGAGGTGTTGGCCGCACGCGATGGATTCCACCGGGATCTGGGAAATCTGGCCGTCTGGGGCGACAAGCCGTGCGGTTTTCGGGGTTAGGGCGAGGAGCTCGCGAATCGCTTCCGACGTTTTTCCCTTCGCTACGGCCTCCAAGTATTTGCCCACCAGTATCAACGTGATGACCGTTGCCGAGGTGTCAAAATACAGGGGAGCATGGGCGAACAGTCCGTACAGCGACACAATCCAGGCTGCCAGGGTGCCGGTCGCCACCAGGACGTCCATGTTGGCGTTGCCATGCCTGACATTCAGCCATGCACGCCGTGTGAAGGAGTAACCCGGTCCCCATTGAACAATACTGGCCGCACCGAACTCCAGCCACGGGTTGGTAAACCAGACAGGTCCGACGCCTAGAAACATCCGCGCCATGGCAGCCCACAGCGGCAAGGTGAACAACACCGAGACGGCCAGCCGCCGCCGTGCAGCCCGAAACTCCTCGTAGCGGGGATCGCCTCCGGTCTCCGTGTTGTCGAGGCGTGCCGTGAGCCCGGATTTTTTCAAAGCCTCCAGCAGATCGTCGTCAGGGGCCAGTCCCCGCACACGCTCAACAGCCACCGTTCCCTTGGCAGCATTAACCTGCACCGAACCCACACCGGGGACCTGCGACAATGCCCGTTCTGATCTTTCCCGCACAGGCGCTTCTTCGAGCCCAGCTACCCCCAAGACGCGTTGCTCCATGCGCACTTGGTATCCAGCTTGGTTGACGGCTCGGACAAAGTCTTTGGTGCCCGCGGATTGGGGGTCAAAGAACACGTGCGCGCGTTCCAAGGCCAAATTGACCTCGGCTTGGCTCACCCCCGGAACCCCCTCGAGCGCCTTTTCCACGTGATGGACGCAACTGGCGCAGGTCATGCCGGCGACCTCCAACTGTACTTCGGCAGGTGGGGCGTAGGAATGTGGTGCGGTGTCAGCCATGATAATCCCTCCTTAGCGGCGAATGACCTTCCGAACCACGGCAATTAGGTCTTCAATGGTCTCGTCGCCTTGGTGCTGCTCGATAGCGTCCCTGACACAGCCGTTGATGTGGGACCGGAGTAGTATGAGGGACACTTCGTCCATGGCGGCCGTCACAGCCGACACTTGCTGCAGAATATCAGGGCAGTAGCGGCCGTCCTCCACCATCCGCATGATGCCTTTTATCTGACCATCGGCGCGCTTTAACCGCGCCAACAAGTTGTCTTTGTCCTGCTCATACTGATACATAGACAGCCCCCGTCCTACTCATACTCCCTACCTGTATATTACCCCCCGCATGACTTCGTGCAACCCTTATTACGGCAATAGTGTCCGCCATCGCCTGGCCTCATACCAAAATGCCACCGGGCGTTGCTTCCATCGCGACACGGGCATGCTATAGCCATACTGAGGGAAAAGGATACACGTCATGAAGATCACTGGACTCGCCCGGTGGGGGCTCACCCACCAAGTATTTAAATCGGCCTTAGCCGCGTCTGCCGCCTACGCGGTGTGCGCTCGTCTGCTCGACCACCGGTTTCCCGTGTTCGGTCCTATGGCAGCCCTGTTGACAATCCAAATTAACGTCTTCAATTCATTCTCGCGCGGTGTGCAACGCGTTGTAGCCATCCTTGTGGGGATCGGCGTGGCCATGTTTGCCTTTCACTTCACAGGGGCTAACTGGTGGATTATCTTTATTGTGGTCATCCTGACGCTCATGGTGGGAACGCGCATGGGACTGGGCGTGGCGGCCATCAACCAAGTCCCCATGAGTGCCCTCCTCATTTTGGCGGCCAAGGCCTACGTCCCGACTTACGCCTTGGACCGGATCGTAAACACCTTTGTCGGCACCCTCATTGCCCTCCTCATCAACGTGTTGCTGTGGCCGCCCAATTCCCTCCCCCAGGCTAGGAAGTCCGTCCAACAGCTCGGGGACGACGCCATTCAGTTGTTGCGCGAATCCGCCGAGGTCCTCAGAAATCCCGCCAGGTCTGAAGGTGGCCTGCATTTGATCGCGCAAGCCCGCCAGTTGGATAAGCAAGTGGGACTCACCATTAATGCCGTACAAGCAGCTCAGCAAAGTCTGAGAATGAATCCGCGGATTAAAGCCTTAGGACCGGTGGTCCATGAGTACCGAGATCGCACCGGCATGCTGGAACGGGCGGCCGTGCAAATCCGGGGCATCCGGAAGAGCGTGTCGGAACTGCAAGAGGAACATGCCGCGCTTCCGGACGGAGACGGTATGGCGCGCTATTTGGGTCTCGCCGCGGAGCAGTTAAAGGCATGGCAGGATGCTGCACCGACCCGCGATATCCAAGACCAAGCGGAGTCCTTGTTCGACCATATCTCCCGCACCAGTTTGACCAGCTTGCGTGAACTGCCCCACGTTTGGCCGCGGTACGGATCGGTTTTGGCGGATGCAAGCCACCTGATTCAACAGTTGGCCGACGCCAGTTCCTCCGCGCCAGCGCACCAGGTGCACGTCTAGCGTTCTTTCTTGGTGTGTCGGAGGCGCGCTTGTCCGGTACCCGGCGGCAGTGCCGCGCGGCCAATAAAGTACGGACTCACCGGCGTCAGACCCAGGAGTTTTGTGGCCAAGGATGATACGGTGACCAGCAACGCGACCGTCACCATATCCAACCAGTAACTGGGATGGTACCAGTGCATCCACGACAAGAATCCGGTCCAATACTGCAAGAACAGCGGATGAATTAGATAGATCCCGAAACTGAGATCCGCCAGCCACTTCACGATCTTCCAACGGTGCGGATTTCGGTTGAGAGCGTCTTCATAGCGCACGCCCAAGGCTGTCAGGAGAACAACCACAGACAAAGCCCATGGGATCATGGCGGGCTGAACGACGGCTTCGGCATGAATGAGGTTGTGCCGGCCTATCGCCTGCCAAAAAAACTGCCCCAGCATAATGCCGGCGGTTCCCACGGAGACCAGCGCGACAAGACGCATGTGGCGGCGGAGCCACCCACGGACCCGGGGCCAGTGCACAGCGGCCACTCCGCCCAGCACAAAGTCGCCTGTGTAGGTCCACACTTCTTCACTCACATGAGTTTGGATGACGCCATGGGAAGTCGAGAAGTATTGGTCGAAGGCGGACAGCGCCAACTGCGCCAAGATCGCGGCCCCAGCAACCCAAAAGGGTCGCTGGGCGGCCCAGCGCATCAACAGGAGAAACAAGGGCAGCAGCAGATAGAACTGCATCGTCACCAATACATAATAGAGATGGAACCACGCTTCCCCATCTAGAAGATTGGTGCCATAGCGCGTGGCGAAGTCTCCCACACTGGAAAAGTGGCGAAACAGCAGCATAAAGACGGCGCTCCACAGAACGTAGGGAAAGAGCACCAAGCGAAAGCGCCTCAGCAACATCGGGATCCAGTGAATCGGTCGTCCAAAAAGCGTATAGGACAGGACAAAGCCGGTCAGGGCCATGAAGGACTCACGGGTGTAGTGCAACAGCGACAACACGGTTCCGGAGGAGATCCAGTGTCCTCCGTCCGCCATGTACCAGGTCGAGTGCACGGCAACTACTGTGGTCACCGTGACAGCACGGACCCAATCCGCCGCGCGCACATACGGCCGACGGTCAGGCATGGGGGTCGTCCGCCGCAGCCAACCTCCGCAGAAGCGGCCGCGATGTCTTGCCCGTCCGACCTTTGGGCAGCTCATCCAAGACGATGTACTGGCTGGGGAGCTTGTAGCGGGCTAATTTAGCAGTCATCCAGGTCCGCAAGTCTTCTTCGGCGAGGCGTCTCTTGGGATCAGGCACCACAAAGGCCACCGGGACTTCGCCCAAAATCGGGTGCGGCCGTCCTACGACCGCGGCGTCAATCACCCCCGGATAGGCCAAAAGCTGTTCTTCCAGTTCGCGGGGGAAAATGTTTTCTCCGCCCCGGTTGATGATGTCGCGAATACGGCCCTCCAGGTATAGGAAGCCGTCCTGGTCAACGCGGCCTAAGTCGCCCGTGGGATACCAATCGTCGTGAAGGGCCCGGCCCACCCAGCTATTGGGTCCCCAGTCCGGCCGTATCACGCTGGGTCCTCGGATTTCCACCATGCCGCGCACTCCCCGGAGGCGCTCGGCGCCATGACGATCCACCACACGGAGTTCAATCCCGTGTGGCAGGCCCACCGACCCCGGGCGAGCGCCCTCATTCGGCAGCGGACTGGCCGTAATCTGACTAGCCGCTTCCGTCATCCCATAGGTCTCGACCACCCCGGTGTGGAAACGGGTCTCGATCGCCTGACGCGTGGCCTCCGGCAAGGGGGCTGAGGCCGAGCGAATGAAGCGAAGCCGAGTTGCCGCAGAAGGACGTTCCGTACGCGCTGCCAACACGTTGAGAATCGAAGGCACGGCATTAACCCATGTGACGTCATGGGCTTCGATAATCCCCCAGAAGGCGGAGGCACTGAATCGCTCCGCCAGCACTAATCGGGAGCCGGCTAGAAGACTGCCCAGCACCGCCACCACCAACGCATTGATGTGAAACAGCGGAAGTGGTGAAAATGCGCAGTCGGCCTCTGTCAGCCGGTGGGCCGCGACCACATGTCGGGCGGTATGCATCAACGCGGGCCATGCCAAACCGCACGGTTTGGCATGGCCCGTAGACCCGGATGTCAACAGAATGACGCCCGGTCCTGGAGCGACCCAAGACCGGTGGCTCACCTCCAGAGCGTGCGGATCATGGTCTCCATCAACCCAATCAGTAGCCTGCGCCACCTTCAGTGTGTGCCGGATGTCGTCATCGGGGGCCAAGGGGTTAATCGGCACCGAGACGGCGCCGCTTTCCAAAACGGCGAGGTGCCACAACACGAATTCCACGGGGTCCCGGACTTTTAGGGCAACGGTCCGACCGACTCCGATTCGCGAGTCAATGAGCTTGGTGCGTCTCCGATCAACGTCATGGCGAACCTGTCCGAATGTCAGCCTGGTCCCATCGGCTCGCGCCAAGAACATCGCGCTGGCGGGATGCTGCTCGAGTAGCGCGGCGATGGTCTTCATCATCGAAGCCTCGGGGTCTTTCGCGGCACAGCTAATCCTTCGACGTGGTCAGCCAGGGCGCGCCCACGAGTTTCCTGGCCCAAAACAGCCACGGCCAAAGCACCGAGCACAGCCGACAAGGCGACAAAGATAAAGCTGCCGCGGACTCCCGCATTCTCCAAAATCAGGGCCATGATGTACGGCGCCAGGGCACCGCCTAAGAGACGGGCAATGCCCTCTCCCATGCCTACTCCGGTGGAACGAATCGGTGTGGGATATTGCTCTGCGGCATACACTTTCATAGCCGGGTCCACCGCTATGCCGAAGAAGGCCAGCATCATGCCGACCAGAATAATGGCCGGACCGCTGTGGGCTCCGGGAAACAGCAGAGCCGCCAGTGCGGCGAGCAGCGTGAAGGAGACTATCACAGTTTTTCGCCCCACGTGTTCCACCAGCCAACTTTCAAAGAGCTTTCCTGGGATGGAAGCCAGCATGATGAAGGCGGCGAACTCCAACGCCACCGAAGTCTTCAAATGCTCTTTGGTGAGAATGGATGGCATGTAGGTCATGATGGCGTAAAACACAAACAGAATTGAGGGAAAGGCAATCCACACCATAATGGTCCGGCGAAGATACGGTCGCCGAAAGACCACCGTAAGAGGAAAGCGCGTGCCCTTGCCCACAGGTACGGGCTCGTGCTCCTGGCCGCTTCGTGCCCAAATGGCCTCCGCCTCGCGCTGTCGGCCCACTGCCATCAGCCAACGCGGCGACTCTGGCATCATCCAAATGAGCAGCAGCGCGTACGGGATTCCCACGCCGCCGAGAAAGAACAGTGTTCGCCATCCATGCACTAATCCTGCCGCCCCGATCCACCCGCCGATTAACGGGGCTGCAAAATAACCGACCGACAGGAATGCGTCGAGAATCCCTACCACCCGGCCGCGCACCCGACCGGGTGCCAGCTCTGTCAGCAGGGTATAGGGCAGAGGAAACAGCGCCCCTAACCCCAGCCCGGCCACAAATCGCAGGACCAATACGGCCTGCCATGATGACACAAAGCCCGTGAGCACCGTAACAACCGAGTACCACAGCAAGGCCGTGACCAAGAGTCGCTTGCGACCAATCCGGTCCGCCAACTGTCCTGACGGCACCACCCCAATGACGATGCCCACCGTGGCTGACGCGGCCAATAACCCGACATCGCCCGCAGTGAGGTGGTACTGGGTCTTAAACGGCAGCAGCACAACGCTGATAAGACCAATGTCATACGATTGAATCAGCCAAGCGCCGGCCGCCAAGAACAGCCACCGAATTTGGGTACTGTTCATTCCCATCATTTTCGGCATGAACCATTGCCTCTTTCCCGGATAATAGTTGCCTCCATAGCATGACACAGCATGGTCCAGCCTAATCGCATTCTAAAGCGGTATTATGAAACCACTCCGGAATCACTGATCACAGCCAGCTCAGCGGATTTCGGCCCCGAAAGCGCGGCACCCGATTGTGCCAGGTCTCTTCCAAGCGTCTCTCCAGAATCCGACTGGCCAGTTGGTGTCCGCGGGTGTTCGGGTCCCACAGCCCCTGCATAAACGCCTGGTATCCCACGTGGTGGCCCAACATCCATCGCTTTTCCGGATTCATGACGTTAACCACGTACACATTGGGGCTCTGATAGCTTTGAGCCGCTTGCACTTCCTCCCGCCACATCGCCGGTTGGATGTGGCGGGCAATCGTGAACGTGGAGCGCGTGGCCGACGGACTGACCAGAAGAACCACGTCCCGGGCGCGAAGGGCAGCGCCCACCTCTGCGTGTACGATCGGACCGATCCGTCCGGGGGGCGTGTGCCGGCGGACATCGTTGAGCAAGCCCCATCCGATGATGACCAGGCCCCGTCCCTGGGGTATCCAGTCGGCAAAGTGGCGTCGCACCACCGGGTTGAGCACGCGAGCCCCCGGGATAGCGTGATTGACAATTCGAAACTGCACGCGGGCGGCATTTCCATAGCTCAGCAAGGCTCGTTCGATATAACCGCGGCCAGACTGGTCAAACCAGCCCTTAGCGGCCGACCCGCCCACTATGACGGTGGACATGGAAGCGGGCGGGCGGTGAAAGGTCCAAACGCTGCCGGCTATACCGACGACAGCGGCCGCCAGAAAAATTGCAGCACGCATGCGCATGTCATCCTCCACGAGTCCAAACTTTGATGGCTCATTAGGCATGTGCGGAGGCGGACCAGTTTATACCCAACTACGACTCTTGCAAGGAGGTTCTGGCGCTCGCTTTAGGCTTCCATGGCCAGAATCCCCACCGGTTCAATAACGCTGTGGTACTGGGCACCAACAGAGAGCGCACCACCCAAGTGTCGGCCAGGACGGCAAACGAGAGCCCGATGCCGAGGGTCTTCATGATTTGCAGCGGGCTGATGAGCAGCGCTAGGAAAACCACCACCATAATCATCCCGGCTCCGGTAATCATGGCTCCGGTGGTGGCGAGCCCCTGCCGTACCGCGTCCCGTGGATCCGAGCCGCTGCTGATGCGTTCCTGCATGCGGTGCAGCAGGATAACCTCGTAGTCCATGGAGAGGCCAAACAAGAGCACAAAAATCAAGGGCGTGATGGACGAATCCAAAGGCTGACGCTCCAGTCCCAGTAACTGGTGGTGGTTGACGAAGACCATGAACCCGGCCGTGGCCAAACCGACCAACCCATCAAAGATCACGCCCAAGAGAGCTTGTACGAGGGATCGGGTGGCAACCGTCAGGACGACCAGCGCCACCATCAAAGCCGACGCGACAATCCATGGGATGCGGCTCTGGGTCAAGAGATTGAAGCTTCTCAATACCGGCACCAATCCCCCAGCCGCGGCTCGGGTGCCAGGTGGCACCCACTGCGGCAAGTGGCGATCAATCCGCCCCACGAGGGTACTCGTACCGGGTTCGTTGGGACCTGTCTTGGCCGTCACATACACGACGACCAATCGGGGATCCTGTGAGGTGAGGAAATTCTTCAATCCCTGCTTTAGCGCGGTCGGCGCCAGCGCAGGATGCTGCGAGGCTATCGCCAATTCAGGCAGGGGTACATGAAGGTTAGTCGGGGAGGCAACTTTGGCCACGTCGGGGAGCGATTCGAGGTGGCGCGTCAACCGATCGACACGTTGCCAACTGTTCAAGTCTCCGATGGCGGTGGGATAGCGGACGACGACGGCAATCGGGGCAATGGTGCCCGCCCCTTGAACAGCCTGTTGCTTTTGAACCGCCAAGCGCAGCGGGTTGCTCGGCGGCAACATGGTGGCCAAGTTGGCAGGCGTACTCATGCGGATTTGCGGCGCGAGCCGGGCAAATGGCACCAAAATGACCAGAGCGATGAGGATAGCCCAAATGGGGCGGCGCGTGACGGCCCGCGAGAGAGCGCTCCAGAGGTGGAAATCTGGGCGTGGAATTCGACCCCAGTGGATCCGCTGGTTAAAGGCGGCCATGATGGCCGGCAGCAATGTGTGGGTCGCCAGCAATACGGCGAAAATGGCCACTGCGCCGCCCACCGCCAAGCCGCGCCAGTACGCGTCACTCCCGAACATCAAGGTGGCGACGGCCAGGGCCACTGCGATCCCGGAGTACAGCACCGAGCGCCCGGCGTGCCCCATGGCATCGACGATGGCTTCCATGACAGGTTGGCCCTCGTCCAGGTTCTGGCGAAAGCGGGTACTGATAAAAAGTGCGTAATCCACACCCACGCCCAAGGCCAGAAAGCTCACGATGTCGGTCAAGAACACGGATAGCTGCATATGGCGCGAAATAAGACTGACGGCGGCCAGGGAAATTTCCGATCCCGCCAGGGCGATGATTAAGGGAAGGCTAATGGCCGCCACCGATCCAAACACCATCAGCAGGAGCACCGCCAGTACTGGCATGGCGACGACGCCGCTGGAGGTGAGCGTGTGCGACGCGTCATGCGTTACCATCTTGCCAATCGACAGCTGCCCTGTGCTGCTGATTTGGGCGCCTTGCGCCTTGAGACGACTCTCCAACTGGTGCGACTGCGACATCGTCAGTGTCTTGGGTGGCAGAAAGAGTGTATCCTGATGGTCCACGCGGTGAAACGCTGACCGTGGTATCTCAAGCGTTTGACCGACGTCCTCCGACCGGGCTCGGGATAAGTGTTCGATTAAAAAGGGCTGCGGCGCCGGCGGAGGGTGAATGGTATTCAAAGTGTTGGTCGCCCATCGCACCTGGGTGTGCTGACCTTCAAAACCGTTGGTCGTGAGATGCTTTGTTACGGTGACGGCCAGCGGCAGGGTGGCCCCGATGAGCACCAGCCAAAGAATGATGACTAGCCAGTAATGACGTACTGCAAATCGTATCCAAGTACCCTTCATGATTCTTCCCCCGCGTCCTAAGGTTCGTTGGCACTATACCACAAATTGGGCAGCCCCACAGAGGGCCGCGGCACTGGGCAGGAGTTCCCTTTCGAGGCGGCGAAGTAGCCCTTATTGAGGGGAGAGATAAGATGAGTCTGACCTACTTATATAATGGCACCATTATCGATGGATTAGGCGGTGCC
>JAJZAN010000126.1 GCA_021799435.1 Bacillota bacterium | reverse complement strand
AAGCGGATGCATTTTCGTTTGACATTTCCAATGCCTTTAATGCGCCTTCTAACGCGATGCCGTGGCGGACCCCCGCCCCTAAGATGTAGACCCGTCTGGGAAGCGGATCCATCACCTGGCCGATTACTGTGTGCGCCGCGCCCACGAAGTCATGACTCTCCGACACCATGTGCTCCAGCGTCTCCATCACCTCGGAGTTGCCCCGGGCCAAGATGCGTTCAAACGCCAGCAGCATGCACGTGAACGAACGAATCATCACCACCGTGTGATCATGTGCATACGGCAACGCCAAGGAGTTTTCCGTGTGGGACAGCAATGGCGCGTCGTCGCGGCACGTCACCGTCCACACTTGCTTTCCGTATGCCCGCGCCATATCCGCAGCCAGAAGCGCCTCAGTGGTCTCTCCCGATTGGGAGATGACCACCACGTCGTCAAATGGGTTGAGCGCGGACCCGCCCTCCAGAATCACATCCTGGGTTGGCATAGCGGTCACGTCCATGCCTGACTTGCGGGCCAAAAAGGCGGTCGTCAGGGCGGCATGATATGAAGATCCACTTCCGATGCAGAGCACGCGTCCAGTGAAAGGCCATGTTAAATCCTCTCGCAGAACCTGCTCCCAAGCCTCGGATTGAGACTCGATGAGTTCTCGCACAAGCTCGCCGTTCGGCATATTTTCCCTCCTTTCCCTCACATCTTTTGAGTTTACGCCTATCTCCGAAGAGGTGCTATGAACAATCAAGAAAAGGCGCCCTGCCGGATGCCCCTAGCCCAACGCCAGCCCCCGCTTTAAGCGCCGCAGGGCGTAGTCCCGCACTTGGCGAGCCTCCGGCACCTCTAATAGCAGCAATAGACCTGCGAACACCCCCATGGCCGCCGCACCTGCCAGACCGACACCTCCCACCAGGCGGAACGTTTCATGGACATGATTCAAATCCAACAGCCACTGGAATCCTAGCAGGATGCCCGCCATGACCCCGCCGGCCAGTGCCAGCGATCCCACAAAGGGCAGCTGCCGACCCACGTGGCGCCGCACATTGTAGGACGACGTCAGGAGGATGCAATTGGTCCAGTTGGCGATCGTGGTGGCAAAGACCAGCCCATATACCCCCATAAATCGCGTCAACGTCAAATTCCCCGCAATGTTGACGGCGACCCCGACTAAACTGTAGCGGGCGGGGCGGCGGGTGTCCTTGGTGGCAAACGAGATTTGCTGCAGGTACGTGGCCAGGGCATTGGCCGGCAGTGCCAGGATGGCGTAGACAAAGAGATGCGACGTGAGATGCAAGGAGGCCCGATTGAAGTGGCCGCGCTCGTATACAAACCGCAGAATCGGCACGTTCATGATGAAGAGAATCAGGGAAAGCGGCAGGGCCAGCATCAACACCCAGCGCATGCCCCGCATGGCCAAACCCGAAAACGCCTGGCGCTCCGATGCGCTGTGATGCATTGCCAATCGGGTAAAGATGGGGGTAATCACGGGCGCAATAATAATTCCCAAGGGCACTTGGCTGACCGTAAAGGCAAAGTTCATGGCGGAGATGCTGCCTACCGCCATATAGGATGCCAGCATCCGGTCGGTAATCAGCTCGATGTTGCCAGCGCTGCTAAGGATGAAGTACGGCCCCATCAACCGGAGCAGCTTCGGAATGCGGGGATGGTCAAATCGAAACGTCAGTCGAAGCCTCACGCCCCGCCGCCGCAACAGGGGCAGAAGCAGGGCCAGTTGCATGGCGATGGAGAGGGTAAAGCCCACCGCCACCCCTTCGATATGCGGGTGGAACAGTTGAGCCAGCACTAAGATGCTAAAAATCTGGACTAGGTTCGCCACCAATGGTGCGAGCGTCAATCCAAAAAAGTTTTCGTCTGCCTGCAGAATACCCGTCAAAAAGCCGCTCGAACTCCAGAACACAATCGACGGAATCATAATGCGGGTCATGAGGATGGTTCGTTCACGCTTCGCCCCGTGAAAGCCGTGGGCCAGAAAACCAATAATTTGAGGCGCGAACAGCTCGCCCAAAAGCGTCATGACCAGCGCTCCCAGAATCAGCATCGTCCACACCTGACTGATAAAGCGCTGCAATTCCGCGTCACTCTCATGGGCTCGGGCATCGGTCATGGCTGGCACGGTCGAGACCACTACGGCTTGGTTCACCGATCCAAACAAAAGGCTCGGCAAAGCCGACGCCATGACCCAGGCGTCGGTATTCATGGAGGTGCCGAATGCCGCCGCCAAAATGGAGGTGCGCAAGAATCCGCTGATGCGGCTCACTAACGTCAGCACGAAAATCCACAGCGTGGAGCGTCTCAGTCGGCGGCTACTCGTTGGATTGGCCATAATCGTGGTCCTCCCCCGACGGCGCCGGCAGACCGTCGACCGGCATCAAGAGTGTGCGCATCTTGCGGGCAATCCTGTACAGGGTGTCCTGTTCATCCGGGGTCATGGCACGAAGCAAGTGGGCCAGGACCCGCCGCCGCTCAGTCGATACCCTGAGCCAAACCTCTCGTCCGGCATCGCTCAGGGTTACTAACACCTTGCGCAAATTTTCGGGCGGCCTGACCCGGCTAACCCAACCCATCGCTTCTAGGCGGCGCGTGGCTGCTGTCATGGCCGCCGGCGTCACCCCGCGCCTTTTGGCCAACCCAGACACGGTCATGGATCTCTCGCGCTCCAGCATGCGAAGAATCCAATATTGCTCGGCTGTGATTCGCTCTCCGGTATAGGAGCGTTCACTCCACATTCGCCACATTTGCCACAAATCGTCGGCCAGCGTCTCGACTAAATCGTCCGGATTTACATTCATGAAGGCATTTTATAGTTAAACCCTTTAACTATCAATCCGGCACCAGGGCGGACAAAGGCATGTTGACACATCGTGTACAATACGAAGGCATGAAGGAGGGATTGCTCGATTTATACTCGAAAACTCGCGATACGACCTCGCTCAATGCTGGCTGGATTGGCAGTATTTGCGGGCAGCGCCCTGTTATGGCTGCTTCCCCGCGGTCCCGTAGTATCCGCGGCCCCGCACCATCCACGATCCGGACATATGCTCGCTATGGACGAACCTTGGGCAGAACGGCAGCTTATCCGCCGTCATCACTTCTCTCGGTCCGCGGTGACCGCATCGGCCATGCATGTATCCCGGGTGTTGCAACGCCACCGCCTCTGGCTGGCTCAACTGGTGGCGGCAGAAGCCGGTGACCAGCCATATCTGGAGAAGTTGGCTGTCGCAGCAGTTGTGCTAAACCGCCTCAAGTCACCGCGTTTTCCGCATCGATGGTGGGCGGTGCTGCATCAACCGAACCAGTTTGAAACCGTCGCGGCCGGCACTTGGGCCATCGCCCGTCCAAGCCACTCTGATTGGCGTGCCGCCAAACAGGCGATGTCCGGCCGAAATCCCGTCCCCCATGCCCTCTACTTTTACAATCCGGCCCTGACAAATGTGCCCTGGATGGCAACGCTCACCGGCTGTCAAACCATCGGTGTCATGCGCTTCTGCTCGCGTTGACTCCGCAAGCGCCCGGTCGATGCCAGAGATTTTTTAACCCGTGCACTTAGAGACAGGTTCCGCAAGGTTAGCGAGCCACCCGGATCTCTTGGAGGTGGTGCAGAATTTCGGACTCAACCCCCACCAAGTGGAGCTGCATGGCTCTCTCGGCGCCCGGGGCGTCGCCGTGCACAATCGCGTCCGCAATGGCTTCATGGTCCAACACCGACTTAAAAGCGCGGCCTTCAATGGAAAGACTGTGCCGACGAGCATCCTCCAAGGCGTCCAAGAGGTTTAGCATAATCCGGCCGGCAACAGGATTATGGCTAGCGTCCAGGACTGCGCCGTGAAACTCCAGATCGGCGACCGCCAGCACCTCCGGAGGTACAGTGCCCCCCTCCTCCATCTGCTCCTTGACGCTAAGCACAATGCGCTTCAGATGCTGCCGCTGCTGTTCTGTGGCCCGCCGGGCAGCCCAGCCGGCGGCGGCCGTCTCGAGGTTGCAGCGCACTTCGAAAAGATGGGAAATGGTCTGAGCCTCCATCACCATCGGCCGCCAAAGCGCCTCGCCCAGGGCCACCCCCTCGCCAGCCCGGACAAAAATGCCCCGTCCGTGCTCAATGCTGAGCGCCCCTAGGGCAGCCAGGGTCCGCAAGGCGTCGCGCACGGTGGCGCGGCTGACATGGAACTGAGCGGCCATCTCCCGCTCAGGCGGCAGACGGTCTCCTGCCCTCAGCTCCCCGCCCTCGATCTTGCGCAGGATATCCTGTACCACGCGGTCTCGCAAGGATATGCTGTCGGTCACCGGTTCAAACACCATAATCCCTCCCGGTTTGGCCCCCTATGTCTCACGATAGGTATGACCTCTTACCACAGTCTCGGTAAACCTCCACGGCCTGTCAATAAACAACCTTGATGGCTGCCCAGGAAGAGCTGGGCGCAATCTGTAGAGACGCACGCCCAGCTGCAGGGGACGGGAGCTCCTGCTGCCCGCGCAGGGTCAGCGGGCGGGACGCGACAGTGGGGGCGATACAGCGACTGCCAATGCCCTTTCGAGAGAGCGATAAGCGCTGTCGATCGGCCGGTCACGATGGGCGCCACCAGGATGTCGGGACCTAGGTCGTACGCAAAATCAATGCCAACCACCGAAGGGTCGTCGGGGGCCTCTAACACCAGGGGACGGACCAACGGCAGACCTTCCGCGGCCAAACAGCCGGGTCTCTTCCAGAATATATGGCATCAATGTCTCGCGGTCAGATCAAATGGGCCGGATGGTGCTGGGGGAAAAGATCCCCACGCAAAAAGCCCGCGCTCTCCCTAATTCCAGGCCACTCGGTGAGGCGTCTCGATTAGTTATCCATCCCGGGTTGGAATAATAGATCGGCCAAGACTTCCCCCAAGCGCTGCCGCGTGTAAGGCTTGGGCAGGCCTGGCACTCCAGCTGGGATGGGCACATCGGCAAATCCCGTGGAAACGGCCACGACCAGGCCGGGATGGGTCTTCCTCAAGATGTCCAGAACCTCCCGCCCGCTCATTGGATCCCCCAACACCCAATCCAATAGAACCATGTCGCACGGGTGACTTCCAAGCCAATCCAACGCCTCAGGACCACTGGCGGCCGCCGCGACATCGAGTCCAAAACTCTGTGCCATGGCCTTGGCACTCGCCAGAACTATCGGATCATCGTCCACAATCAGAAGCTGTCCCTTGAGGGTGGCGATAGGGTGTGCGCGTCCCGGCAGTGTCTCCAGCGCTCTTCCGTCGCAAGCTGGAAGGATGATGCGAAAGCAGGCCCCGCCCCACTCGGAAGTCTCGACCTGAATCGACCCGCCGTGCTGCTGCACGATGGCATAGGTGGTCGCCAAGCCCAGCCCGTGGCCGTGCGACTTGGTGCTGTAATAGGGATCAAAGATGGCCTCGCGCAGATCTTCCGGGATGCCGGGGCCGCTGTCGGAAATTAGGATTTCGACCCGCTTCTGCGAGCCCTGCGGGAGGTTCTGCGCCTTGAATCGTATAGTGCCTCCCGATGGCATGGCGTCCACGGCGTTATAGACAATGTTCTCAATGACCTGCGCAACTTGCGTGCGGTCCCCGACAACGCACCATAATCCATCCGGAAGCTTCAACTCGAATCCGATGGCCGGTCGATTGGACAGAACTGCCCGGGTCGCGGCGGCCAGATCCTGCACCGGGATGGGACGGGATTCAGCCGGGGCGTTGCGCGCCAAAGCCATCAGTTCCCGGGCCAGCGTCCGGGCTTGATCTGCCGCCTCGGCCGCCCAGTTTAAGGATTGCAGCACCTGCTCCGACCCGTCGCGGTATTCTGTCTCCAACATGTCCTGAGCCAATGACAAGTGACCGATGATCACCTGCAGCTTATTATTGAAGTCGTGGGCGATGCCCCCTGCCAAGATCCTCAGCGACTCGGCGTGTCGGGCGCGAATCAACCTCAGCGCCTGTTCGCGATCCCGCGTCATATCGCGCAACAGGCCCCCATAGATGCGACGGCCATCCAACCCTTCGGACGCCGCCCCGAGCGATTCTATCCAATGCACCTGCCCGTCCGGATGCACCACAGCAAACTCCAGGCGATAGCTTTCACCGCGCGAGCCAGCCTCGCGAATCTGATGCATGAGGGCGTCATAGTCGACCTCCGGATGGAACACGGCCCGCAGGTCGTCCCAGAGGACTTGTCGGGGCTCTGCCACCTTGTGGCCAAACACGATCGCATACGCCTCAGGAGAAAAGACCGTATTGCGGCCGGGTGGCACGTCATGCCATTCCGCCCAGCCAAATCGCAGACTGGCCGCAAGGATGGTCTGGTTGTAACGGGCGTTCAGGACAACATCGGTGACATCCACCATCCGCATGTGCCAAAGGATGCCATCCGGCAGGGCAAAAGGTGTGAGCCCCACCCGGCAGAGGCGCCAGGCCCCCGCTTGGTTAATCCGTGCATGAAGGATCGTGCCTTCTTCCCGCGAAATGGCGTCCCCCAGCATCTCCGCATCCTCTGGGTTCACCACCGTTAATAGGCTTGTCCCCCGATCAATCGCAAGGAACGACCGAGCCACCAGGTTTAGTCGTTCCACGATTAAATCGGGCGTACAAATCAAAGCCACATCTGCGGTGTTGTCGACGGAAGAGACAAGAATGGGGTGGACATTGTCGCGGGCAGGGTTCAAAGAAGTCCCTCCTGATGACAGAGTTTCATCAACAAACGACAATCAGCATCCAGTTTCGCGCTTATTCTTCACCAACTAAAGAAAATCCTCTTATCTATACACTTTTTCCAGAAAAGCGTGTCAAATCGGATAAATCTTGCTCGCTGGGGGGCGGGAAACTCCTAACCGATGCGCCGCTTGAAGTAGGCGGTCGCCACAGTACGGTTGAAACTGCCCGCCTCCAGCACATAGCACGACACCATTTCCCAACCCTCCCGGCCCAACTGGTTGGCCTTCTCCACAATATCTTCAGCGGAGTGGCCGCTCACAAACGTGTACTCAAAGGTCACTTGTTCCATCGCTATTCCTCCATTCCCACGTGATGCCCTCTCCGATAGAGATTCGAAACCCGAGATGAGATTCTATACCCAGGTCAAAAGGCAGGAGTCGCCTCCTGCCTTTCTCTATGCTGTGTGACCCGAGAAATAGACTTCGGCAGGGACCTGCGGCCGTGCCGCATCGACGTGACGCCCGCTCTGGGACGGGTCAAATCGCTATAACCCCCGCACCGCCACCGTTTTGACATGCGTGTAGAAGTCGATGGCCGCCCGCCCTTGCTCTCTGGAATGGGAACTGGACGCTTTCACACCGCCGAAGGGAGCCTGCAGTTCCACGCCGGCAGTTTCCTCGTTGACGCGTACTAGCCCCGCTTCAATCTCCCGAACACAACGGAGCGCCGTGGCCAGGCTGCCTGTAAAGACGGAGGCGCTGAGCCCGTAGCGGATGTTGTTGGCAGTCCGGATCGCTTCATCCATATCCCCAACCGGGATCACCCCTAGCACGGGTCCGAATATCTCCTCTTGAGCGATCACAGCCTGGCTGTGAACCCGGTCAAATACGGTGGGAGGCACATAATAGCCATCGAGATCCAGCATCTCCCCGCCCGCCACCAGCCGAGCGCCGTCCCGGAGTCCCGCCTCGATATAGCCTTGAATCTTCTCAAACTGCGGCTTTGACACCACGGGTCCCACATACGTGTCGGCCTGAAGGGGATTGCCCACCTTGAGGGCCCGTACGGCGGCGACCAGCTTTTCGAGAAACGGCTCATGCACCGCCTCTTCCACAATCACCCGTGATGTGGCGGTGCATTTTTGCCCCGCAGACCGCATGGCGCCGGACACGGCCAGATCCACCGCCAAATCCAAATTGGCGTCGCGGGCCACAATGACGGGGTTCTTGCCGCCCATTTCCGTTTGATATTTTATGCCGCGGCGCGTGGCGGTCTCGGCCACATGAGCCCCCACGGCGGCTGAACCGGTAAAGGTAATGCCGTCAATTCCCGGGTGCTGAATGAGCGCTTCGCCAGCCTCCCGGCCCAGGCCCAGAACCAGGTTGAGAACACCCGCAGGAAATACCGGTGCCAAGAGTTCCATCATCCGCACAGCAACCAGCGACGACCATTCCGCCGGCTTAAAGACCACGGTATTGCCGTAGATTAAGGCCGGCGCGATTTTCCACATCGGAATCGCCAACGGAAAATTCCACGGGGTAATGACCCCCACCACCCCTAATGGCTCACGGGTGGTGTACTGCAAGGTTATAGGGTTGGCGGCGGGGATGACCTCGCCGACCGAGCGATACCCCTCGCCGGCGTAGTAGCGGAGGATGGCCACCGCCCGGAGGGCTTCCCCACGCATCTCCCCGATAGGCTTCCCCATCTCCCGCGTGGCCAGTTGGGCCAACTCTTCCGCATGCTCCTCGACAATCGCAGCGGCTTGGAATAGAAGGTTGCCGCGATTGACTGCACCGAGATCGCGCCACGCCGTCTTCGCCTGCATAGCTGCTTCTACCGCCGCCGCCACATCCTGGGCGGTCGAAAACCCCATGCTTCCCACCGTATCGGAGATGTCGCCTGGGCTCTGTACCACCACGTGTGCGTCGAGTGCCGTCCACTCGCCGCCAATAAAGTTTTTTCCAATCATGTCTCCTCACTCCTTCTCGAATTCAATCTCCGAGCTGACCTGGCAAACACGGTCCACTGCCACTCGGGTTGCTGCCGCCAAACGTTAAAAATCTTCAGGGACACCGTAATCACCGCCGGCCGACGCTCATAAAGCTTCCCGCCAATTATAGCCCCCAAGGTCAGAACAGGATCGAGTTCCTGGGTGATGATGGCAATGGGGGCCGTTTTACGGCGAATCATCTCTAGCAAGACGCCGCGCGGCCGGTCCCTGA